>JBMOHS010000138.1:0-10556 GCA_049317725.1 Blastocatellia bacterium
GCGGCCTTCAACCGCAATATCTTGTCGGTGCTCAATCGGCGATTTGGTGCCAATTTTTCGCCGGAGGCGTTTGGGCACCGGGCCTTCTACGACCCCGTGAATGCCTGGATCGAGATGCGGCTGGTTGCCACAAGGGAGATGATTGTCAACATTGGAGCGTTGGGGATGGCGCTGTGCTTGGCCGCAGGGAGTGAAATCCGGACGGAGGTCAGCTGCAAATTTACCCGGGAATCGCTGACGAGGGCGGCAGCGGAGGCAGGACTGCATATCGAGGGGTGGTACAGTGACCCGGAGGAACTCTTCGCGCTTGCTCTGCTGAGAAGACGGGGGATCTGATGAGAGGCACGACCAGCCGGGAGTTTGGCGAGTGGTTCGAGGCGGTGTGGCAGCGCTCCGATGAACTGTTCGCCCTCATTCCCGAGAGCTATTGGCTTGAGCGACCGATCGCCCTCCGCCATCCGTTCCTCTTCTACCTTGGTCATTTGCCGGCATTCGCCTGGAATCAGATCTGTCGTGGTGCGCTTGGAGGCGGGCATCTCGATCAATGCCTCGACCAGCTCTACGAGCGCGGAATCGATCCGGAAGATGAGGTGGCGGTCGTCCCGCGATCGTCCGATTACTGGCCAACAGTCGCGGAGACGCTCGACTACCGCGACAAGGTCCGTCGCGCCATCACCGAGTCGATCGACGAGGTGCTCTCACGGGAAGGGGATCTGCTCTGCGAGTATGGGCGGGTCCTGCACCTCGTCATCGAGCACGAACTGATGCATCACGAGACGCTGCTCTACCTGCTGGCGGCAGCTCCTTCCGCGATGGCGACGCGCCCATCACGTCTGCCAGCCCCGGTGAGCGGCGCTGGAGAGGCGGCGGAAATGGTGTCGATCGATGCCGGGCAGGTCACGATCGGTGCCGAATGGGAGGATCTGGACTTCGGTTGGGATAACGAGTTTGGCCAACTGGTGGTCGATCTCCCGTCCTTTCGGATCGACTCGCTCCCGGTACGCAATTCCGACTGGTATTCATTCTGGCGGCGCGCCGGGGATGCCTCCCTTTTTCCCCAATCTTGGATACGCGACGGGGGGGAGTTGCTGGTGAGGACGGTCTTTGGCCCCGTGCCATTTGAACTAGCGGAAGGCTGGCCGGTTCAGGTCTCGGGTGATCAGGCGAGGAGGTACTGTGCCACGCAGGGCGGTCGACTGCCAACAGAGGCCGAATTGCACCGTGCCGCCTATACGACACCGGCTGGTGAGGTCCGCCGCTACCCTTGGGGAGACGAGCCACCGACGGCTCAACACGGCTGCTTCGGCTTTGTGGGATGGTCTCCAGCCCCCGTGGGCAGCACGCCGGCCGGGGCGAGTGCGTGGGGCGTCGAGGAGCTGGTCGGCAATGGTTGGGAGTGGACTTGCAGCCCCTTTCGGCCCCTCCCAGAGTTTGTGCCCTGGGCGAGGACCTACCCGGGCTACTCGGCAGACTTTTTCGATGACGCGCACGACGTCGTCTTTGGAGCATCCTGGGCGACCGATGTCAAACTGCTGCGCCCGAGCTTCCGCAACTGGTACCGCCGGAACTATCCCTATCCATTTACGAGTTTTCGGGTGGTGAGAGGATGATCGAGCTTCTCCAAGTCAGCAAGCGGTACGGCGGCGAGACGGTGGTCGATCGTGTCTCATTTCTGGTCGAAGCTGGTGAGACGCTGGTCCTCTTGGGCGGGTCGGGTTCAGGGAAGACGACGACTCTGAAGATGATCAACCGCCTGATCGAACCAGATTCAGGCAAGATTCTCGTCGAGGGAAGGTCGGTTGCGGAGACTCCCCCCCCTCAGCTTCGTCGTCGGATTGGATATGTCTTTCAGCAACTCGGCCTCTTTCCACACCTGACGGTCGCAGAGAACATCGGGGTGACGCCGACGTTGCTCGGCTGGGAGTCAGGGCGAATACGGAAGCGGGTCGAGTCACTGCTTGAGCTGGTTGAACTCGACCCCGTGGGGATGGCGGCGCGACTGCCGCACGAGCTCTCGGGCGGGCAGGCGCAGCGAGTCGCGGTCGCGCGAGCCCTGGCAGCAGAACCGCCGGTGCTGCTCCTCGATGAGCCGTTCGCAGCGTTGGATCCACTGACGCGCGAGCGGCTCCAGGAGTCCTTCTGTCGAATCCGTCAGAAGCTGGGATTGACGGCCGTCTTCGTCACGCACGATCTGGTCGAGGCGATGATCGTGGGGGACCGCGTCGCGGTGATGAAGGAGGGGCGACTGTTGCAGTTGGGAGAGGTCTCGGATCTCGCCTCGAACCCCGCGGATCCGTACGTCGAGGAGCTGTTGGCGGCACCGCTGCGACAGGCGGCCTTGGTCACAACGAAGCTGCGAGGGCACACGGCATGAAGGATCAGCTCGATCTGCTGCCAGGGTTTCTTGCCGCGCACCTGGGACTTTCGCTGGCGGCACTCGCGCTCGGCATGGCCATCAGTGTCCCGATCGGGATCGTCGTGACGCGGTATCGGCGGTTGGAAGTTCCGGTCGTGGGGGGGGCAGGAGTCCTCCAGACGATTCCAAGCCTCGCGCTGCTGGCCTTCATGGTGCCGGTGTTGGCGGCGCTGGGCGTGCCGAGCATTGGGTATCTGCCGGCACTGGTCGGGCTTTCCCTCTACAGCCTGTTGCCGATCTTGCGCAACACCGTCGTGGGGCTCTCCGGCATCGATCCGGCCGTGATCGAAGCGGCCCGGGGAGTCGGCATGACGCCCCGGGAGTCGCTGCTGCGCGTCGAGCTGCCGCTGGCCCTGCCGGTGATCGTCGCCGGGATTCGTACTTCGGCTGTCTGGACGGTCGGTACCGCGACCCTTTCGACCCCGGTTGGCGCACCCAGCCTCGGCAATTACATCTTTGGCGGACTCCAGACTCGCCACTACGGGGTGGTGCTCCTGGGTTGCGTTGCCTCGGCGGCGCTCGCCCTGACCATGGATGGTCTCGTCCACCTGCTCATGCGGGGAATTACAGAGCGCCAACGGCGCCTCACTTGGTTGAGCCTCTTGGGGTTTGTCATCCTTGCAGTCTATGCCGCATTCCCCCTTGTCAAATCGGTGGTTGGGCGCACCAATCGCCCGATCGTCATCGGGGCGAAGACCTTCACGGAGAGCTATATCCTCGCTCAAATCCTGGCCGAACAGGTTCGTCGCCAGACCGCCCTCCCGGTGCGAGTCCTCGAATCGATGGGGTCGACAATTGTCTTCGATGCCCTCGCCAATGGCCAGATCGACGCTTATGTCGACTACTCTGGCACCCTCTGGACGACCGTCCTCAAGCACGGCGATCCTCGACCTGATCGCGAGGCACTGCTGGGTGAGCTGACACGCGAACTCAAAGAGAGGTACGGGATCTCAGTCATCGGGCGGTTTGGCTTCGAGAACACCTATGCGCTCGCGCTCCGTCGCGAGGACGCGCGGCGGCTCGCTGTCAGGCGAATTGGTGATCTTGGCCCTCACGTTGGGAATCTGCGGATGGGCGGCGATTATGAGCTGTTTCAGCGCTCCGAGTGGAGAGCGATCCTCTCGACCTACCGCCTCTCCTTTGCCGAGCAACGGGTCATGGACCCCTCGCTGATGTATGAGGCCATCCGAACGCAACAGGTCGATGTCATTGCTGCCTACTCAACCGACGGTCGCATTGCCGCCTATGATTTGGTGGCGCTCGAGGATGACCGCGCAGCCCTGCCGCCGTACGATGCTGTCCTCTTGGTGGGGGAGAGGCTGCTGCGCGAGCGGCCGCAGGTGATCGATGCTTTGCGCCAATTGTCAGGTCGCATCGATGTCGCGACCATGCAACAGCTCAATCGGGGGGTGGACGAAGAGAAGAAGACACCCGCTCAAGTGGCGAAGCAATTTCTCGACGAAGGGAATGAAAGACGCCCAAGTCCAACGGCCAAGTAGCCCCCAACCGTCCATTCATCCAGCCGGCTGGGGATGGAGTGCCTTGATCTTCCCGCGCTTCTTCCTCCTCCGCGGGAGCGCTCTCCTGCCAATCAAAATCAACGGCCAGTCGACTTCTGCGATAGCCGGTAGAGATGGGTCCGGGTGCGCACGTAGAGCGAGTCTCCCGCCGCTGCAGGAGAGGCGAGACACCCGTCGGCGAGCCGGTTCTCTGCCACCGACAGAAACTTGCGACCAGGCTGGAGGACGGTCGCTTTCCCCTCCTCGTCGAAGAGCCAGATGTGCCCGTCCGCATAGATGGGGGAGGCCGAGAACTCCCCACCGACCCGCTGCAGCCAGACCGTCTGCCCCGTTTTGGCATCGAGGCAACTGGCAATTCCGACGTCGCTGATCATGTAGAGCAGGTCGTCGATCAGCAGGATCGAGGGCTTGTTCGAGACACTTCGACGGTGTTTCCAGGCGAGGTGGGTCTCAGTAATGACACCTTGCCCCCCGGTTCGCACCGCGAAGAGCTGCCCTGTCGAGAACCCCGTCGGAAAGAAGATCATGCCGAGTCCCAGCACGGGTCGCGTACTGGCGGAAAACTGGCCGTGCTCTTCGACGCGCCAGAGTTCGCGTCCTGTCCGTGGGTCATAGCCATAGGCGGCTCGCGATCCGAGGCTGATCATCTCCCATCGTCCGCCAATCCGTGCGACGTGGGGAGTCGCGAACGCCTTCCGGAAATCTCCTTCGGCGGCGGGGACTCCCTTCTCATCCAGATCCCGGAAGTCGACCGTACGCTTGGTCTGCCAGACGGTCTTCCCCGTCCGCTTGTCGAGCGCGATAGCAAATTGGTGATCGCTCCCGTCAAAGTGCATCAGCAGCATGTTCTCGAAGAGGATCGGGGAGGATCCGGCTCCCCGAAAGTGGTTGCACTCGATGTCGCGGCGCTGCCAGACCACTTGAAAGGTCTTGGTATCGATGCAGGCGGTTCCAGCAGATCCGAAGGTGAGATAGCCCCGCCCTTCCTCGATGACCGGCGTTGGTGAGGCATAGCTGTTGAAAGGGTGGGCATACTGCGGAGTCGCGACCTCAAAGAGCTTGAGATCTTTGAGAATGCGGCCTGTCTGTCGGTCCAGGCAGAGGGCGTAGAGGGAGCGGCCATCGACGGAGGCCGTGGTCAACCAGATCTGATTGCCGTGGAGGACGGGGGAGGACCAGCCGCGGTCGTGAATCGCCGTCTTCCAGACGACATTCTCGGTCTCACTCCAGGTGGTCGGCAGGTTCCGGGCCTCACCGTGCCCCGTTCCCTCTGGCCCGCGGAATTGGGGCCAGTCACCCTCGACACTGCGAGGGGAGGACAGAAGAGCCGGAACCAGCAGGATCAAGGACAGCATCATCGAGGGAAACATCAGCGAGTCTCTCCGTCAGGGGGAAACGAGGGCCACCGGTCTGCTGTTCAGCGGATGGTGACACTCAGGAGGTTGGCTGTCCGGTTGTCCGCCTGGAACCGAATCTCGGCGGGACCGCTGCCGATCGTACGCGGAATGGGGCCCACATTGACCTGATCGAGCCCGAAAAAGTCGGGGCTCGGACCGGCGTAGAGCACCGAGAGGGGCACCCCGCGGACGGTGACCGTCGCCGATGATTGACTGCTCAACCCGCGGATCCCCGTGCCGTAGAGAACCAGGAAGAGTTGATCCTGCTCACTCCCCAGATCGATCGGCTCTGCCTCAAAGCGCGATGTCTGGCTGTTGAATCGGACGACCGTCTCGTAGCGTATTTGACCCCCCGTGGCCCGCACGATCTGGGCGGCAGCAATTCCTTGACCGTCCCCATTCGCCGCGAAGAGTCCCGGAGAGAACCGCTCGACGGTGACGGTTCCAGCCGCGACGATGGTATTTTCCCGACGTACCCGCACGGTGGCCGTCCCGCTCGGGGTATTCGACGGAACAAGAAAATTGACTTGGGAGTCGGCGACGAAGAAGAGGGGAGCTGTCGTTACCTGCCCGGTCGAGTCTTGGACCTCGACCGAGGTGCCGCCGAGCTGCGTCGGGAGCGGTTGACCAGGAGTGGCGGTCAGGACGCCCGGGGCGAGACCCACCGAGAAGATCGACCCGATCATCTCGCTTGCCAGCGTGTTGCTCGGTCCAAAGCTGGCCGCCGAGACCGCACCGAAGGGCAGCGGTTCCAACCGCTTGCTGACCGTGTAGATGAAGTCCCCCGAGCTGCTCCCATTCCGATCCGCAGCATTCCCGCTCGCGTAGAAGTTGATGGGGCCGCTCGCCGTCTCCGGGGCACGCCAGATGAAGTTCCACGTCCCTGGGCTCCCAGGGCTGAAATCGATTCCTGAAAAGGTGTGCTGGATGTAGCGACGGTTGCCAAAGGAGCTGAGCCCGTTGATGACCTGCGTCCGGGTGCGGTCGACGGCATCGAGGGTCCCGGCGCGGCCCCCTGTCTCGTTGAGCGCAGTCAATTGAAATCCAAAGCGCGACCGGTTGGGATGGTTGATGGTCACCGTTCCGGTCACCTCCTGGCCGGGGAAGTAGAAGTTCGGGAGCCCAGTGATCGTCATGCTGCCGACCGAACTGTTGAGCGTGTTCCCGGTATGGCAGCCCGTCATACAGGTCGGTTCGGCAATGAAGCCTCCAACTGCGGGAGCTCCCGTCCGTGACCCCTGCGGACCACTCGAATTGGCCTTGACCTCCCTCAATTCGACGGGCCAGAGAAGCCAACCAAACCCGAGCATGAACAGACCGATCGTTACCCATTTTCCTGCTCTCATCCCCGACTCTCCTCTCTCCTGACTGCTTTGAGGGAAACTCGATTCTCACCCGGCAATCTCACTGGGCGGTAGCGCGACGTTGGCTGAGCATCCAAGTCATCAATTCTGGTTCGGCAAACGCCTTCTCCCAGGAGTTGTGTCCAACCCCCTCGTACTCCGTGTAGCGTACCACCCCGCTGAGGGAGACCAACGCCTGGTGCATCTTTCTCGACTCGTCCGGCGGAACGACCCGATCATCCGCCCCGTGGAAGATCCACGTCGGAGTCTTGCCCACTTGCTTCGCCACTGCCAGGTAGGGGTCCCCTTCCGGCGTGGGGCTCTCCGGGGCGGGCGCACGCGATGGCCGCCGCACGCCACCACAGATCACTGTCAGTGCGGCAAACCGGGTCGGATATTTGGTGGCAAAGGCCCAGGAACCATAGCCCCCCATCGAGAGGCCCGACAGGTAGGTTCGATCGGGGTCGCCGTTGAATTCTCGAATCGATTGGTCGAGGGATTGAAAGACGACCGCCTCCATCTGCGGATCGGTCCACCAGACCCCTTTGCGGCATTGTGGCATGACGATGATGGCGGGAAAGCGGTCGACCGTCCGTCGGATGGCCGTTCCAATCCCGACCTCGGTCTGGAGGATCCCATCTTCTCCGCGCTCCCCCGCTCCGTGGAGGAAGAGCACGACCGGCCATCTCTCTTTTGGGCTCCAGTTGGCGGGTACGAAGATTTGGTAGCGATAAGCCTCGCCACCAATCTCCACTCGTCGGTTAAGAAATCCCGTCTCCGCTCCCATCGCGGAGATGGAGAGCAGCAACAACATAACGGGAGAAAGGGACAAGCAGGACAATCGGTGGCTAGCTCTCTTCATTAGGCTCTCCATCTGGCTTTTTTTCGTCTTGGATTGATGGGAGGACGGGACGTCATTCACCGCCTTCCCTGCATGCAGTCTAAATTGTACGAGTGCTCCGCCGTCGGTGCAAGGTAGGGGGAACCCAATCTGCCGTCGGCTAATTGGCCTGTTCTTTCAGCAGCAGGATGTCACCCAACCGGTATTCGTAGTAGTAGGTGGCGAGCAACTTCTCATCCGGGCTGACCGCGAAACGGGGAAGCCAGCGCACGAAGGTCTTCTTCAAGTCAAAGAGGGGAGTTACCTTGCGAGTGGTGAGATCAAGACGGTGAAGCTGGGATCGGCCATCGGGTCTGATCGGAGCGTAGAAGAGTGCACGCGGCGTCAACTGCCAATGACGATCCACTGAAATTCCACTCAATTCAGGAAGAGGAGCCTCCACTCCAGTCGCGAAATCGAGTGAATTCAGCCGATCCCGATAGTTGTAATAGAGCGTTTTTCCGTCTTCGGACTCCATCGCCTCGAGTCCTCCTTTGAAGGTGACCTGAACGGCAGGTCCACCTGACGAGGGTACCTTCCAGACTTGATTTGATCTACTCCGACCTGAGCTGAAATAGACCCAGGTTCCATCCTTCGACCACGAGGGAACGGAGTCGCTGACAGGGTCATTGGTCAAACGGCGCAATTCACGCCCGTCAATCCCGATGGTGAAGATCTCTGAGTTTCCATCGATATGGTGGTCGAAGGCGATCCGACTTCCATCTGGAGACCATCGTGGACTTCCGAGCGCGTCTGACTTGAGCTGGGTCAATTGCCGGACCTCGGTGCAGTCAGATTTGGCGAGCCACAATTCATGATAGCCTGTCCGTGTCGAGTGAAAGGCAATCCACTTCCCATCCGGAGAGAATCGGGCCGAATCATCTTCCAATGACGAGTTGATAGTGCAGACTGGGGAACTCCCCGATGCCGGCGGCGTAAGCTGGCTGATCTCAATCTTGCTATCATTCCGGGATTGCGTAAATGCGATCATCTTTCCCGAAGGGTGAATCGTCAAGTAGTCGACATCAAATGGCAAGAGATCGATTGGGATCGGTTCCCCTCCAGACAGCGGGAGGCGCCACATCTGTCGGGGTCTCCTCCGGTCAGAACTGAAGATGATCTCGCGTGAATCCTCCGTCCACTCAAGAGCAGGAATCCCCACTTCATCGAAAGTCAGACGTCGAATCACTCGGGTTCTGAGATCCACGAGGTGAAGGTCCGCATTGATATCACTCTTCCAGCGAACAAAGGCCAGAAATTGCCCATTGCGAGAGAACTTGGGATACGATTCGAAGAGAACCGAGTTGGAACTGCTTGGCGAGAGTGGGGAACTGACGGGCACGATCGGTCCCCCCTGGATCGGAATCAGGGCCAGCCGCGACTCGGGACGATCTTTTTCCAGATAGGTGATCGCGAGGGACTTGCCGTCTGGGGACCAAGCCAACCCTCCCCAGGATTGCCCAACCTCGCGCGCATCGCCGCCCCCCGCAGGAACAATCATGACGTCGTAGGGATCACCGGAGCGAATCGGTTCTCGCAGAAAAGCGATCTCGGAACTGTCAGGTGACCAAGTCGGAAAGCTGTCACTTCGTGGGTCGTTGGTGAGCCGAGTCAAATTGCCATCTGCCACCCGTTGAAGATAGATGTTGCGGCTGGCCGATCCGTAGCCTTCGGAGGAGAAGGCGAGAAACTGACCATCGGGTGAGAATCTGGGATGGCTGTCTTGTCCTGGCAAGGTGACCACAGGAACGATGATCGATGAAGAGAGCGGCATCAGGCTCGGCGGTCCAGACCGGCTCTGCGACCTCTTGACAAGGTAGAGTCCACTGGCGAGCGCTCCTGCCACGAGCAGCGACAATCCCCACTTGAGGGCTGGCCGGGAGGTGCCTCGTCTGTCCGAGCTGCTCGACAAACTGGTCGGAAGAGACGGGTGCGCCGGGGACTGGGGGTCATTCCCTTGCTCGCTTGCCGCTGGGACGCCTGCCAAGCCGTAGGAGAGGCTGGTCGATGTGGAGGACAGCTCGTTGCTGGGCTCAACAACCACCCGTACCTCTTGGTTGAAGAGATATCCTTTTCCGGGAATCGTCAGGATATAGTCCTGATTCTTTAGGTCATCCTCCAAGGCGCGCCGGAGCAGGTGGATGTGCTGGGAGAGATTGCTCTCTTCGACCACTCGTTCAGGCCAGACACGACTCAAGATCTCTTCCTTCACGATCATGTGCCCGGCATTCTCGATGAGGAGGAGCAGGATCTCCTGCCCTTTCTTGCGGAGAGGGACCTCCACTCCCTGCTTCATGAGGCGCCACGGCTCCAGTTCCAGCAGGAATGGACCAAATTCGTATCTTTTTTGCACTCGTTGTTTCACTGCAGGCATTGTCGAGAAAGCTTGGTTGAAGTGGGAGGCTTTGCCTCTGATGCGAGGGGAAGAATCGGAAGATTGTCCTTCTCGCCGCGTACCCCTTTTCTTCCTTGAACCAATCCTTGAGGTCAGTTTTTTGTCAAACTCTTGGCCCGATCACCTTGTCTTCGAGGATCCGAGAGGAGAGCCTCTAACGTGCGGGATTACCTTGCGAATACCCACCCCTCCGATCAATCCAGAGGGGCGAGAAAAGGAATCAGAACAGAAAATACTTTTCATCATACCCATTCGCTGGCCGAGGAACAATCCCCAGGCGAGTCTCTGTGCAATCAGAGTGCAAGTCCGGCGGCGTGTGCGGAGGCCCAAGCCCATTGAAAATTGTAGCCCCCCAAGTGACCGGTCACATCGACCACTTCGCCAATGAAGAAGAGCCCGGAGAGGTGACTCGTCTCCAAGGTCCGCGAGGAGAGCTGACGGGTGTCCACCCCGCCGGCGGTGACCTCCGCTTTGCGGTAGCCTTCCGTCCCGATTGGAGTGACCGACCACTCGTGCATCTCCATGGCCAGCCGCTGGCGCTCCCGCGACGAATAGAGGCGCAGTGGCCCCGTCCCCCCTTGGAGCCGGGTCCAGGCTTGCGCGAA
>JBMOHS010000139.1:0-10485 GCA_049317725.1 Blastocatellia bacterium
AAGCATTCGACTCCCCTGTGCCTGCATTCCATTCGACAACGGAGAGGTCTCTGGGTAAGGGGCGAGGTGGCTTCAGCCCCTCTGGCGGACTTGCCATCTACCGAACGGGAAAGACAGGGATCGTGAGGCTGGCGCTATTCGTTGTCGTCAGCACGTGCAGATTGTGCCCTCCGCTAAAGCCGGCCAAGGCTTCGTTCATCGAGACTCCCGTAATGGCATGATCCTGATTGGCCCAGAACTTCATCCAACCGACCCGGCCAGGTGGGATGACCGTGGTGTAGCGAGGGACGGTACGAGGGAAGTTATTGCCGAGGATCCCGCGCAACTGACATTGATCCCCGACCAGGGAGAAGCTCTGGGAGGTTTCAATGTCATTGAAGAGGAGTCCAGATATTGTCCCTACCGGCAGGCCATTCGCAGTAAGATCCCCACCAATGCGATTGACGATCAACATCGGGCTATTTCCCGAGGCGAGGGAGGGGAGGCTGTCGACGGCCAGTGTTCTTGGGAGAGCACTGTAATGGAGACCATCGAACTGAAGTGTCGCTGCGGTGGTATCCGGTCTGCACACTGAAGAACCGGCCGAGAGACCAGAGATCCCCATTGCTGGAAGATTGGCTTGGTGTCCCGACTCAAATTTGACAGCGGATTCGCCGATCAGGTCGTTATGGATCGCTGGGCAGCCGTCCGGATTGACGGCAATGGCAAGCAGGTAGCCGGTGACTGCCGGATCGACTTGGCTCATCAAGAAGCTGACCGTCTGATTTTGGGTCAAGAGGAGGACCTGACTCGCGACGGAACCGTTGGATCCATCGACAAAGAAGAGGTGGACCGAGACCGGATTGACGGGATTGGTATTGGTGATGGCGAGACGTGCATCACTCCGTGCCGAGTTGATGGATGAGGTATAGAGGTTGAACAGGAGAACACTGGCCGGTTTTTGATCGTCAGCCGGCCCAGACGCCAGGAGGGGAAGTCCGGGACCAACCGGTGGCACCGTCACCGTCAGACAGGTGCTGGGTCCAGTCGCGCCGCCGATCGTCGTCGTGACGCAGTATTGTGTGCCGCTGAGAGCCTGGGTGGAGACCTGAACAAGGTAGGTGATCGTCAGACTGCTGTTGGCTGGGATGGTGCCAGCCCAAGAGACAACCTGGGTGACAGCCTGGGAACTCGAGAGTACCTCGGCTGTCAATTGACGTGCGGGCTGATCTTCGGCGCTTGTCGAAACCGCCGTGGTGGCTGGACCGATCGAACAGGATCCATAGGGGACCGAACAACCACCGGGGATGGCGTTCAATCCCTGCGGCAGGGTCGCGGAAAAGGTCGTCGTAAAATTGAAGGGAATGTTGTTTGTCAGAGTCTGCGTCAGTGTCACGACTCCTCCGGGTCCTAAATTGGGTGCCGGAAGAGTGGGCGTGGCCGGCCCTCCTGTAATTGGCGGGACATTGGTCTCGATGACATCCAACACCGCGGAGAAGAGCCCAGTACAGCCTCCAAACCCAATGGCCCACCCAGTGGCCGTAATGGTGAAGGAGTAGGCCCCAGTTGTAGTCGGAATCCCAGAGAGGAGACCGCTGGAGGGACCGAGGGAGAGCCCCGGAGGAAGGGTGCCACTCGTCACCGTGTATTGATAGGCCCCTCCTGAGGGGATGGCACTGATTTGTTGCGAGTAAGGGATCTTGGTGGTGGCGGTTGGGAGTATCAGAGAGCCAAAGCTGATCGTCGGACAACTGACCGACAGAGAGAAGATCTGCGATCCGCTGCATCCATTGCTATCGGTTGCGGTAACGGTTACAGAAAAGGTGCCGGGAGAGGATGGTGTACCGGAAATGGTACCGGATGGGGAGAGTGAGAGCCCAGCGGGCAGGGCCCCTCCCGTCACGGCGTAACCAGCGATGGTCCCGGATCCACCGTTGGCAACCAGGCTCTGGGTGTATGGGGTACCGAGCAGTGCCCCCGTCAAGGATAGAGGAGTCACGAACGCAATCGGATTGGCAGTCACGATCACGGCTCCGGCGATGATGGTCGGGGGAGTCAAGGCCGTCCCAGTTGGATCGGCGACCAAGATCGTGGAGGGGGCTCCGGAGAGGGTAATCGGAGAGGTCACCCCACACTTGGCCGCCGGGAGAACGTTGAAGGTCAGGGTCATCATCCTGGCCTCGCCGGCGGGGAGTGGAGTCATCGTGTTGATGTCTCCCATCAGACCATAGACCAGACGCCCATTGGTCGCAGCCGCGGACGAGTTGGTCAACAATGTCCAGTTGGGGAGTGCACTCCCGACCGACGTCGAGACATATTCGAGGTGGGTTCGATTGAAATGGACAGAAAAGCTCAGCCCAAATTCGGTGCCGACGGCAGTGTAGTCAAGGTTGATCGTCACTTGATTGACGGAAGCAGGAATGGTCTTGGTCTCAACTTTCAGATCACGGGGGGCGGCAAGACCTGCTGCGCGTCGGAAGGGCGGAGCCGTGGTTCCGGGAAATCCGGAAGGGAGGAGCCCGTGCCGTGCCCAGTTCCTCAGGGAGGCGAGATGGCCACCTTGACCTGTCTGGGACCGCCCAGGGTGTGGCTTGGGTGAGTTGGAGGCAAAGATCCATAGACTGCCGAGAGAGCAGGCCAAGAGGAGAAGGAACGCCCACCGGATTGAATGTTTCCCGCGAAGCATATTCTGAGTCAAGCTCCCTGCTTTCTGTGTGAAAGCCGATCTCGACTTGACCAAGACAACCGGCCTCTCGGCAGGTGGATCGAGTCGACCGACCGGCTTAGCAGTCCAGTCGGCTTGTGATGGTGACGATTTACCTTGGTAAACGCATTGACCCTGACAATCAGGAAATCGAAAGTTTTCTGGAAAACAGCTCAGGGATTGGAGAAGAAATACAAGGGTGAGATGGGCTCAGCCGGCCTTACTTGCAAGCCAGCAAGCCTTTTCCAGGTATCGTCGCGGACTTTTCTGCGGGATATTGACCATTGGTGGTAGACTTCGAGCCGAGCGGCCTCCCGCCACTGTTCGACAGTGGAAGGGAGTGGGTCGGCTAAGACAAGCCTGCGCAACGGCAGGGGACAAGAGCAAGATGAGACAAGAGAGGATGAATTTAAGGTGAAAGTCTGGGCGCATGTCGACATATCAGCAGAGGATCGGGAGCGGCTGCGGCGAGGAGTCGAGCAGGCGGGGGCGGAGTGGGTCGAGGAGGGCGAGGTCGAGCGGAAGGGGCCGACGATCGCTTACGGGCAGCCCCCACTGGAGAGGATGATGCAGTTGGAGACGCTCCAGTGGATCCAGGTCGACACGGCGGGCTTCGAGCGTTACGACCGGGACGAGGTACGAGCTTGGCTGCGGGCGGGGGGGCGACAGATGACCAACAGCTCCCACGTCTATGCCGACCCTTGCGCCGAGCACGTCGTCGCCATGCTCTTCAGTCTCGCCCGTCAGCTCCCGCGGGCGCTCGAGATCCAGCGGGGGGATCGCCGCTGGCCGATGATGGAGCTGCGTGCCGTGTCGTTCCTCTTGCGAGGGCAGTCGGCAGTGCTGCTCGGCTATGGGACGATCGGCGAGCGACTGGTCGAGTTGCTGGCTCCCTTGGGAATGCGGCTGACGGGCTATCGTCGTTGCCCGACGGGGGAGGAGCCGATCCCGATGGTCGATGCGCGCGGGCTCGGAGCCGCCTGTGCCGCGGCCGATCACGTCATCAACCTCCTGCCGGCGAGCCCCTCGACCGAGAAGTTCTGCGACCGGGCCTTCTTTCAAGGGCTGCGCCGCGGGAGCCGCTTCTACAACATTGGACGCGGGAAGACGGTCGACCAGGAGGCGCTCCGGGAAGCGCTGGTGGAGGGGCCACTCGCCGCGGCCTGGCTCGACGTCACCGATCCGGAGCCGCTCCCGCCTGACCACCCGCTCTGGAAGCTGCCCAACTGCTTCCTCACCCCCCATACAGCCGGCGGCCATCTTGGTGAGCGCGACAGCCACCTCGCCCATTTCCTCGACAACCTGGGACGCTTTCAGCGGGGAGAGCGGCTGCGGGATCTGATCCTGCAGGAGAGGCCGTAAGGCGGCTCTGCCGCTAGCGTTTGGCGGAGTAGGCTTGGACGCGGTGATCGAGATCCCCGGTGTAGAGGGCCCGCCCGTCGGGGGAGAATTGGAGCGACGTGAGGCGGGCGGGTTGCTGGGCGAGGAGGAGGAGTTCCCGGCCAGACGAGGCATGGAAGATCCGGATGGCGCGATCCTCGCCCGCGAAGGCGAGTCGCCGGCCATCGGGGGAGAAGGCCACGAGACGGCCACCAGCGCTGGGCACGGAAAGGGTCGTCCGGAGCCTTTGCCGGGCAACATCGTAGAACCTGATCGAGAAGTCGTTGCCGACCACGACGAGGCTCTTGCCGTCCGGAGAGAAGGCGAGCGAGGTGACCTTGGCGGGAGTCTGCGACAACCGAAATCCCTTCCCTTCCCGACCAAGGTCCCAGAGGCGGACCTCACCATCGCGGGTTCCGGTGGCGAGGAGTGGCTGGGTGGGGGACCAAGCCAGGGATCTCACCTCATCCGGAAATCCTGTGATCTCCCGTTGCAGCTGCCCTGTCTGCGGATCCCAGAGCCGCACCGCTAAGTCACTGCTACTGGTCACCAGCGATTGCCCCTGCGGGGAGTAACGGACGACCGGCACCTGCAAGTTGTGCGGCAGGGACCAGAGAAGTGCACCGGTTGAGACCTGCCAGATCTTGACGGCATGGTCGCGGCTGGCCGTAGCGAGGTGTTGACCATCAGGAGAGAACGAGAGGTCGTGAACCCAGGCCGAGTGGGCTGGGATGGTCCATTCCCGACGGTGAGTCTTCAGATTCCAGAGGTGGACGAGGTGGGCGTGGTCTCCGACGGCCAGCCGCTGGCCATCGGGGGAGACGGCGATGGCACTGACCTCGTCCGGCGGAAATGGCCGCAGGGCCGCGTTCTGCAGCAGCCGATCGAGCGACCAGACCCGAGCGGTTCCATCCTGCCCAGAGGTGATCAGGCGACGCCCGTACGGATCATAGCGCAGGGCGACCCTCGCTCCCGGGGAATGGGCTTGGCGTTGAGCGACCGGTTTCATCGTCTCGAGGTCAAGGATCTCGAGGCGCCCCGTCTCGGTGGTGACCGCGACCAGCCCCTCCGGCCCGAGCAGCTCGCCACCCGAGATCTCAGCTTGAAGATCGAAGGTCTTCTCCTCATCTGGCCGGGAGAGGAACCGTACCTTGACCTTGCCAAGATGGTGGAGGGTGATCAGACGGTCGCGTCGTGAATCGAGAAGAATCTTGCGCACCTTGTCCAGATCCCGGTAGCGCAGTCGCAGCTCGCCCGAGCGAAGATCCCGCACTTCCACTTCGTTTGGAAACCGAAAAAAGGCCATGAGTGTGGCCGCATCGTCGAACTGAAGACCTTCGACATCTCTTCCCGACTGAGGGGGGATGTGGACGAGCAGTCGCCGAATGAGCAGGCTCCACACCGAGAGGGAAGCCGGAGACTCCACCCTCAGCAGTGCCCCATTTTCCAAGGACCTGAAATCCCTTGGTTGAAAAGGGGCCAACTTCATCCAGAAGGTTGATTGACAGGTGGAGAGGTCCCATTTTCGCACCATGCCTTGCGCATCGACGGTGTAGTACGCCCCGCGAAAGAAGTGAGCGCCCCTCAACTCCCCCGACGGGAGAGGGCAGCGGGCGAGCTGGCGCCCGCTGACTGCATCCTCGACGGTGAGGCCCCCTTTGAAATCGAGCAGATGAAGGGGGATCACATAGGTTCTCGACCAGAGATTCTGGCCTGGCGCTTGCACGGACCGAATGCGCGCTCCACTCGCCAGATCCCAGACGTCAATGGCCGAGTATTGCGCGCTGGTCGTCACCAGAAAGTTCTTTTGCGGGGAGATGTAGGATTGATCGACGGGGTTGGGATGGCGAAAGAGGCGAGGCTCCTCGGCCTGATTCATCAGATAGCCCCACTCGAATCCGAGTTGAGAGGCGAGGGTCGGATCGGTCTTGAGCTGGGTCAAGATCTCCTGGGCCTGGGGATGGTCTCCCACCCGAAGGGCCTGCTGCGCCTCCGCAATTCGCTTGGCATAGCGGGTGAGAGGAGAATCATAAGCGGATCGGGAGAAGACTGACCAGACGATCGCGCAGAGTCCCCCTAGCCCAAGAGCCGCGCAGACCAGGATCACGGACGTGATCTGCCTTGGCTGCTGACGCGAGAGCCGTGCCCGACGGATCGGGCGTCCCGCCAAGATCTCCGTCAGGTCTTGGCGCAAGGCGGCGACCGAGGGATAGCGATTCCCAGGGGCCTTGGCCAACGCCCTCTCCAAGAGAGCAGTCAACTGGCGGGTCAGCCACGATCCGCCGGCCTTCTCCAAGGGCTGCAGCGGGCCACTGGTGATCGCTTCTGCCAGGAGCAACGGGGCCCGGTTGGGGAGGTGGTACGGAAGGCGCCCCTCGATCATGAAGAAGAGGAGCACCCCCAACGAATAGATGTCTGAGGAGAGACCGACCCGTTCCCCGCGAACCTGCTCAGGACTGGCATACTCGTAGGAAAGAAGAGGGGTTCCGGTGAGCGGCTCGGTTCCAGGTCCGACCTGATCCTCCCGCCCTAGAATCCGCGCAATCCCGAAGTCGAGCAGCTTGACCTTCCCATCGGTCGTCACCAGGACATTGCCCGGCTTGATATCGCGGTGCAGGATCCCGCGCTGGTGGGCATGCTCCACCGCCAGACAGACCTCCAAAAAGAGGCCGAGCCGTTGTTCGACCGGTAAGTCGCGCTGGAGGCAGTGATCGGTGACGCGCTCGCCATCGACATAGTCCATGACGAGATAAGGGAGCCCTTCCCCGGTGACGCCTCCGTCGAGCAAGCGGGAGATGTTGGGGTGATCGAGATCGGCCAGAATCTGCCTCTCGCGGAAAAATCTCTCTTGTAGATCGGGAACTTTGGACTCCGGGGAGGCGATCTTAATGGCGACACGGCGCTGGAAATGGCCATCATCCCGTTCTGCCAGATAGACTACGCCCATGCCCCCACTCCCCAGCCGGCGGAGAAGGCGATAGGCTCCCAATCGCTGCCCGTCAGGCTCGAATGACCGGGAGGGGGAAGGGAGTTCCAGTGGGGTTTCGAGAAAGTCTGGGTTGTTCTCGAAGGCACGAATGAGATATTCGACGTCGCGTCGGAGGTCGACATCGCCCCCGCAGGAGGCGTCGATGGCAGCTTCCCGCTCAGATACGGCAACCGCGAGAACTCTCTCGTAGATCTCACGCACCCGCTCCCAGTAGTGTGCCGTGTTTTCGTCCGTCATCCTGCCTCGCTGATCGCTTCAGGCCTTCCCCGCCCCCCCTGCAGTAAGAAATTCCGATGCCTCGGGGACTGCCATTGTTATAAACGGAAGATGCTTGATAAATGGTTCATCGAGAAACATTCCGCAGGAGCTTTCCAGACGAGATCTTTTTGCTCCATAAGTGGACGTTTTGAGAACAGTAATTAAGTGATTGACAATGATGATCAGAAAGAGTATCAAAGTCTTGTCTTTTTTGTTTCAATTCGAAATGGCATTTTCCCACCTGTGATCGCTGGTGGGTCCTTCAAGACAACTCAGAAAATACTGTGAGAGTGAACTCAGCGGCCGGCACAGGAGGGACTGCGGAGTTGGCTGAGTGGCTTCATTCAGCCAGAATGGATAGGCCAGATGGACGGAGAGAACTGAAAGAAAAGAGAGGTTGGCATGACACCGCTGGAGATCATTGAGTTCGATCAGCGTTTCGCCGCCTGGCAAGACGGCGAAGACCAAGAGGCTTCGCGGGTCATCGAATTGGCCTACCAGGAACTGCGCCAGATCGCGCGAATGGTCTTCAAGGGGCAGTACCAAGACAACACACTGCAGCCGACCGCCATCGCCAATGAGGTCTGCATGAAGATTCTACGGTGTGGTCCCCGGCGTCTGGTGGACCGCAACCACTTCTTCGCGACCGCCGTGCTGCAGATGAGAAACTTCATCATCGACTACCAGCGAACGCGCCCCGTCGAAAAACGGATTGGGCAACGAGTCGCGGTCGAGGAGATCGACCTGCCCACCCGGGAGAACATTGTCGAACTGATCGACCTGGAAGCGGCGATGAAGATCTTGGGGTCGATCAGTCCACGGGCACGACAGGTCGTCGAGCTGCGTTACATTGCCGGACTGAGCGAATGGGAGACGGCCGAGGCGCTCGGGCTCTCGGTCGCGACGATCAAACGGGACTGGGTCTTCGCAAAGGGGATGCTGGCGAAGCTGCTGGGGGGCTCGCAAGGAAAGATCACGGTGCGCCCTCCCCAGAGCCCAAAGAGGTTGAGACCGGAAGAACAGCGCACCATCGATTTCCCGGGTCCCCTCCACGAGGGATGACCCGCCCGGGTGAGACCCACACGCCAATCTTCTTGATTCACGACATCCTCTCACGAATGACCTGGTCGATTCGGTTGACGCCGTCTGCCCAGCAGGGGAGAATCGACTTTTTTGGATGAGGCCGAAGGAGAAGGAGAGTCGTGGAGCGAAGAACAGGTTGGAGAGCGGAGATTCTGATCGTCGGAGGCGGAGTTGGGGGGTGTGCGGCGGCGCTGGCAGCGGCGGAGGCGGGGCGGCAGGTCATCCTCACCGAGGAGTCGAGCTGGATCGGGGGACAACTGACCTCGCAAGCGGTGCCACCGGATGAGCACGGCTGGATCGAGGAGCGGGGATGTACGACTGCCTACCGGCGATTTCGCGAGGGGGTGCGGAGCTACTACCGCCAGCATTATCCGCTGCGGGAAGAGGCGCGGCAGACGGTCCGGCTCAATCCAGGCAATGGCTGGGTCTCGCCCCTCTGCCACGAGCCAAGGGTGGCGCTGGCGGTGCTGGAAGGGATGTTGGCACCGCACCGCAGCGCCGGGAGGCTGCAGGTCCTGCAACACCATCGCCCCTTGGCCGCGACCGTCGTCGGGGATTGCATCCGGGAGGTGCGCCTGCTCAACCTCCAGACGGGAGAAGAGTGCTCGATCGAAGCGGACTATGTCATCGACGCGACAGAATTGGGGGACCTGCTCCCCTTGACGGGCACGGAGTACGTCACGGGATCAGAAGCGCAGCGGGAGACAGGGGAGCCGAGCGCCAGCCAGGAGGCCCGGCCAGAGAACGCGCAGGGCTTCTCCTTCTGCTTTCTGCTCGATCATCGCGAGGGAGAGGATCACACGATCGAGAGGCCGGTCCATTACGACTTCTGGCGGGATTACGCGCCTGAGCTGCAACCGGCCTGGCCGGGGCCGCTCCTCTCCTGGACGATCACGCATCCACGGGAGGGGCGGCCGATGAGCTACCATTTCGAGCCGCACCGGGAGCCCTCGCGCGCCTTCGCCGGGCTCTGGACCTACCGGCGAATCCTCGACCGGAGCCTCTTTGCCGACGGTGCCTTCCCGAGCGATCTGTCGACCGTCAATTGGCCCCAGACAGACTATTTGCGTGGAGACCTCTGCACGGCAAGCGAGGAGGATCGGCTCTTCCATCTGGCCGAGGCACGGGAGCAGAGCCGCTCGCTCGTCTACTGGCTGCAGACGGAAGCGCCGCGGCCGGATGGCGGGAGGGGCTGGCCCGGGCTGCGGTTGCGGGGCGATTTGACGGGCGGGATCCCGGCAGCGCGCGGCTTGGCGATGATGCCCTACATTCGGGAGTCACGCCGGATTCGTGCCGAGATGACAATCATCGAGCCTCACCTTTCGGCGGCCCACCGGCCCGGGCAGACGCTCGGAATCTCCTACTTCGACTCGGTTGGGATCGGTTGCTATCGGATCGACCTCCATCCAACGACGGGCGGCGACAACTACCTTGACGTCGAGTCACTTCCCTTCCAGCTTCCGCTCGGTGCATTGATCCCCGTGCGGATGGAGAACCTGCTGCCGGCCTGCAAGAACATCGGAACGACCCACATCACCAATGGCTGTTACCGTGTCCACCCTGTCGAGTGGAACATCGGGGAGGCGGCCGGTGCCCTCGCCGCCGAGGCGGTGCGGACGCGTCGGAGACCGCGCGAGATCCGCGCCGATCTGAGGGCGCTCGCCGACTTTCAGCAGCTTCTCGTGCGGCGCGGCGTCGAGCTGGCGTGGCCGGCTGGACTGGTCCTGGCCGAGGGCGATCCCCACCGCCACGCAATCGCCCCTGAGGCCTGAGGACGCCGGGTGGCTGGAGAGAGGCGATCGGGCAAGCAGATCAGTGGACTTTGGGCAAAAAATGAGGTCGTTGCGGTCTCGATCATCGATTTTTCTGTGATTTTTGTATTACTTGGCAGCCACTCAGTGTGAACTACCACTTCGTCTCGTCAAATATGAATCAAACCCGGGCACGAAGCGCGAGTTTTGTCTCTCGTTGAACTTTGAACATTCCCCGTGTCCCGAAGGGACACCGCATACCAGCCCAGGGCAACGCCCTGGGAATCTTGCCCGACATCCCCCCGCGTTCTGAAGGAACGCCGCATCTGCCTGAATGACCG
>JBMOHS010000140.1:0-10477 GCA_049317725.1 Blastocatellia bacterium
CTCCTATTTCAACACTTGGCGATCTTTGCGCAACCGCTCCTCCAGTTTGGCGTACGGAACATCCTGCACTGCCGTTTTCCCCTCGATCGCCAGAACAGCCGCAGTCGCGGCGGACTGTCCCAGAATCATGAAGACCGGCTCCATCCGAATACTGCCATAGGCGATGTGCGAACTGGAGACCGCCACGGGAACCAGTAAATTCTCCGCCTCGCCCTTCTTGGGAACCAGCGATCCGTAGGCGATCTGGTAAGGGCCCCGGGTCGAGACGCCGATGTCTCCCTCGTTCTGGACGTATCCCTCCGGCGTGATGTAGCGCTGAATGTTATGCGAGTCGATGCCGTAGGATCCCATCCCGACGGGCTCCGGTGTTGCCCGCCGCTTGAGCAGCTCGTGCTCCGTCATGACATACTTGCCGAGCATGCGCCGCGCTTCGCGCACGTAGATCTGGTGCGGCCAGTTGCCATTGTCCTTGAACTCGTCCTTGGCAAGTCCCCATTTGCCAAACGCCGTGCGCACATCCTCCGGTACCCGCGGGTCATTGGCAATGAACCAGAGCAGCCCTTTCTGATACTGTTCGTGCTCGCGGATGATCTCCCGGCGCCGCTCATAGCTCGCCTCGGGATAGTCGTAGTTCATCCCGATATTGTCGGTGCTGAACGGTCCGTGGTTGTTGGTGTCGGTCTTCTGGTTGGGAATCCGGTCAAATTTCTGAAACGTCTCGCGCCATCCTGCCTGGAAGATTCGCAGGAGCAGCTCGTACTGTTTCGCGTCATACCCTTCCGGCTTCGGGAAGGGAACAAGGTTTCCGGGATGATCGGTCAGGCACATCCGAAAACAGTAGGCCTGCACCTTGTCGTCTCCCGCACCATACTCCCCTGGGGGCGCCGTGCTGATGCGTGCCAGCACGCCGCTTGCCGGATCTCCCGGGATGACGTAGGGGCTGATCTTCTCTGGCAGCACGCCAAAATGGTGGCGGTGATGGAGGACCCCGGTCTGCACGCCCGCCCACTCCTCGCCATACGTCTTCTTTCCCTCGCGGCCGACGTGATAGCCGACCCCGGCGGCCGCCATGAGGTCTCCTTCGTAGGTGGCGTCGATGAACATGCGCCCAGTGAAGGTCTTTCCGCTGAGCGTCCGGATCGAGGTGATCCGGGCTCCGCTCTTGCGCACCCCCTTTGCCCGATCGAGCCACTCGTCGCGCAGCACCGGGATCTGGTATTCGCGAATGAAGCCCTCGAAGGTCTCCTCGGCGACGTGTGGCTCGAAGATCCACATCGTCCGGTTCTCACCATCCATTGCCGGAGTCCCTTGTCCCTTGTTGCCGAATGCTTCCCGCTTCTCCCACGTCCAGGCTTCCGGGCGGTTGTAGTGTTGCCAGACCCGATGGTAGAACTCCCGGGCGAGCCCCCCGATGACCGCCTTATTCCCGGTGTCGGTAAAGCCGAGCCCACCGCTCGACAGGCCGCCGAGATGCTTGTCGGGTGAAACGATGACTACCGACCGGTTCATCTGCCGTGCCTGTACCGCGGCGGTCACCGCTGCCGCCGTTCCCCCGTAGATCACCAGATCGTAATCGCGCGATTGCTGCCCCCGCACCACTGGGACCATCAACCCTAGCAGAACCAACAACAGTACCTTCTTCATTCTTCCTCCCAGGTTTCTTGACCTGCTTCCTTCATCGAGATCTGACTTCGCCAGTGGTTGGCGCTGACACACCCGCCCCTTGCGAAAGAGGTTCGATCCTTCCTCGGGGTTGGGTGAGTGGCAGGGGCTATTCTTGGATATCTTCGGGAACGATGGATTTGCTCTCGTAGAGAATCACGCCACCGCGCTTGAGGATCTCACGCTGGACCGACTTCACCTCGAGGGCTCGCAGGCTGGTACGGGAGGACTGCGCCTTCATTGCGGCGATGCCGCTGGCCTCCCCGAGGGCCATGAAGACGGGCTCCATGCGGATCGTCTGGTAGCCAACGTGGCTCGCGCTGCAGGCGACAGGGACGAGCAGACCATCCACCCGCTTTGGAACAAGGATGCGGTATGGGAGCTGCAATGGCTGATGATCAATGTAGATGTAGCCTTCCCGGACACCCGGATGTGCAGCATCGTATTTGTGCACGCTGTGTGAGTCAAACCCGAACTCGACGACGGCAATTCCGTCCGGCTTGCGCCGGGGCAATCCCGTACTTCTGTCCAGAGCCGCGTCGCGTTCGGTGAAATTGTACTCTCCCCAGATCCGGCGACCCTGGCGCACGTAGAGATGGTGCGGGCGGTGGCGGTTATCGACGAACTCGTCTTTGGGAAAGCTGTACTGTTGCGCCTCTGCCCTGATGCTCTCTGGAACTTCCGCATCGTTCTGCAGAAACCAAAGGTAGCCCTCACTGTACGACCAGTAGCGTTGGAAGATCCTCGCGCGTTCCGCCGGATCTGCCTCGGGCCATCCCCAGTTCTCCTCCGCCAGATCGAATGACTCACTGGGCACTCCCGAGTCACCCGCTGGATGTGCATTGTTCAACTCAAACTTCCCGTTGGGCATCGGAAAGAAGTGCATCAACTGGGTCAGCTTCGTTGCCCGGCCTGTGCGCAGGTCGTCGAGCATCACGGCATAGTCGTTCCGGTTATAGGCCGATGGCTTCTCGATTGGGACGCCACTGGTCTTGTCTTTGGTCACGTGGATCCGGAAGCAAAATGCCTGGATCCCATCGTCCGCCTCACCCGTCGAGCCCGGCAGGGCATTGATATCCTTGAAACGAAGGTAGATCTTACCCGCGTGCGGCTCGCCAAACGTGGCGCGGCTCTCTCGCCCCACTCGATAGGGGACCCCGGCCAAGGCCGCCAGATCGCCCTCGTACGTCGCGTCCACGAAGGTCTCTGCCCGCAGAACCTTCCGCGCACCGGGCTTGGCCATGTCTTCGGCCGTGATGCTCGTCAACCTCACCGTTTCGCCAAAGTCGCTGGGTGGTGCCCCATCCTGGCGCCGGCCGCGCTCCGCGTCACGCTCGAGGCCATCCGCTCCGGTGACCCGCGCGGATACGACGCGGTGCCGCTGGAGGAGCCGCAGGTTCTTCTCCCCCGTCAGCATCTCCCGAAAGACCTTCTCGGCGACCTTGGGCTCGAACATGTGGCCGCCCTGACAGTCCTTCACCTGCGCGGAGTTCTCGCCGTAGGTCCGGACGTAGTATTCGCGGACCCGTCTGACAAACTCCGCGAAGAGGCCACCGACCGCCCCCTTCTTCTGGATATCCGTATTGGTCAACCCGGAAGAGACGATCCCTCCGACATGGTTCGTCTCTTCCAGCAAGACCACACTCGCGCCAGATCGCGCCGCCGCCACCGCTGCGGCGACCCCTCCTGGAGTCGCCGCGACAACCACGACATCCACCTTCTCGTAATCGGTTGGTTGCTGCCCCAGCCCGATCGAGAGCATCGCCATTAACCAAAAGATGGACAGGGCCTTCCTCATCATTCCTCCTCTGCCAGGCCTTCTACTTCGCCGGCGGGTTCCAGGTAAAGACTGCTCCCAATTCGCGTAACCGGCTACTCAGAGCAGCGGAATCGACCTCTTGCACCGCCTTCTTGCCCTCGATCGCCATCTTCGCCGCCACGCCTGCCGCCTGTCCGATGATCATGTACTGCGGCTCCATCCGCAGGGTCGAATAGACGACGTGGCTCGCCGAGAAACAGACCGGCACCAGGAGGTTGGTCGCCTGCGACCGCTTCGGCAGCAGGACGCGATAGGGAATCTGGTACGGCTTGACCCCGACCTCCATGTTTCCTTCATTCTGTGCGGTCCCGTCCGGCTGAACGTAGCGCTGCACATTGTGGGAATCGCTGTTGTAGGAGCCCATTCCGATGACGTCCGGCTTGGTCAACTCTGTCTGAATATCCTTCTGCGTCACGACAAAGTCCCCGACCATCCGGCGCGCTTCGCGGATGTAGAGCTGATAGGGCCAGTGGTTGTTGTCGAGAAATTCGTCCTTGGCGATTCCGAAGCGGGCAATCTCCGCTTGTGTCTCCCGGGGAACCCTTGGATCGGTCGTCAGGAAGTAGAAGAGCTCGGCGGTATAGCGCTCATGGTCTTTCCAGATCTCGGCACGACGGGCATAGCCCGCGTTCGGGTACTCCCAACTCTTGCCAATGTAATCGGTCGAGAAGGCCCCCCGGTTGTTGAAGTCCCATTTGCGGTCCCCGGCGATCTGCGCGGGGAGCAGCACCTCGTTCATGCGGGGCGAGCGACCGTGGTGCTTGACGAACCCCTGTAACCACCGCGCTGCCAGCTCGAAGCGGAAGGGATCGTAGCCGGCCGGCTTGGCGAAGGGAATCCGGTTCTCCGGGTTGTCGGTCAGAATCATGCGGAAATTGTAGGCCTGCACCTTGCGATCGGCCGCCCCGATCTCGCCGCGTGGCTCCGTCTGGATCTCGGGCAGCAGCTTCCGCCCTGGTCCTTCCTGGTCGTAGGCCGAGACCGCAAAGTCGAACTGGTGGTTGCGATCCTTCGGCCGCACCCCGGCGAGCGACTCGCCGTAGTCCGCCACTCCCTCGCGCCCCCACGTAAAGTCGATTCCAGCCTGGGCCAGCAGATCTCCCTCGTAGCTCGCGTCGGCAAAGATCTTCGCCGTGAAGATGGTCCCCTTTTCGGTCGTCAGGGAGACAACCGTCTTTCCTCTCCGCACGACCCCCTTCTTCTCGCGCAGCCGCTCGCCCAGAAAGACCTTGACGCGCCCGGCCTCCTGGATCATCTCGTTGAGAACCTGCTCCGCAATGCGCGGCTCCGGCATCCACTCGATCTCGCGACCATACTTCTTGCCTGCCCGTTGATAGAACTCGACAGCAATCCCACCGAGGACCTCTTTCTTCCCGTAATCGGTCCGGCTGAGCCCGCCGGTTACCATCCCCCCGAGGTGACGACTTGGCTCGACAATCGCCACCTGCAGCCCCTCGCGGGCACCCGCTACGGCCGTCATGACCCCTCCGGCGGTCCCCCCATAGACCACCACGTCAAAGTTCTCGCGCTTCCCCTGTCCACTCACCGAGCCGACGAGGAGCATCATCCACAGCAGGGCGTTCAATCTCTTCAAATCTTCTCCTTTTCGGAATTTTCTTTCCCAGCGTTCACCAGGAAGCGGAGGAATGGCCTCCTCCCCTGGATGGGGATGCCACTCCTCCGCCCTTGGTCAATTCGATCAGAACGACAGGCGCAAGCCGAGCTGAATCCGCCTTGCCGGCAGAGTGGTCAAGCTCCTCCCAAAGTTCGGATTGGCGTTTCCTCCCTGCGGATTGGCTTGGAAGGTCGTGTTCGGATCCCCCAGGTTGACGAAATTGAAGGCGTTGAAGGCCTCGGCGCGGAATTCGAGGTTGACCGTCTCGGTCATTCTCATGTTGCGGAAGACAGAGACAGCGACATCCTTGTACCCCGGGCCGCGGACGTTGGGCAAGGTCCGCGGAACATTGCCGATGACGAAGTTGGCTGGATTGCGGAAACACTCCGTCTTGAAGACTCGGTCGGCCGAGCGCTCCCCCCCGCTCAGCCCAGGGTTACAGACCATGTCAGGCCAGTTGATCCCCGTGAAGTTGTTGGCTCCCCGCACGACCAACGGCAAGCCCCCCTGCAGCGACACAATCGTGTTCGCTTGCCAGCCACCGACGACGTGATTCAAGACCCCGGTCTGCAGAAATCTCTTCCCCTTGCCGAAGGGCAGTTCATAGACGGCACTGACCACCAGCCGCTGCGAGACGTCGCCTTCGTCGATCGCCCGATCGAGCCGACGATTGAGCCGGCCAATGCGGAAGTCCCCCGCGCCACCTCCCCCACCGGCAATCGAGAAGGAATCGCTGATCTGCTTGGCGTTCGTGTAGGAGACCAGCGCGCTCAGTCCATTCGAATAGCGCCGCTCCGCCGTGAACTGGAAGGAGTGGTAGCTGCTCGACGCCCCGTGGTTCGCCAGCAACCCGACGTTGAGGTAGTCCGGGAAGGGGCGCAACAACTGGCTCCTCGCCACGGTTCGTCCCGAGAGGGCTCCTGTCGTGATCTGCCCAAAGTAGGGATTGGCCACCTGATCCTGGAGTGCCAGTCCCAGGGAAAAGAACTGCGGGTCGAGCTGGTTGAGGTCGTAATTGCCCCCGAAGAGGAACAGCCCGCGGTTTCCAGCATAGGTCGCCGTCAACACAAACTTGGCTCCCAACTCCCGCTGCACTGTCAGGTTCCACTGCTGGACGTAGGGTGTCGGCTGGCGCACCTCCTGAAAGCGGACGTTCTGCCCGCGGAACGCCGAGGGGCCTCCATTGACTCCCCGCGGCACCAGCAGCGAACTTGGCCCCACCGAGAATTGAAAGGCCTTCTGCGGTGCCCCGGTCGGGGCCAGAAACGGAGTGTCGACACTGAATCCCAGCGAATTGGAGCTGTCCCCAGCCGTATCGCCGCTCTCGATCGCGTTGTAGATCAGCCCGTACCCAGCCCGAACCGACGTGCGTCCATCTCCGTTGACGTCCCACGCAAAGCCGACTCTCGGCCCAAAGTTGTCCTTCGGGGGAAGCGTGAAATGGCGCTCCTTGGTCACCCCGGCATAGAGCAGGGCCCCCTTCGTCCCCGTCTCTGGATTGGTGACAAAGGGGTCGAAGTTCGAACTCCGGTTCCACCGTTCGACCGGCCCCGTCGCATAGTCGTAGCGCAATCCAAGGTTCAAGGTCAGCCGCCGCGTCACCTTCCAGTCATCCTGGATGTAGCTCCCATTCGAGGCCGAGTCGAACGAAAAGAATGGACGTACCGATTGACTTCCGCCGCTCACCTCCCCCAGCAGGAAGGTCGCAAAGCCAAATCCCGTCCCCTGCGGCCGCTGGGGATTGCTCGTCAACGCCGACGTGAATTGAAAATTCCCCGACGGATTGAGCCGATTGACGAAGTTGAGCCGGTTCCATCGCTGATCGGTCCCCATCTTGATGATGTGCCGCCCCTTGGTCCACGTCAGACTGTCGGTGAACTGCACTGTATGATGTCGCCGATGGCCACCGGCGAACCCGCCTCGCCCAGATCCAAAGGGAAGCATCCCGGCGATGTTGATCGGCGGAAACGCGTCTTGCGGAAAGATCGCCGGAAAGCCTAACTGCCCCGGGTATCCCTTCTCGAAGCTGGGGTGCTGGAAGACCAGATACTGGCGCACTGCGCTCACCTTGATCTCGTTGACCACCGAAGGCGAGAAGACGTGCGTCTGGCTGATGACGACGTTATAGTTGTCCCGCTGATCATCTCGCGCATCCGTGTCGGCGTCCCCGTTGTTCCAGGCACGGTTCATGCGCGTGTTGCGAGTGACGGTGTAACGTCCAAAGATCTTGTCGTTCTCGCTGATGGTATGATCGATGCGCACGCTCGTCTGCCCCTGGTCGATCGGAAACCCAACCAATGACAGGTAGTTGTTGTTGTTGGTGAACTGATTGTTCGGTGCCACATTCGGCAGCGGCAGGAAGTTGAGCACCTTTTGACTGAGTACATCGATCCGGTTGCGCGGCACGATGTTTCCCGGGAACGGATCGCGGACAAACCCACTCCCATTCGGGTTGGCTCGCGTCGTCGCCGGATCGAAGATCGTCAACAACGCGCCATTTCCATCGCGTGTGTTGGAGAAGTCTCCGCTCCGCTCGGCGGGTGTCGGGACCGTCGCTTGGTTGATGTTGGCCGTCCGGAAATTCCACCGTTCATACCCGACAAAGAAGAAGGTCCGATCCTTGCCGCTGATGATCCGCGGCTTTCCGCCTTTGAATCCCGGCAAGAGCACCGGACCGCCAAAAGTCCCGCCATATTGGTTGTAGCGGAGGACTGGCTTGGTCCGGCCCGTGATCGGGTCCCGGGTCGTCAACGTTGGGTTGCGGGCGTCGAGCAGGTCGTTGCGGAAGAATTCGTAGAGGGAGCCGTGGTACTGATTGGTGCCCCCGCGCGTGACGACGCTGATCACTCCCCCACTCGTCTGTCCATACTCGGCGGCGAGGCTGTTGGTCTGCACCCGAAACTCCTCGACCGTGTCGACCATCGGCACGACGCTGATCTCGTTGTGGACCGGCACCGTATTCGACGCTCCGTCCAGGAAGATCTGGTTGCTGTAGACCGATCCTCCGTTGAAACTGATCTGGGAAAAGCTCTGGTTGTCGACCTCGGCAAATCCATCTGCGGCCCGGTTGCGCGGTTGCACCCCCGGAATCAGCTTGACCAGATTGAAGACGTGCCGGCCATTGAGCGGCAGGTTCTCGATCCGCTCCCGCTCGACCACCGTGCCCAAACTCGAGGCCTCCGTCTGTACTCGCGAGACCTCATCCGTGACGGTCACCGTGTTCGACACATCCCCGACCTGCAGGACGACGTCCAACCGCAACCGCTGCGCTACCTCCAGGACGATATTCGCCTGTCGGTAACTGGAGAATCCCGTGGCTGTCACGCCCAACTCATACCGCCCAATCGGGAGGAGCGGGATCGCGAAGACCCCTTCCGCCGAACTGGTAACGGCATACTTCTGATTGGTCTCGATTTGCAGCGCCGTCACCGTCGCATTGGCGATGACCGCTCCCGCCTGATCCGTCACCGTCCCGGTGATCGTCCCCTGCGATGATTGGCCGCTGGCCGATACGCTCACTCCCAAACTTATGATTAGCAGAAACAGACTGGTAAGACTCTTTTGAAGGGGTAACTTCCTTGGCATGCTCTCATTCCTCTCGTCTTCCATCGCTTTTCCGACGGCAACCGCACACGCCTCCTCACCGCCGAGGCATGATTGCCTGTCAGACAACCGGGAAGAGGTTGCCCGTTTGACCGGACCCTTCTATACTCCAAGTTTTCGACAGCTAGTTCTCTGGATCTCACCGGATAGACAGAAATGCTCGGATGGGGTCGGAGAGAAGATCTCCCTCCTTGACATCCCCCTTTCCCGCTACAGCAGATCGCTTGGCGGGCGCATCTTGCTCCTGGTCGGCAGGCTCGGTAAGTAAATGAAGGTATTTTTACCGTTAAAAAGTGTTCAAAATCCTGCTCAACTGCCGGAGAGCGAGCCTTTGATGGCCGAGAAGGTCGATATGGGATCTCAGATTTGCCCAACCAAAGACGAAATTGAGGCGCAACTGGCCTCGATTCTCGCGAGTCGGCACTTTCGACAGGCCAGGAGTCTCGAAAAATTTCTGACCTTCGTCGTGGGCCGCTCCCTCATCGGGGAGACAGATCGATTGAAAGAGATCTCGATCGGGATCGAGGTCTTCCGGCGCCCCCCCGATTTCGATCCGCGCATCGACACGGTAGTCCGGGTCCAGGCGGCCAACCTTCGCCGCAAACTGGCTGAATACTACCTGGAAGAGGGGCTCGACGATCGCGTCCTGATCGAGCTGCCGAAGGGCCACTATGTTCCGACCTTTCAATATCGCTCTCTCAAGAAGGATCTCCCCGGTGAGTCCTTGTTGACCACACCATCAATGGCAGTCGGTGAGGGGCCACTAGACCCTCTCAATCAGAGAGGGCAGCGGGGCATCGCGCCTCGGGTCCTGCTTCTCGGAATGATCGGGGGGGTCTTCCTGGGAATCGTGGCGACCCTCGGCTGGGGGGCTTGGCAAAGTGGCCCCGTCGGGATCTCGCGACTGGCCGGAGCGGCCCCCCGCCTCGATCCGGCCGTTCGGCCGATCTGGGAGAAGTTTTTGCGACCGGAGGCTCAGAATCTGCTCGCCTACGGCACGCCGCAATTCTTTGTCAGTAATGGGTTACACATTCGCGATGTGCTGGTCAACTCGACCGAGGATCTGGAATCCACCCCGGGCACCCGACTCTCCGATTTGGCACGGAATCTGGGCATCCGTCTCCAGTCGAATGAGACCTATACCGGGGTCGGGGAGGCGCACGGCATCAGCACCGTTGCTCGATTCTTCTGGGAGAACTCCTTCCAACTTCAGATTGCGCGGAGCCGGATCGTTGGCTGGCAGGATCTGAAGAACACCAATCTGATCTTTCTCTCCTCGCTCCGGTTTCACACCCTGTTGGACGGGCTGGGCTATCCGACAGACTTCCAGGTCCCACGTAACAACCAGCGAGCCATGATCCTCAACCTTCGGCCTGGCCCTGGGGAAGAGAAGGCTTATGGACCCTTGGGAGACTACGCGATCATCACCCTCTGGCCCGGCAAGTCAGACTCACGCCGGATTCTCCAACTTGGCGGCGTGACGACGTGGGCGACGCTCGCCGCAGCCGAGTATGTCACCGACCTCGAATCCCTGCGGGAGCTCAGTCGCCACTTCGAGGAGTGCCGTCTCCGCAAGGGATTGGCGAGCCACCCCCCCTACTTCCAGATTCTGATCAGCACCGAAGTCAAAGACAATTTCCCGATTTCGACCCGCTACGTCACCCACCACGACTTGGACATGACCCCGTGGCTCAGCCCAAAGTAGTGGATCGGCTGCCCGATCGCTGGACTTTGGACATTTCGTGCCAAAAAGGGGGCATTTCCACCAGCGCCCCAAC
>JBMOHS010000141.1:0-10406 GCA_049317725.1 Blastocatellia bacterium
TCCTCTTTGGCCTCCTCGACTCCCGCGACATCTTTAAACGTGACCCGTTTCTGCTGGTTCGAGAGCAGCTTGGCGCGGCTCTTGCCGAAGGAGAGCGCCTTGTTCCCGCCGGATTGCATCTGGCGGAGCATGAAGATCCAGAAGGCGATGATCAGCAGAAAAGGGGCATACATGATCAGCATGTTGGCCCAGATTCCACCGCCAGACGAGGGGTCGAAATCGACCTTGACCCCATTCTTCTTCATCGAATCGGCAAGGTCCTTGGCAACAAAGTCATTCCCAAGTTTAGTCGTGAAATTGGCCTGACTGACCAACTTGCCATTGACCTTTTCCCGTTCAATCGTTGCTGAGGCGACTTGGCGGGCTTCCACCTTTTCGACCAATTCGGAATAGGAGAGCTGGACGGGCTGATTCGCGGATGGATTCTGGAAGAAGCGGTAAAGCAAGAGGGCACCGCCAATAATCATCACCCAGAAGATCACTTGTCTCATTGTCGAGTTCAACGCAATTACCTCCGTTTCAAACCTGCGCGGTATTGTACCTGATTTTCTCCCGTTTGGCTCGCCAATTTCGGGACTTCGACAACCTGGAGCACCGCGCGAGGAGGATCGTCTGTCGAGGGGGAGGGGAGGGTCCAACCCGTTGCCACAGGTAGACCTGGAACCCAGACAATCGCGCCCTCGCTAGTGACGACCACAGGGTAAGTATCCCGTTCGGAGCGGGGAATTTGATGTCGAATGAATAACGTTTTGAGCTTGAAAGTGTAACGGCCCGGTTCGGGGCGGTACGCGTCTCCCGGCCGTCGGGTCCGAACAAAGAGGAGATCGGGAAGTTGGCCTGCCGGTAAGGGGAGGGACCAGCGGCGACGTCCATCATCACTCCTCTCCCGATCTGAGACGAGAGGATCTGGGATCGCGGCCTCGCTATCCACAGGTAAAACCAGGAGTAACTCAAAGCCACCCACTCGACAGGGAACACCTGGAAGCAATGGGACCGGAGAGGATCCGGCCGGATCTGAACCACTGGCGCTGGGAGCGACTGTAAAGAGGCGCAATCGCTCGAACTCTCGCCGAACTTGGTGGTTGCCCGGCAAGATGACGGACTGTCCACTCTGCCCCTTCGTGAGGAGCAGCTCCAAGGCGGTGAGGTGCGTCGAGCTGATGCGGGTCAAGCTTCCCCGTCTTCTTGCCAGCCAACGGCGGAGGACGCGCCGCTGGAGGACGGGGGAGTGTCCTTTCAGCGCCGGGAGGAGGAGGGAGCCATCCGTCGCCTCCCACTCATGGATCTCATCGACTCTCGCTTCCAAATACTGGTCCTCCTCGCGAACCAGTTCGGCCATCCGCGCCAGCCCCGTCCGGATGGCTGGGTTGACGGCCTCGAGGCGAGGAAGGATCTCGTGTCGAATCAGGTTCCGCAGGTAGTCGACCGATTGGTTGGAGGCGTCTTGACGGTAGGGAATCTGATAGTCGTGACAGTGGGCCAGAATGACCGCACGGGAAACCCCAAGCAGCGGGCGCAGCAGGATCAACGGCTCCTCCTCCCGGTTGAGGAGGGGGCGTTGCCGTGGCATCCCGGAGAGACCGGAGAGGCCCGTCCCCCGCAGGAGGTGAAGCAAGACCGTTTCGGCCTGGTCGTCCTGTGTATGCGCCGTAACAATGTGTTTCAGCCCGTATCGTCGGGCGACCCTCGCGAAGAATTCGTAGCGCAGATGACGAGCAGTTGCCTCGAGGTTTTGACGCGACTGTCGGGCAATCCCGGCAACATCGGCCTGCTCGATTTCACAAACAACTCCGCGATCTGTTGCCAACTCTTGGACAAAGACGGCGTCAGTATCGGAGTCTTTGCCACGCAGAAGATGATTGAGGTGCGCGACCACCAGCGTGGACGGCCCCCGCCCCGCGTCGCGCGCCCGGACGAGCGCGTCGAGCAGTGCCGTCGAGTCCGCTCCACCTGAAACGGCAACCACCAAGCCAGTCTCCCCCAAGGTGGATAAGGCTCGCCTGAGGTGGCGCTCCAACTGGCTTTGTCGCGGAGATCTCGACTTGACCGTCGTCTTGGGCGTCATCACGGAACTACTCGCTTGCTTGGTGACGGCAAACTCTCTTCCAAAGGCTGCATCTGCCAACTCGCGGGGCGTTTGACTGCTCCCGCTAAAATCCCTATCGTTCCTTCGGTGACTGACTCACGAAGCGTACTTGGCTCTTCGGAGTGGTCGATGAATGACTCGGCAGTGGCAGAATAGAAGGGGAGAAGGTCGTGAAGATCAACCCGCCAACCCCATGTGGCAGTCGACAGTTCCGCTTGGCTGCGACTCGGCCAACCTTGCCATTTCACCTGTTCTGGTTCGGGTGGTGCTTGTCCCTTGCCGGATGCGCCAGCTCTCCGCCAACTGCCCCTTCCCAGACTCAATCTGCGCCCCCTTCTCGCGGTGAGAGGTGGTTTGCGGAATGCGCCCCCCCCTCTTCCCGCCCTCCTCTCGCGGTGCGACTGGCCATTGATTCTGTGGAGCGGACCAGAACTGGAACGACTCTCCGCATCGTTGCCTACACCACTTCCGAGCCGGGAATCCTCCAGCTACCTCTCTATACGATGAGTCGTGGGCGATGGTCAATTGGCGAGAAAGGTCGGGCCTTTCTCCTTGACGAGGAATGTCGCAGCTATCCCTTACTCGATGTGACCTTCAAAGGGCCCCGGATTGGCCCGGGCCAGATCCGGTTGGCTCGTCGACAGTCTCTTGATGGAACGCTCCGCTTTCCCCCTTTGTCCGGGAGGTCTCAAATGGCCCTCTTGTGTTATGACACATTGCAGATCCCGTTCCTCGTTCCACCTCAGCCCTCATCCGTGGTGGGTCCTGTCCCGTCTTCGGATGCCAGTGAACTCCCCCGGTGATAGAAAGAGGTCTGACAATCCCGGCACTGGTAGGCCCGATGCCGCGTCATAGAGAGCGCCACCCGCTCGATTGTCGATCGCGGACGTCGGCGAACTCGACCAGAACCGCAGGTCGGACAATCTGGTCCAGACGGACGCGTCTCCACGGTCAGAACCTCTGTCTGGCGTGTTCTTGATTGCGTCGCGCCGTCTGGGTCCTCCGTCTCTTCTGACTGTCTTTGCGCTTGCAACTGGCGTTCGGCAATCTGTTCCCGCAGGCTTTTTTTCGAAGCGATCGAGGGTTCTGCTGGGTCGTCGGACTGAAGAATCGCCAAAAGAAGCGACCGATCCATCTCCGTCGAGATCACCTCATCGGCGACCGTTTCTTCTCTTCTGGATGCCGATCCAAGAAAGACATTCGCCTTGCGTTGCCCTGTCTTCAGACTGCGCCCCTTGGGAGCACGCCAGGAAAAGGCACGGAACTGGCGGTTGCAGTAGTCACAGAGAAGTGCCCGAACGCCGACGACACGCAGATACCATGGCGCAGGGCGATAATCGGATCTGATCCGCGAACTACCACAACTGGGACAAACGGTCATGAGTAATTGGTGACTCCATCGCAAGAAGACAGAACTGACCCTGTCTCTGATCAGGTATCTGCGGGTGGCTGACCCACTTGAGGTTGGTAGACCCACCTGAGCCAATCGATCTACTCAACTAACCAACGACCTTACTGTACCACTCCGTCTAGTTCACGCAAAGCCCAGTGAGGGGGGCCACACATTCCTCACCACTCTCCACCCCCCTTTTTGCCCGATTGTCCAGACCAAGGACCTGGTACTGGAGGGACGGGAAGACAAGGGAGCTCGAATATGGTACCGTTCGCCTGACTGCGGGTCAGACAGAGGCGACCTGGAAGTTGACCCCGTATCATCGAGAAGATGGGGGCAGATAGTGTCCCTATCCCGCACCGCACAGACCGCTGGCTGGAGACCATCCAGAAACCTGGGGGAGGCGATGAATCACGAGGGGGATCTCACACGAAGTCACGAAGACTCCAAAAGATCAGGAAAGCTGTCGAGGTTGGTCGTGAATGGTGATTCCCGGATGTGCGTTGAGACTGGGCCCTGACTCCTCGCATCCGTTTCTTCTCAATGACCGACAAAGAATCTTGGTGTCCTCGTGTGAGCAATCTCTTGAAACCCACTTCGACACCGCCTTCGCCTCTCCCGACGGTCTTGCCAAAGACGGCTTCCGCTCTTGCATCTTCAAAAATGGTTTTGGGATGACTATTAGGACTCAAGGAGAGCCATGAAACAGAGATCGATCCTCGATTCACTCCGCCAAATCGTCGGACCATCCGCGATCATCACCGATGAAGCAGAACTGCTGGTCTATGAGTGCGACGCGGTGTCGATACACAAACGCCGTCCACTCGCCGTCCTCTTTCCAAAGACGACGGAGGAGGTGGCCGGGGTTGTTCGCCTGCTGCACGAGGCACGAATCCCTTTTGGACCAAGGGGTGCCGGAACGGGGCTCAGTTCTGGTGCGATGCCGATTGGTTGTGAGGAAGGAGATCGTGCTGTCATCATCGAAATGGCCCGGATGAATCAGATTCTCGAGGTCGACGATGAGAACCAACGAGCGATCATTCAGCCTGGCGTGATCAACGTCCGTCTCAGCCAAGCCGTTGCTTCTCGTGGGTACCACTACGCACCCGACCCCTCGTCGCAGACCTCCTGCACGATCGGGGGAAATGTCGCCGAGAATGCTGGCGGGCCTCATTGCCTCAAGTATGGAGCCACCACCAACCATATCCTCGGTCTGGAGGTGGTCTTGCCCAACGGGGAGATCGTCACTCTCGGGGGGGGAGGAGCTGAGACGATCGGCTACGACCTGCTGGGAACTTTCGTCGGGAGTGAGGGAACCTTTGGAATCGTTACCAAAGTGGTGGTCCGGCTGACGCGCACGCCGCAATCCGTCATCACCCTTCTCGCTGACTTCACCGATCTGCAGGACGCGAGCCAAGCGGTCTCGTCGATCATTGCGGAAGGAATCCTTCCCGCCGCCCTTGAGATGATCGATGGAGTGACGATCAATGCGGTAGAAGACTCCATCTATGCTGCCGGGTATCCTCGTGACGCGGCAGCCTGTCTCATCGTCGAACTCGATGGATTACGCGCAGGTCTTGAGGCTCAGGCCGGTCGTGTCACCGCCATCTGCACCCGACATCACGCCAGATCTGTTCGCGAAGCACGCGATGAGAGCGAACGGAAGAAGCTCTGGGCGGGTCGAAAGGGTGCGTTTGGAGCCCTGGGGCGGGTCAGTCCTGACCTCTTCGTGCAGGATGCCGTGGTTCCGCGGACGAGGCTGCCAGAGGTGCTCGCGGGGATCTACGCGATCGGGGCGCGCTATCAACTCAAACTCTCGACCGTCTTTCATGCTGGCGATGGCAATCTCCACCCCAACCTCAACTTCGATGGCCGGGATGCCGATGAGGTCGCCCGGGTCCTCGCCGCTGGACGCGAGATCATGCAGCTCTGTGTCGATGCCGGGGGCTCGATCACCGGAGAACACGGGGTGGGCGCTGACAAGATTGCCTACATGCCGATGATCTTCGACGAGGACTCCTTGGCGACGATGCGCGATGTCAAGGACGTCTTCAATCCTCAGGGCCTCTGCAACCCTGGCAAGGCTGTTCCCTCTCCCAGGATGTGTCGCGAGTACCGTCCTGGGTTCACCTTCGCCTAGTCGTCTTCAGTCGGTAGGAGAAACAGAGAACCGGAAGATCGTCTCTGATCGATAGGTCTCTCCCGGCTCGAGAACCGTCGATGGAAAGTGGGGATGATGGGGGGAGTCGGGAAAGTGCTGGGTCTCGAGGCAGAATCCTGAGCGGCGTAAGTATGTTCGCCCCTGCTTCCCGATGATGCTCCCATCGAGAAAGTTTCCCGTATAGAACTGCACGCCTGGCTCCGTCGTCAAAACCTCCAACCGGCGTCCCGAAACCAGCTCATCGACCTCTGCGGCAAGTCCGAGAACGCCGGGGGGATGGTTGAGAACAAAGTTATGATCGTACCCTTTGCCAAAGGCGAGCTGAGGGTCCGCCTCTTCGATCCTTGCGCCGATGCGGTGGGGAGATCGGAAGTCGAACGGTGTGCCGGCCACGTGACGAATCTCCCCCGTCGGAATCAGGCGGTCGTTAATCGGGGTGAACTGATCGGCGTGGAGAGCCACTTGGTGATCCAGAATCGTTCCTCCCCCAGCCAGATTGAAGTAGGAATGGTTGGTGAGATTGAGGATTGTCGTTCGATCCGTGGTCGCTTGGTAGGTGAGACGCAGCTCTTGGTCGTCTGTCAACTGGCAGGTGACGACGACGTCGACGGTGCCAGGGTATCCCTCGTCCCCATCCGGGCTCCGGTGGGACAACACCAGCGATCCCGGCTCTGAACGGGTCCCTTCGATCACCCGGGCTTGCCAGAGCTGCTTGTCAAAGCCAATGCGTCCCCCGTGAAGAGCATTCTCGCCATTGTTGGCAGCGAGGGGATATTCAACTCCCTTGAGGGTAAAATTGGCCCCACCGATCCGATTGGCATACCGTCCCACTAAGGCACCCAGATAGGGGCTCTTGCGGAGATATCCCGCCAAGTCATCGTATCCAAGCACCACATCGCCCAGAACTCCACGACGATCTGGAACCAGGCAAGAGAGAACAATCCCACCATAGTTGGTGATGCGGACCACCATCCCGGTGCGATTCTCCAAAGTGAAAACGTCGGCAATTCTTCCATCGGGGAGGGCTCCGAATGGATCTTGCTTGATCGGGAGGCTCATCGTCTCGTCTCCATCTGATTGGCCAGGAATCTCTTCAGGCTTCATCCCCATCACGAACAGCCCTGATACGAGCAGCTCGAGTGGGTGAAACTGTTGCATCGATCGAGGAAAAGGGATTCCACCCCTCATTCACTGCTGAATGAGGCCAGAAAGCACACCCTTTGAGACGCCAGCACCGATCGATTATCCATCGGCGATGACTGTTCTGGCTCTCGGCAGTCTTGGCCAATCGATAGAAGTGGACAGGGAGGTCAACTGCTGCCCATTTACCCGAAGCCAGCCCAGGCTTTCCCGAAAGTCGATGATCGGACAAACTGTGCCTTGGCAGTGTAAACTCTCTCTGTGTGATCTCCAACCGGCAACTCAACTTAAGAGTAGGACTAAGCCGTCTCCAGATACGATTTGGCGAACCCTACAGGGTCGCCTTTGCAGGAAATGTATGCTACTTTTCAGCTCTCATTTGCACCACAATCGATCAACAGAAATACCTTAACCAGGATCATCCCGATGAAAGAAGTTCTGCAGCGTTCGATCAGCTTTCTGTCCGTTCTTTTGCTTCTTGCTTCAGCGATTCACGCGCAGGTTCCCTCCCCAACGACGCCTCCAGACCCCGAGACTGTTGAGGGACTACGCGCGCTCCTCGACCGCGCGAATCGTCGGTTAGATGACTGGGCCCAGTTGAATCGCTACCGCGAGGCCAATGAACAAGTTCCTCCGGTGAAAAAAGGAGAGGAGCGGGTGGTCTTTTACGGCGATTCGATCACCGACAGCTGGAAACTGACCGAGTACTTTCCAGGTAAACCCTATATCAATCGAGGAATCAGCGGTCAGACAACGCCTCAGATGCTCGTGCGATTGCGCCCAGATGTCATTGCCCACTCTCCACGCGTGCTGATCCTGCTGGCTGGTACCAACGATCTGGCTGGCAACACGGGGCCGATGACCCTCGAGATGATCCAGCATAACTATGCCTCAATTGCTGAGCTCGCGCGCTCCAATGGGATCAAGGTGATCTTCTCCTCAATCCTTCCGGTACACGACTACGGGACTCGCAAAGTCTCCGAGAATCGCCCCCCTGAAGAGATCCTCAAGCTGAACGATTGGCTGCGCAGCTACTGCCGAACGGCAGGACATCACTATCTTGATTATCACAGTCGGATGATCGATGAGAAGGGGATGCTCAAGGCCGAGCTGGCCAACGATGGCCTCCATCCGAATGCAGAGGGCTATAAGATGATGGCCTCCCTGGCCGAGGCTGCGATTCAGGCTGTTCTTCGCAAGAGGTGAAGTCTCTCCACACCTTTCTCGGTGACGAATGATCGGAGTTGGGGCAGCTTTTCTCCCCCTTTGATCGGTATTAAAAGCTGGCTGCCGCGACACGCTCAGCCTCTTCGACGGCGAGGGCCAGAGCCTTCTGCTCTGGGCGGCCGGCCAGGCGAGGGGCAATCGAGCGAAGTTCAGGGAGGTGGCTCGCTGCGCCTTCCTTCGCTTTCTTGAGCGCCTTCTTCAATAGGGGATTGCGCGGATCCAGGTTGAGGGCATCGTCGAGCTTCTCTTCCAGCTCTTCCAGGATGCGCAGATAGTCGCGTAACAGTTCGATTTGGCTGCCGGTCGGCAACGGGCCCCAGAGTTCCTCCTCCTTCTTCTTCTGCACTGCTTGTGGATTGGTGAGTACAAGCAGCCGTCTCTGAGCTGCTCTCAGAAAGACCTCGACCCGAAGGTCGAGTTCCTGGTACTCGCGAACGAGTGCCACCTCCTTCTCTGTCAAATGATCTCGTTTGGGCAGTGCCTGTTCTCTGCCAAGACCAGGGGCAACCATCATCAGGACAAAGCAGATTCCTCCCGCCCCTCGCTTCACCCAATTGCTCATTTGCGCCTCCCCTTCCCTTCCCGAATCTGCTTGCGCAAACTTGGTAAACGAAGCTGGACCTTTTCGATTTCGAGTTGGTTGCTCTTCGTTGCTCGCTGCAAAAATTGCTCGTACGTCTCGAGTGCCTCTTGATAGGCTTCCAACCGATCCTGGCAGATGGCCAAAAAATAGAGCGTGACAGGAATTCGTGTCGAGTCGCCCTGATGGGCTAGAATCCAGCGGAACTCTTCCAGTGCCCCGGCAAAGTCGTTCAGTTCAAAGAGAGCTGTGGCGAGGTTGGTGTGCGCATAGTAGATCTTCTCATCCGATGGATTCATCTGCAGTGCTTGCCGAAGAACGGGAACAGCTTCGGCCATTCGGCGCAACCGGACAAGGGCACTACCAAGGCCGATCCGATGGCTGACGCGCTCTGGCTCAAGGCGGATCGCGGAAAGATAGAGGGTCAGGGCCCGCTCCGGTTCGGTTGCCACCAGCAGATCGGCAAGTTGCGCTTGGAGATCTGGACGATTTGTCTCCGCTTTGACCAAGGTCTCCAGCTCTCCGACCGCCTCCGGGCCCCGCTCGAGTTCGATCAGGAGTGTGGCCACCGCCATCCTCGCTTGTCGATTCGTACTCTCGCTGCTGAGCACTTGACGGTACTGATCGAGCGCCTCCTCTCGCTCTCGATTCTGCCATAGGGCCCAAGCCAGTCGTTCCCGTGCCTCGAGATCTTCCGATTTCGAGATCACCTTTCGAAGATCAGTGATCGCTCGGGCGAACTCCTTGCGCCGTAACCAGAGGTCTGCCCTTCGCCGAATAAGGAGTGCAGATTGCTCTGGGTTGAGCTCGATTGCCCTGGTGAGCGTCAGCAGGGCTTCTTCTTCCTGACCTCCCTCCATCAGAGCCAACCCGAGGATTGACCACGCCGGATGGACGTCGGTGTGCCCACTGGCAATTGCTTCCCTCGCCAGCCGAATCGCCTCGTGCCAAGTTCCCACTTCAAATGCCATCTCCGCCATGCCGAGTTTTACTTGGCCAAGCGGCGCACCTAAGGAGATGGCGCGCTGATAAGCTCCAACAGCTTCCTCCCGTTTGCCTTCCTGTCTCGACACTTGTGCAAGCAGCAGCGCAACTTTCATCAAGATTGGCCTGGCCTCTGCGCCTTCTGGAAGATCCAGAATAGGCCTTAATCTGGATTCAACTCCTATCAGCGAGGCCCGGGCTGATGCCAGATCGTTGAGCGAGAGCAAGGCTACCCCCCGCTGGAATTCTGCTTGCCAGAGGGTCTCATCCAACTGCAGTGCCTGTTGATATAGTTCAACTGCTCGCTTGAGATCCCCAGCTTCGTGCGCATTCTGCCCCGCTTCAAACCGCTCCTCAGCTTGCCGTACCCGGTCAACCCCCTTGTCTTGCGCCTGCAAGATAGGCACTACACTGAGAAATACCAACCCCCAAGCCAAGACAGGCCAATCTGCATTCCCCCAGAATCCCATTCTTCTCCCTCCTCTCCCGCCTAGTCTACCTCGTCTCTGGTCATGGACGCAAAAAAGCCGCCTCGAGGAATCTCCCTCGGGCGGCTTTTTGCTTAAATTAATTCCGGCGACTACCTACTCTCCCACGCAGTTGCCCGCGCAGTACCATCGGCTCAAGAGGGCTTAACTTCCGTGTTCGGGATGGGAACGGGTGGGACCCCTCCGATAGAGTCACCGGAAAACTTATCAACTGAATAGGTAATCTCTCAAACGCGCAAGCTTGGCTGCGACTTGTTTATAACTGTCGTCTTGATTTTCAATCAAGCACATTTCTTGGCCTGAGCAAATTTTATGGTCAAGCCGATGGACTGATTAGTACTGGTCAA
>JBMOHS010000142.1:0-10223 GCA_049317725.1 Blastocatellia bacterium
TGGCCGCGGTGGCCGATTGGTTTCGGGAGCATCCGGAAGGGCAGTGGCTCTGCGGGGAGACGATCTTCTTCGGCAAAGGACATCCGACGACCCTCTACCGTCCGCGACTGCCGGCCTCGGCGGCACATGCCCTCGCCTGGGAGGCCCACTGCCCGCAACCGGCGATCTTCTGGCGACGCCGACTGCTGGGAGAAGGGTTTCGCGAGGACTATCACTACTGCTTCGATCACGAATGGATGGTCCGGTTGATGTTGCGCGGGGTCAAAGGGGCCTCTCTTCCACTCCCCCTGGCGGCCTACCGGTTGCACGAGCGGAGCAAGACGGTGGCGGAGAGCGCCCGGTTCGATGAGGAGTTTGAGCGCTTGGCGATGGAGTACTTGCCGAGGCTGGGCTGGGCAGAGCAACGTTGGGTGAGGGCGACGTTGGGCTATCGCCAAGCGGTGCAGGCGGCCGAGCAGGGGGCGATGAAGTTGGCTTGGTCCATCCTGGGAGGGGCATTGCTGACCTATCCGGAAGGAATCTTGCGCCGTCCGTGGTGGGGAACCTTGCGACGTCTCGTTCGTCAGCCAAGAGCCACGAGGCCGACGGCCTGAGGGGACAGAGCATGCGCGTGGAGAGGAAAGGGCCTGATCTCCAACCTGGTGTATTGGCGGGCCGTGTCACGCTGGTCATTCCGCTGCGCGATGAAGCACCGACACTTCTGCCATTCCTGGCGGCACTTGAGTCGCAAACGATCACGCCACACCAGATCATCTTTGTCGATGGCGGCAGCCGGGATGGAACGGTGGGGCTACTGCAAGCCTGGGTAGCCGGCCATGCCGCGAGCCGGTTGATCTTGACGGCGGGAGCGCTGCCCGGAGAGGCGCGGAATCGGGGAATTGATGTGGCCACGACGGAGTGGGTCGCGCTGCTCGATGCGGGGACGGTTCCGGACCCGACGTGGCTCGAGGCCTTGATCACGCCACTGATCGAGCAGCCGGGGCTCGATGTTGTCTACGGCAACTATGAGCCGATCACGGAGACCAGGTTCGAGCGCGCTGCCTCCTTCGCCTATGTGCCACCCAAGATCGAGCGGACGGAGGGCTTGATCCGGGGGCCATCCGTGGCCTCGTGCCTCCTCCGGCGTTCAATTTGGGCGAGGGTTGGCGGATTTCCGGCGGGGAGGGCAGGGGAGGATCTCATCTTCCTTGACCGGCTGGCAACGGCTGGTGCACAGACTGGCTGGGCCCCGACCGCCACCGTCTGGTGGCGGCTCCGACCAGATCTGCGCTCCACCTACCAGCGGTTTCGGCTCTACTCGGAACACAATATTCGCGCCGGTCTGCAACGGTACTGGCATCATGGGATCGCGCGTCAGTATCTGGTCTACGGTCTTCTTTTGGGACTGGCCGTCCTTGACGATCCCTGGTGGGTGGGAGCGATCGTCGGGCTCTTCGTCCTGCGGGCGGGCAAGCGGATCTGGCGGAGGAGGGAAGGGGCACCACTCGGCAGCGCGTGGCGATGGATCCCCAGTGTGGCCGTGCTGCTCTTGGCCATCGACCTCGCCACCTTTCACGGCTGGCTCGAGGCCCTTCTCCCGAAGGGAGCTGAACGCGAGAATCCTGCTGGTTCACCAACCGACCGTTGATCATCCGCTTGATGGAAAATGTCTCTCCCTTCACAGAAGAGCAGGTGTCGACGGTTCCATTGCGTGCGCTCCATCTTTGCTACTTCGGTTTGCGGGAGCCGCTGGTTCAGACTCAAGTCCTGCCGTACCTGGAAGCACTGGCGAGAGCTGGATATCGGATGGAGTTGTTGACCTTCGAGCCAGACTGGCCGACAAGCTGGTCGGGGGAAGAGCGCCAAGCTTGGCGAGAGAAGCTCGCCGCACGAGGGATTGGGTGGAATACCCTGGGATACCACCGATCCCCGTCGCTGTTGGCGACACTCTTCGATATTCTCCAGGGGGTGGTCTTCATTCTGCAGTATTCGAGGAGCGCCCGGATCGATCTTCTGCACGCCCGCTCCCACATCCCGTTGGTGATGGCGCTGCTGACCCGCTGGTGGGTGGGGGCGCGGGTGATCTTCGACCTGCGCGGTCTGCTCGCGGACGAGTATGTCGACGCGGGCCACTGGCGGCGAGGGTCTCTTGCCTATCGCGCGGTCAAATGGTGGGAGCGACGTGGGCTCGAACGGGCCGACCAGGTGGTCGTCCTGACCGAACGAATGGCGGCGTGGGTTGAGCAGGAGCAGGGAATCTCCCCGGGCCGTGTCACCGTCATTCCGTGTTGCGTCGAGGTTCCGGCCGAGCCTGCGGAGAGGGACCGGCCGGGCCAAGACTTGGTCTACGCTGGTTCGGTGACTGGGCTCTATCAACTGGAAGAGATGGCTGCTTTTTTTGAGGCCTATCGGGCGTCTCGGCCGACAGCACGCTGGCGAATCCTCACCCAAGCGGCTCCGGACTTGGTTCGAGCGCGCGTCAAGTCCGCCGGAGGCGATCCCAGTGTCATCGATGTCGCCTTTGTCCCCCCAGCAAAGGTCGCTGCGGCCCAACAAGGATGCCTGGCCGGCCTTTCGTTTCGTCGACCGACCTTCTCCCAGATCGCCGCCTCCCCAACCAAGGTTGGCGAGTATCTCGCGGCGGGGCTGCCGGTGGTCAGCAATCGCGGCATCGGAGATCTCGATCAACTGCTCGAGCGGGAGCGGGTCGGGATCGTCGTCGCGGGGAACGGGGAAGAGGCTTGGTCGGAAGCGGTCGATCGGCTCTTGGCCCTGTGCGAAGAGCCAGAGCTGGCGGCGCGGTGTCGCCGCGTCGCTCGTCAATCGTTCGGGATGGCCACGGTTGGTGGGCCGCGCTATGTCGACCTCTACTGCCGAACTCTTGGTAACGCTCCAACTCGACCGCAAACCGTCAAATCGGAGAGGAACTCGTGACCGCCGAACCCAACGATCTCTGGTTTGCCATTCTGCTGATCCCGATGCTTGCCGTCGGTGGGTACGCGTTGGTCTCCCTCACCGATACCCATGCCGCGACGCGGCCCCACCAACAGAAGCTCTTCCTCATCGCCTTCGGTATTCGTGTTCTTGGTGCGCTGGCGATCTATGAGATGGGGCTAGGCAGTATCGTCGGGGACGAGGACAGCAGCGGCTACTATATGGGACGGATGTTCGCGGGCATCTGGGAGGCACAAGGGAAGAGCTTTCTCGATCTTCCCGCCTTGTGGGCTCCGGCCTTCGAAGAACACCACCGTGGGTACTACTACCTTGTCGGCACAATCTATTTTCTGACAGGGGCGATCGGCCGGATGTCCCCGGCGATCCTCAACTGCTTCTTCGGCGCCCTGACGGTCGTCTTCGCCTACCGGATCGCGCGGAGCCTCTTCTCCAACTGGTCGGCGGTTCGGGTGGGCTGGCTCGTCTGCCTCTTCCCCTCGATGATCATCTGGTCTTGCCAAACACTCAAGGAGCCGGTCGTCATCCTCCTCGAGACGGTCGCACTCTACGCCTGCCTCCGTCTCAAACAGGCGGGATTCGACCTTAAGTACATCCTCTTCTGCGGCGCCTCGATCATGCTGCTCTACCCCTTTCGCTTCTATGCGAGTCTGGTGGCGGCGGTCGCTGTCTTCCTCTCAATGGCCCTCCCGGAGATAGGTCGGCGGACGGCTTCGGTGAAGATGGCCGGCTTCCTCGTCGCGCTGCTCGTCCTGCCGATTGCCTACTCATCGGGCGTGATTGCGCGGAGCGAATCGCAATTGGAGCAGTTCGACCTGCAGCGGATTCAGCAGTTTCGTACCGACATTGCACGAGGCTCTGGGTCGGGCGTCGAGAACGCCTATGACCTGCAGACTCCAGGAGGATTTGCCGCTGGAACCCTCGTCGGTGCCGCCCACCTCCTTCTTGCGCCCTTTCCTTGGCAGATTCGTGGGAGCCTCCGCGCCATCTTCACCCTCCCGGAACTCCTCCTCTGGTGGTGGCTCGTCTGGGTCGGGCTGATCCCGGGAATCAAACATGTCCTTCGCCACCGGCTGATCGAGGCCATGCCAGCCCTCGTCTTCATCTCTGGTCTGGGCCTGCTTTACAGCATGATGTTCGGGAACGTTGGCCTCATCTTCCGCCAACGTGCCCAGCTCCTGCCCTGGCTGCTCGTCTTCGCCGTCGCTGGTCTTGAGTTGCGTCAAATCCGGCGCACCTTGCTCCAAAGAAGACCCATTCCCTCGATCGGGGGAGCCTTTCCACGATGACCCCCGCCCTTCGCCTCCTTTGCCTCGCCGCCGGGCCAATCGAGTCCCCTTCGACCCGCTATCGGCTCTGCCAGTACTTTCCCCTCTTGCGAGAATATGGGATCGAGTGCCACCTCTCCTCTTTCCTTGACTCCAACCAGTATGCCCGCTTCTACCGCCCAGGCCAACTTGTCGAAAAACTCCCGGGCTTGCTTGCCTCCTGCTTCCGCCGGCTCCAGGATCTCCTCCAGAGTCGCCAGTATGACGCCGTCCTCGTCTCCCGTGAGGCCATCCCCTTCGGGCCCCCCTGGATCGAGGAGCTCATCTCCCTCTTCTCTCAACGCCCCCTCCTCTTCGACTTCGATGATGCCACCTGGGTCTCCTACCGCAGCCCGACCTATGGTCGGCTGGGCCAACTTCTCAAATTCCCCGGCAAGACGGCTCGCCTCATCCAGGCCAGCCAACACGTCTTCGCTGGTAACTCCACCCTCGCCCAGTTCGCCCGTCAATTCCACTCCCGTGTCACTCTCCTCCCGACCGTCGTCGATACAGAGCGGTTTGCCTCTCCTCCGCGCCCCCTCATCCCTCCTTACACCATCGGCTGGATCGGCTCCCATTCGGCTTCGCAATATCTGCGTCTGATAACGCAAGCGGTGGTAGGCGTCAGTAACCAGATAAAAATTGAGATAAAAATAACCGGTGGAAAGAAAAACATCGAAGATTTTGCAAAAATCGAGCCAGAGCAGATGAAGGTAGAGTATCGGGATTGGGAGTTGAAGAATGAGATCGAGGAGTTTCAAGGATTGGACATCGGGCTCTACCCATTGTTGGAAGATGATTGGACGAGAGGGAAGTGCGGGTTCAAGGCGATCCAGTATATGGCGGCGGGGGTGCCCTGTATCGCCTCACCAGTGGGAACAAACCTCGAGGTGATCGAAGATGGCCGAAACGGGCTTTTGGCGAAGAGTCCGGCAGAGTGGGAAGCGGCGATGATTCGATTGCTGACCGATCTCCCGTTGCGAGAAAAAGTGATTGAGGAGGGGTACCGAACAGTGAGGGAGCGCTATTCGTTAGCCGTGCACGGACCACGGCTGGCCGAGGTGATTCGCGACGTCTGCGGGCATTGGGAGCGAGGCGAAAGAGGGGAGACGCGGCGTTGATGAGAAGAAAGGGGCGGTTGATCGTGCTGGCGTTGCTGGCGTTGCTGCCACTGGTGTTCAGCCGTGTGTTGTATCGTTGGTTCTTTGGCTACCGGATTGGACGACGGGTTCGACTCGGGATCGCCCTGCTCGACTGTCGATCGCTCTCGATCGGGGATGGAACGAGTATTGGGCACGGGACAATCTTCTGGCGGTGTGGCCGGGTGTCGATCGGGGAGGAGGTTCGCCTCGGTCCGCTCAACCTCTTTCGTGGGGGTGAGTCGATCAAGCTTGGGGACTACGTGACGATCCTGCGATTGAATGTCATCAACGCGATCCCCGATCACGACTTGACCAATGATCCGCAGTCGGTCTTCGTGCTTGGCGATGGGAGCGTGCTGACTGCCGAGCACCGGATCGATTTCACCGACCGGGTCTCGATCGGGAGCCAGACGATTCTCGGCGGGAGGAACTCATCGATCTGGACGCACAACCGACGGTCGGGCGCGCCGGTGAGGATTGGGGACTCTTGCTACCTTGGATCGGAGATCCGGATTGCCCCCGGGGGAGGGGTTCCCGATTACTGCATTATTGGACTTGGAGCAGTGGTCACAGGCGAGCTGTCAACTCCGGAAACACTCTATGGAGGTGTGCCGGCCAAGCCAATTCGACCATTGACGAGCGAGGACCTCGCCTTTCTGGCGGATAAGACACGCACCGACCTGCCAACGGAACTGACCTGATGCTGATTCTCCTCGCCTCCTGGGCCGTCATTCTGATTCCCTCGCTGCTGGTCGGGTTGCGGATCCTTCCGCAGCCAGCGGACGGGAAGATGCTTCCTGGGGATCGGTGGGTGATTGCCGTTTGGATGGGGGTCTTGGCGCTCGCCGTGGGGCTGATGGGGGTGGCACTCTTTGTGCCATTGCGGCCCATCGTGGTGGGATCGTTCCTGACCGTCGCGACCCTTCTTACCGCTTCTTCGTCAGAGACCCGCCAAGTGGTTCGGAAGGACCTGCGACGCTTGTCGTGGAGACACCTGCTGGTTGCATCTGCATTGCTCTTGATGATGGCTTGGACCTGCAGCCGTGAGGTCACCCTCTTTGACACGGGGCTCTACCATGCCCAGATGCTCAAGCTGCAGCGGGAATATGGAACGATTGCGGGTGGGGCGTTGCTCCATCATCGTTTTGGATATAACTCGTCGTGGTTTTCCTTTGGGAGTGTCTTTCCAGCTCAGACCCTCGGGGGAATGGTTGGCTGGGTGAGTCTGCTTCATCTGGCGGGACTGTGGAGACGAATCCGAGCCCGCCGTGGGGAGACTTCGGATTGGTTTGCCGCCATCGCCTATTCACTGGTTCTTCCCATCCTCTTGCTGGATGGCGGATTGATGATCTCTCCTTCCCCAGACACTCCCGCAGCGTTGGTGATCGTCATCGTGGCTTGGTGGGGAATGATCGACCCACCCAACCGCTCGGGGAGGCTGCTGCTGGCACTGTTGGCGTTCTCGGTCAAACTGAGCTTGTTGCCAGTCTTGGTGATAGGACTGATAGGACGAATAGGACCAATAGGACGGATAGCACGAATAGGTCGGATGAGGCCTGTAGGTCTGATCAGAATAATGGGTTCGATACTGCAGTTGAGAACCAATGGTCCGATTGGGCCTATCCTTCCTATCATTCCTATCCTGACCTCTTATAGATCGTCAGGGTGCCCGCTCTACCCATCTCCGATGGGGTGTCTGCCCTCGCTGCCGTGGGCCGTGCTTCCCGAGGAAGTCGCGGCGATCCAACGGATGACCATCGACTACGCGCGGGATGGGGGACGCAATCTCCCTGATTATGATTTTTGGACTTGGTTTCCACGTTCCTTCATCGACCCATATACCGGAAGTCTCTCTTCAGCAGCTCTCCTTGTCGTTGTCTCATTGGTAGCCATCGGCTTGTTTCTCTGGGAAGGGCAGCGACAACCTCGATTCTGGAGAAGCGGAAGTGTTCCGGTGGTCCTGGCAGTGACCGGACTGCTCTATACCTTCATGACGGCCCCCAGCCTGCGATTTTCGATCGGATACCTCGCCATTCTGCCCGCGCTTCTCCTCGCCTACTGGCGGAAGGTTGCCTCCCCCTTGATGGGGATTCTCCCGTTGGCATTGATTCTGCTGGTTCCGTATGTCGAACTCCCGGCACGCCCGTTCCGACTGGGTCTGCTTCTGATCTCGGTTGTCTGGTATGGAGCACTTCTCTGGCGAGGAGCGACCGGACCACGCTGGATCTTTCACCTCGTCGGGATCAGCGCGATCCTCCCCAGCCTGCTCACCTCGCCAGGGGCCTTCATTCGGCCCAGACCACTCCAGGTCCCGGGGAAAGAGTCGCTCGCCGTTCGACCGCTCCCGGGAGGAGGGAGCGTCTACCTCACCTCATATGGGCCCCTGGCGAACCAGTGCTGGGACGCTCCGCTGCCTTGCACTCCTGAGAACCCTTCGCCAAATCTGCGCCTCCTCCACCCTGAAGCAGGAGTCAGAGGTGGGTTTCAATGGATCAGACCATGACCAACCCGATCCTGCGACTCAAACAGGCGCTCAAATCACGATTGATAGGAAAGTTCGATCGTCATTCCTTTCTGTTGATGGCCATAATTGCCGTCACCTTGCTCAGATTGATCGACCATTATCGGGTGACCTCGGCAACATATGACGAATCCTGCCACATTGCCGCTGGAATGGAGCTGGTTGATCAGGGAAAGTATACCTATGACATCCACCATCCTCCGTTGGCAAGGGTTGTACCTGCTCTCCCCCTCTACCTGAAAGGGATACGATCGTTTGGTTTGAAAAATTGCATCGAAGAGGGAAATGCCATTCTTCGCTCCACGGGCAGTCCGCACCTCAACCTGACCCTGGCACGAATGGGGAGCCTTCTTTTCCTCCTCTTGGCTGCCTGGATCGTCTATCTCTGGTCTTGTCGCTGGTTCTCGAGGCGGACTGGTCTGCTTGCCTTGGTGATTCTACTCAATCTTCCGCCGGTGATCGGGCATGGCAGTTTGGCCGCGCTCGACGTCCCAGGGGCGGCAGGCCTTCTGACCGCCAGCTATTTGATCCTGCGCTGGTTGGAAAAGCCTACGACAAGTGGCTGGATTTGGATGAGTTTTGGGATCGTACTGGCTGTTCTGACCAAGTTTTCGAATATCGTCTTTCTTCCCTTGACCATCCTCGCGATTGTCGTAGTCTATTTGATGAGAGGAAGGACCGCACTGCAAGACCTGTGTTGGGTGAGGAAAGTTCGTCTTCGACAATCGATTGCCAGCCTTTTCCTCGTTTTTTTGTTGATTCCAGTCTGCTACCGTTTCTATACGACGGTCGTCATCCCCCCATCAGGAACTGACCAATTTGTTGGTCGTGTATTCCCCCCAGAGAGCCTGCTTCACAAGACGGCGGTTCACTTGATCGAGACCCCAACACCCTGGCATCCGTTTGTCACAGGTATTTACTTTGTCGATGCTCACAACCGAGTGGGACACGACGGTTATCTGTTGGGGGAGTTTCGCCGTCACGGGTGGTGGTACTTCTTTCTGGTCGTCTTACTGGTAAAGACTCCGCTCGGCGTGTTGCTGGGAACTCCCTTGCTACTCTGGAGGGGGAGAGACCATTCCGTCTTTAACCACGCGCATTTTTGTCGGATCGCACCGATCTTAATCCTTCTCTTCTGCCTATTGGTCAACATCAACAATGGGGTGCGGCACATTCTTGTCTTATATTTCTTTGGGTCAATCGCCCTCGCTGACGTCCTGGTCCAGTGGTGGGACCGAGGCGGATCTCGTCAGTGGGCAGTCAAGGGCCTACTGCTGCTCTTGTTGACTGAATCGATTTTCGCCCATCCTTTTTATGTTGGTCATTTCAATCTGCTGGCAGGAAAGAGTCCAGAACGAATCCTGGCAGATTCGGACCTCGATTGGGGCCAGGATCTGCTCCACCTCCGAAGGTACCTCGAGGAGCACAATCTGAGCAATGTCGAGATTGTCTATTTTGGCACGGCGCCGGTCGACGAGATCATTCCGGAACGGCATCGACGCCCACGATCCGATGCGAAGGAGAAGTACCTCGCGATCAGCCTGCGCTACCTCTATCTGGAGAACGCGAGACAAGGGCTCTTTCAGGATCTTATGCAACGAGATCCAATTGCACGGATTGGCAGTTCCATCGTTCTCTATCGCATCCGGTGAGAGGTCCGCATTGGGAGGGAAGGTCCGATGAAAGTCCTGGTGATCAACCTTCGACGATCTCATCAGCGACGAGAACGGATGATCGAACAGTTGAATCGATTACAACTCGACTGGGAGTTGGTCGAGGCGATCGATGCCCAATCGTTGACCGACCAACAGCTTGCCAGCCACTGTGCCCCGATGTCGACCGAGATGCGGCAGCGTTATTTGACTCGAGGCGCGATTGGGTGTGCACTAAGCCACATCAAAGCTTTGCAAATAATCTTAATGAGAGGCTACGAACGGGCCTGTATTCTCGAGGATGACCTTCTCCTGCCAGAAGATTTTCCTTCAATTCTCACAGAAATGGAGACACTTGTTGCGCAATCTGAAGTCATCCTGCTCTACTGGCTCTCCTTCGAAATGCAGACCTTTGATCGTCAGACTGCATTGCACCTCAAGTGTGGACAGGTGTTGGCCAGTTCCGGCAATGCGGATCGATTGCTGAGTGCAGTGGGCTACGTGGTTTCTGCGAATTCAGCAGCCAAGATCAGCGAATCCAATCAACCAGTTCGTGTCACCGCCGACAGTTGGGGATATTTTTTGTCGATGGGGGCAATTGACCGGATCCGTTGCCTTGTGCCATCTCCGATTCAACTGGCTCCAGGTCCATCGGATATTCAGTTGCGCA
>JBMOHS010000143.1:0-10190 GCA_049317725.1 Blastocatellia bacterium
CCCAAAGGGACACCTCGCCCGGATCCCCCCGACATTTACCTTCCCGCGCGTGAGCTTCACCTTGACCTTGGCTGGAATTGGGAATAGACTCTCAAACATCAAGGCTAGCTTGCTATTTCATGGACAGAAGACAAAGAAAAGACAGTACATAAGTACAATAAAATCAATTAGATCCTGCCCAACAGGAACGACAATAAAATAACGAGTAGATCTGCCCCGGTCGGAGGCAGACCTCTGATCTGGGTGGAGCCTCTCGTGCCTAACCTTGATCCCCGGAAAGCCTGGAGACTGACCTCGTCGGTTCCCCTCGCGAGCCGGGCTACCCATTGTAAGGAGAACGACGAAATGCACCACCCTGGCAAAACCGCCGGGCAGCTGGTCAAGATGCTCAGTTCAGTCTTGGCGGTGATCCTCACCGCCGTGCTGACGTCGAATCTTGCCGGCGCTCAGGTGTTGTACGGATCACTGGTCGGGACTGTCACCGACCAAGCCGGCGCAGTTGTCCCCGGCGCGACCGTGACCATTACCGACAAGGGTACGGGTCAGACTCGCGAAGCGGTGACCGATGCCGACGGTAACTACAATATCCGGAACATCCTGCCCGGTACCTTCGATCTGAAGGTCACCAAGCAGGGGTTCTCGACCTACTCGACCACTGATCTGACCGTTACCGCCAACAGTGTTATTCGACTGGACGCGGCGATGAAGATCGGTGACGTTTCGGAAATCGTTTCGGTCACCGCGACCGCGACGGTCCTCCAGACGGAGTCGGCGACGGTCAAGTCGGAGCTGAGCGGCAAAGAGATCCAGACGATGCCGATGAACGCGTATCGGAACTACCAGGCTCTCATCAACCTGGTTCCCGGCTCGACGCCGGCAGCGTTCCAGAACGCGAACACCGACACTCCCGAGCGCGCCCTGACGACCAACATCAACGGGACCGCCCGCAACAACAACAACACCCGCCTTGATGGCGCGCAGAGCGTCAACATCTGGCTGCCGCACCACTCGGCCTACGTCCCCCCCTCGGAATCGGTTCAGGAGGTCAACGTCTCCACGAACAACTTCGATGCCGAGCAGGGACTGGCGGGCGGCGCTGCTGTCCAGGTGATCACCAAGTCCGGAACCAACGAGTTCCACGGGTCGGCGTTTGCCTATCACGATAACCACTTCTTCCGGGCGAAGAACTCCTTCTACCCGACAACGGTCGCGGGTGCTCCCAATCCGAACAAGCCGAAGAACCTCCGCACGATCCCCGGTGCCACCCTCGGTGGTCCAGTGATCAAGGACAAGCTCTTCTTCTTCGGAAGCTGGGAAGGGATGTACGAGGGGACGATCGGTGACGGTTTCTTCACCGTTCCGACCCCGCAGATCCGCACCGGCGACTTCCGCGGCCTCAATACCAACATCTACGATCCGTTCACGGGGAATCTGAACGGCACCGGGCGTGAGATCGTCTCCTGCAACGGAGTGGCGAACGTCATCTGTGCCAACCGGATTCACCCGGCGGCATCGCGGCTGTTGGGATTGGTCCCGCAACCCAACTTGCGCGACAGTGCAGGCAACTTCCTGGCGGTGGCCAATATGTATGCCTCGCAGCCAGGTGCCTTCGACCGCAACAACTACGACGTCAAGGTCAACTTCAACCGCAACGAGAATCACCAACTCTGGGCCAAGTACAGCCACATGAAGGCGGTGGTCGTGGGCAACTTCGCCCTCGGCGCAGCCGGTGGCGGTACCCTGGGTGCGGGTGGATCCGGCGAAGGGACCACCAAGTCGTATGTTGGTACGGTCGGCCATACCTGGACGCTCGGTTCAGGCCTGCTGATCGACGGGAACTTCTCGATCACCCATCGCAACCACAACACCATTCCGCCGGACTACGGCCAGAACGTCGGTCTCGACGTCCTGCGCATTCCGGGAACGAATGGACCGGACATCCGGCAGAGCGGTACCCCCCAGTTCTTCTTCTCAACCTACTCGGGTCTGGGAAATCAGAACGGTTGGAGCCCGGTCTTCCGCGATGAGCGGAGCTACACGTTCACCCAGAACGTGACCAAGCTCTCCGGCAACCACGACATCCGTTTCGGTGTCGACATCGTCAAGCACCAGCTCGATCACTGGCAGCCAGAAATTGGCGTCGGTCCGCGCGGGGGCTTCAGCTTCAGTGGGAACACCACTGCGCTGAACGGCGGTGCGGGTCCGAACCAGTACAACTCGTTTGCGTCCTTCCTGCTGGGTGTACCAAACCTGGTCGAGAAGAGCTTGCAGTACGAGACGATGACCACGCGCGAGTGGCAGATGGGCTTCTACATTCGCGATCGCTGGCAGGCCAGCCGGAACCTGACGGTGACGCTCGGGTTGCGGTATGAGCTCTTCCCGATGATGACTCGCGCCGATCGCGGCGTCGAGCGTCTCGACCTCAACAGCCCGGTTCGCCTCAACGCGGCCGGCAACCCGAACGGCGTCATGGACGTGCTGATCGGGGGTCGGGGTGGCAATCCGAATGACCTGGGTGTCGGTTCGAGCAAGAAGTTGTTCGCGCCGCGCGTCGGGTTTGCTTATCGTGTCGGCGACGACATGGTCGTTCGTGGCGGCTACGGGATCACCTATGACCCGATGCCGTTCGGCCGACCGCTTCGTGGCTTCTATCCCCTCACCATTGCGCAGTCTTTCGTGGCGACGGCTCTCGATCCGACCGCCAACGAGATCTTCACGCCATGGGGCTTCACCTCTGCCAATCGGACCCCCGGTCTGACGGTTGGGATTCCCAACTTCACCGGTCCCGACCTGTCCACCGGACGCGTTGCGCTTCCGGCGACGGTTCAGATGCGCAGCCCGTATGAGGGAACACTCAATCGTGGGTACATCCAGTCGTGGAACTTGATGGTCGAGCGCAAGCTCATCAAGGACATCAAGATTGAGGTTGGGTATGTTGGAACGGGGACCCGCAACCAGTTTGGCGATCTCGACATCAACGTCGCGCAGGGGCCAAACAGCCCGCGTCTCTTGCAGCAGCGGTATGGCCGCACGGCCAGCACGCTGATGTGGGATGGGTTCACCAGCACGTCGTACCATGCCCTGCAGGTGGCGGTCAATCGCCGTTACTCGAACGGGCTCTTCATCAAGGGTGCCTACACCTTCTCGAAGTCGATCAACTTCTTTGATGATTCGGGTTGGGCAGGTCTCCCCCTCGTCAACGCCGCGTCGCAGATCGGTCGTAACCGAGGTCTGGCCGGCTTCGACATTCCCCACAACGTCCAGATTGGTGCAGCGTACGAGCTTCCGTTCGGAAAGGGCAAGTCCTTTGCGACGGAGGGTGCCGCCGCGGCGATTCTGGGTGGCTGGAGTCTCTCGGGTGTCGGCAACATCACGGCAGGTCGTCCTCTGACGATTGGTGCCGCGGGTGGCTCGGTCAACTCTCCGGGGAATGGCCAGACCGCCGACCTGGTTGGTACGCCAACCTTCCCGAAGAACGTTGGGGTCAACTCCATCTGGTTTGATCCGACGCCTTTCCGCCCGGTCGAGTTTTCGCCCGAGTGGCTCGCGTCGCCAGCCAATGCGCGTCCGTTCCGCTGGGGAACCCTCGGCCGGAACACGCTTCGTGGACCTGGCTATGCCAACGTCGATCTGTCGCTCGTTCGTACCTTCCGGATCACCGAGAAGGTGACGACCGACTTCCGGATCGATGCCTTCAACTTCACCAACACACCGTGGTTCGCCAATCCGGGAACCAACGCGTCGGCACCGACCCGCGACGCGCAGGGCAACATCCTGCGTGACGCTGCCGGTAACTTGCGCACCAACGGTTTTGGAGAGGTTCGAGCCTCGAACCAGACACAGCGTCAGTTCCGCTTCGGCTTCCGAATCGGATTCTAAGCGACAAGTCGATGGAGAGGCCTCCCCCGGGAGGTCTCTTCCACCACCTTCGAGCCCGCACGGCTGGGGAGACCCAATCGCGCGGGCTCTCTTCTTTTAGGGGGATAGATGATTCAACTGGAGCCGATTGGCACGACCCGGGCGAGATCTGGCTGTTCATCCAATGGTTGGTTGCTCGTTCTCTCTTGCGCATGAAAGGGGCAAAAGGCCCAGTTTGAGATTCTGGATTTGAAGTGGGACAATATCGCGTCAGGAATGAATGATGGATCCAAACGGATCCGCGATAGAAGAACAGAGGAGGAGGCGTGCCCATGCACTGCAACAGAAGAGAAGAGACCCGCGATCGACGCCGTTTGTTCTGGGGGATCGCCTGGGTGCTGGGCTGGCTGATGACTGTGCCGTCGGACAACTTTGCCCAGTCACCCAGCCGGATTCTGAAAGTGGCGACCCGGGCCCACGGCGGTGAGAAGCTGCTGCGCCGGATCACCTCCTGGGAGGCCGAGGGAACGATCACGCGCCTCTCCGATCGCAGCGCCGGCCGCTATCTGGGTCAGAGCCAGTCTCCCAACCTTTATCGCACGGCCTTCGACCTGCGGGGACTCGAATTTGACGAGGGCTTCAACGGCAAGTCGGGCTGGGTGCGCGATTCTCGTGACGGGTTACGCACCCTCACCGGATCGGCCAGCCGGGAGTTCGAGGCCGAGGCGGTCTGGCGAGCCCGTCGCTGGCTCGATCTCTCCAAACAGAAGGCGAAGGTCGCCGTGCTCGGCTCGGCGGAGATCGCTGGCAAGACGGCCGACAAACTGCGGCTGACCACCGCCCGCAATATTCGCCTGACCCTCTACTTCGATCGCGCCTCCGGTCTGCTGGTCCGGGAGGAGATCCCCCTCGGAGAGACGACGCGTGTCTTCGATTACGCGGACTATCGTCCAGTTGGGGGAGTCCCGGAACCTCATCGCGTCACCATCACCCTTGGAGAAGAGGTCTTCGAGGTCGCGCTCGAGCGCATCGTCCACAACCCTTCTCTCGATCGGGCCCGCTTCGACTTTCCCCGCCTCTCCAACGAACCACTCCCCGATATCCCGACCCTGCTCGAAGCAGTCCGTCAAAACGAAGACCGTGTCGATGAGCTGCTTGAACGCTACACCTACCGCGAGACGATCATTCGACGCGAGATCGACTCCCAGGGGCGGGCCACCGAGAAGGAGTCGAACACCTACGAACTGACCTTTTTTCAAGGCAACCGCATTCGCCGCCTTGTCGCCCGCAGCGGCCGCCCCCTGACCCCTCAAGAGGAGGAGAACGAGACTCGCAAGGTCGAGAAGCGCGTCCGGGAGATCGAGAAGCGCGAGGCCGAAAAGAAGCGCCGTGCCGAAGAGCAGCGCGATGTCGCGCAATCGACGGCTGGAACGCCCGACCCCGAACGCGGCGAGCGCATCTCCATCGCCGACGTCTTGCGCGCCTCGCAACTCGTCAACCCTCGCCGGGAACGGTTCCGGGGACGGGACGTGATCGTCTTCGACTTTGAGCCGATGCCGGGCTACAAGCCGCGCAAGGACTTCGAGAAGTTCTTTGGGAAGATGGCCGGAGCGATCTGGGTTGACGAGCTCGACAAGCAGGTTGCCCGCGTCGACGCGCGGCTCGTCTCCGCCTTCAAGGTTGCTGGAGGCCTCCTCGCCTCCCTCCGCGAAGGCGCCTCTTTCGTCCTGGAGTCAGACCGCGTCAACAATGAGATCTGGCTGCCGACTCGCGCCGATATCAACCTCAACGTCAAAGTCCTTCTGGTCAAGGGGATCACCGTCAACCAGACGATCGCCTACGGCAACTACCAGCGATTCTCCGTCGACAGCGAAAAAGAGAAGCTGGCCCCTCCTGCCCCAGAGACACCGCCCTCTCCTTGAGCGCCCCAAAAGAGAAGCACCTGCCCCCTTTCTCAAGGAAGAGAGGGGAGCAGGTGCCACACACAGAGCCAACCTTGCCACGGGGCGGAGAGCTGCCCCTTGGCGAGACTCAGGCGATGATCTATCGGTAATGATCGGCGTTGATCTGGATGTACTTCTTCCAATCCTCCGGGACATCCTCATCCTGGAAGATGGCCTCGACCGGGCAGGCTGGCTGACAAGCACCACAGTTGATGCACTCGTCCGGATTGATGAAGAGCATTTCGGACTCCTCGTACTCCTTCTCGTCCTTGCGCGGATGGATACAATCGACCGGGCAAACATCGACGCACGCCGTGTCCTTGGTCCCGATGCACGGTTCGGTAATCACATAGACTGCCATAATTGCTATCTCCTTCCTGTCTGGGTCACTCGGTCATTCCGTCCAGCCGAGCCGCCTCACCGACTTGACTGAGTTGGATGGGAAGCCGGAAAGCGACCAGCGATCCCTGTTGCCATTGCGGTGTTGAATGTGAATTGTCTCGATTCCAATCGTCACTTCTCTCTCTGGTGATCGGCATTCCTTGCCACAAGCGTCTGGCCCACAGGTGTCTGGCCCAAAGCCATCTGGAGGAGATCAAGGAGGGGCCGCCAGAACGTAGAGTCGAGCCCGCTACACCGCAGAGGAGAAAGAAGGTGCTATTGTACCGACTGAGGCGTTGAATGCAAGTTCCGCCCCCCTTTCGGCGGCTCCGGTCGAGATTTTCCCCCGTGCGTCGCGATCCACCCGGTGGTCAGTGGGTCATGGCATAGACGATCAGATTGGTCGCCAGCTTGTAGGCGGCGAGGCCGTAGAGAAGCGGATAGCCCGGATCATCGATCCACTCCCAGGCGTCCCCATTGTCCGAATTGCGGGCGAGAAAGACCATCAGTCGCTCCTCCTCATCGAAGAGCCCCCAGTAGGAGGGTCGGATTCCCCCCTTCTCGTGGGTGCGGCCCCGGTAGACGATGTTGTGATAGTTGGGAACCTGCACGATTTGTGTCAGATCGAAGTAACAATGGAAGACGGGATGGTCGAGCGACAGCGGCTGCGGGGAACGATCGGGAAAGATCAGCAGCAACTGCCGTTGCACGTGCTCCCATTCGTACTCTCCCCAGAAATCGTCGAGGAGCAGGAATCCACCACGCAACAGATACTCGCGCAGGGCGGAGGCATCCTCGGCGGAGAGCTCCATCTGGCCGGGTTCGACGACATAGAGAAACGGGTGGCGGAAGAGGTCTGGACGATCCGTGGCGACAGAGACTGGATCGTCGGAAAGATTGAGGCCACTGCGAACCCAATGGCGCATGCCCAACAGAAACTGCTCGTCGGCCTTGGGATAGTCGGTCGTCCATCCGCCCCACCCATCCGACGCATACTCTAACCTGGCAAAGGTGAACTCACCAGTGCGGCCGGGTTGACGAGCGCGCTCCTGGCGGCCGCGCGGGGAGGGCCAAGAGAACTCCGGGCGGCGCGGCAATCGCTGGCCGGCTCCCTCTGACCAGATGATCAGCAGCAGCAAGGCCGCCATCCCCAGCGGGACCCACCCACGTCGAAGAAGAGAGCTGATTCTGATTCGTTCCATCTTGCGTCTCCTCCCGTGAGAACCAGTGATCAGCCATTGGAATCAGGAGGCAATGGTCGATTCTGCCCAGCGACAGGCTCCTCCCGAACTTCTGCTTCGGGGAGAGGAAGTCGCAGGAAGCGGAGGAAGGGCTCATCGGCGAGGGAAAGGAGGACCGCTTCACCAATCGAACGGCCATCTGGATGAGTCCACGCGCGGGATGATTGCCGCACAAACCCGGCATCCGCCATGAGACGTCGCCGCTCCGCCGTCTCCAGCCGATAGAACAGCGGGGCAAACTCTTCAATCCCATCTTCAGTGTTCGTCGCCATGGTCGTTGTTCGTCTCCGTGGATTTCCGCCAACTGCTGGCCCATTTCTGGTCCCGTTGTTTTTTTACGCGGCCGGCCTTCAGTCAAGGACTTCGGTCATGGTTGTCTTGTAACTACTCACGGCATCAATGAACTTCAAGGAGGTCCTATCTTCTTCTCGGGGATCTCTGTGGCTCCGTAGTGCAATCCTCTCTTCCGTTCGGACGATGGTCGCTGGTTGACGCAACTCACTTCCCAATCTTCTTCTCGGCGATCTCTATGGCTCTGTCGTGCAATCATCTCTTCCTCACCGTGAGTAGTTCCGTTGTCTTCAAGGCTGATTGCAGGGAGGAAGAGAACATCAAGCTATCACAATCGAACAGATCGGGGAAGGATCCCCTCGAGAAGTCAGGTCATGGCCGGACTCCGCTTAGATTGACTTGAGAGAGAAGTGTCAGTAATCTGACGCTGTTTGTTTCAAGATTGGAATCTCCGCGGGACTATTCAATTTCGATGACCGAACGCACCACGCAAGATTCGGCCTTGGTGGCCAAGGTGGGCCTGCACGACCTGCTCCGGACTCGACTGGAGTCAGTGCCGCGAGTCAGACTTGAGCCGGAGCGAACTCCCCAGGCTGCCGTGACGCTGCTCTTGTGGGAGCGACCGTCAAACCTCGACCTTCTGATCATCAAACGGGCAGAACGGGCAGGTGACCCGTGGTCGGGCCACCTTGCGTTGCCGGGAGGTCGGGTTGGCCCGGAGGATCTCGATTTAGTCATGACGGCGGCACGCGAGACTCGGGAAGAGGTCGGCATCGAGTTGCTCCGTGAGCAGGGAGACCGGCGCCTCTTCCTCGGGCAGCTTCCTCCCTTGACGACGCAGAGTCCCCTGCTGCCCCCCCTCGAGATTGTTCCGTTCGTGGCCCGCCCGCCGAGTTCATTCGCCGTCGCACCCAATGACGAGGTCGCCTCGACCTTCTGGATCCCGCTTCGCGACCTCAAGGCGCGAGGCCGCACGGCGACTTTCCGCCATCAGGCCGGCTCCGTCATCCGGAAATGGCCGGCGTATGAAACAGATGCCGGTCCGATCTGGGGGATCACGGAGCGAATCCTTACCGACCTTCTCTCCCGTCTCTACCTGGAAGAACTGATATGAATAAGAACGAAACGAGCAGCGACCCCAAGCTGATTCGCCATTTTGGCCCCCTCCAGGCGACCGCGCTCAATATGTCGAACATGATCGGGATCGGCCCCTTCATCACCATTCCGCTGCTGATGTCGGCGATGGGGGGGCCACAAGCCCTGCTCGGCTGGATCATCGCGGTGCTGATCGTCATTCCGGACGGAATGGTCTGGAGTGAACTGGGAGCATCGATGCCGGGCTCTGGCGGCAGCTACCTCTACCTGCGCGATGGATTCGGCCGGCAGACCTTCGGGCGGCTCATGGCGTTCCTCTTCATCTGGCAGTTCATCCTCAGCGGCCCCCTCGAGATCGCGTCAGGCTATATCGGCTTCGCCTCTTACCTTGGCTATCTCTGGAAGGACATGCCGACCTACGGTCCAAAGGCGGTCGTCATTCTGGTGGGTCTGCTCAACATCGCCCTGCTCTACCGACAGATCACCCACATTGGCAAGATCACGGTCAGCCTCTGGGTGGGAACGATGGTCACGACCGGCGCCGTCATCCTGACGGGTCTCCTCCACTTCAATCCGGACATCGCCTTCGACTTCCCTCCCGGAGCCTTCACCTTCTCGATGGGGTTTCTGCTTGGACTCGGAGCGGCTTCGCGGGTGGGGATCTATGACTATCTCGGCTATTACGATGTCTGCTATATCGGGGAGGAGGTCAAGAATCCGGGTCGAACCATTCCCCGCTCGATCATCATCAGCGTCGTCGCCGTCGCCTTGATCTACATTCTGATCAACCTCTCGATCATCGGAGTCGTCCCGTGGCGGGAGTTTGTCCCGGCGGCGGAGAAACCGGGCTCCCAGTTCGTCGTCTCGCTGATGATGGAGAAGGTCTACGGTCCAACGGTCGCCTCGGTCCTGACGGTCATGATTCTCTGGACGGCCTTCGGATCGGTCTTCGCGCTGCTGCTCGGATACTCGCGAATCCCCTTCGCAGCGGCGCGGGACGGCTACTTCTTCAAGGTCTTCGGGCGGTTACACCCCAAAGGAAAGTTCCCGTCGGTCTCGCTCCTGACGATCGGAGTGATCTCGATCGTCTGCAGCTTTCTGCCTCTCGGCATCGTCATCGACGTCCTGATCGCGACCCGCATCATCGTTCAGTTCATTGGGCAGATCGTCGCCGTCACCCTGCTGCGGCGGAACGCCCCGAATCTGGAACGCCCCTACCGGATGTGGTTCTACCCGATTCCGAGCCTGCTGGCTCTCCTCGGGTGGATCTTCGTCTTCTCAACCTCTGGGGGAGAGATCATCCTCTTCAGCTTCGTTGCGCTCGGGATCGGGATCGTCTCCTTCCTCGCCTGGTCCTACCGCTCGGCCCGCTGGCCATTTG
>JBMOHS010000144.1:0-10127 GCA_049317725.1 Blastocatellia bacterium
GAAGAGACTCACGCGAAGACGCGAAGACGCAAAGAGGGGAGAGGGAAGAGGGGAGAATGTGACCGAACCGATTCCCAAAAACTTTCGCGGCTTCGCGCCTTCGCGTGAGAAAAACAACCGGGCCCTTGCCGGCAGAAAGAAGCTCACGTGGTGGCGCAGAGGTTTTTCCAGAAGCGGATCACTCGCACGATCCTGTTCTTTCTCTCGCCCCTCGTCCCTTTTCCCTCGCCCCTGTCCCCTCGCCCCACGTCTCGGCTCTGCCACGAAGCGATCTCCGTCAACTCGCGAGAGGCGTCGGCGCGTCATCGTGTCGTCGACCCTGCTTTTTTGATCATCTCCACATTCGGCCGAACAGAATAGCAGCCTCAAGGCGTATACTGGGCAAGTCTCGCCTGCCAGCCCCGGGACACTAGATCCGTGCTCCGGCAGGCTGGTGGAGGTCGAGAAGATCCAACGAGTCGCCTGGAGGAGGTGTCAGATGGCCGAGTTGATTGACAGGATCACGCTAAACCCTGAGCAGTGTGGCGGGCGACCTTGTATCAGAGGGTTGAGAATTCGTGTCGTTGATGTGCTTGACCTGCTGGCTGCGGGCTTGACTGTGGAAGAGGTGCTCGCCGAATTGCCCGATCTTGAGAGGGACGATATTCTGGCGTCACTTCAGTATGCCGCACGTACACTCGATCATCCACGACTGGCGGCGTGATGACATGACCGTGATGAAAAGGCATGGTTATCTGGATTGATGCACATCTGAATCCTGCGATCGCGGAATGGGTCACTCAAAATTATACAATTCAGGCAGTCGCTCTTCGTGACCTCGGCCTGCGCCATGCGACAGATCGACAGATCTTCGAAGCGGGCCGGCAAAGCAATGCGGTCGTCATGACCAAAGATCGTGATTTTGTCGATTTGGTGCAGCGACATGGCCCACCACCTCAGATCATCTGGCTTACCATTGGCAACACGTCAAACATTCGGTTGAAAGACATTCTCTCCAGGACTTTGAACGTGGCGATTGACTTGCTTACTCAGGGAGAGTCGCTGGTCGAAATCGGAGAGGGAATAGGGGCGAGGGGTGAGGGAATAGGGGCGAGGGGGGACGGACTGGGAGGAGGTCGAGGGATGATGAACGGGGTCAAGACGTTGAAGGCGCACATTTCACTGAACGTGGAGAGTGTCGAGCGGAGCATCGAGTTTTACCAAAAGCTCTTGGGGATCGAGCCGTGCAAAGTACGGAAGGGGTATGCCAAGTTTGACGTGGAGAATCCGCCGCTGAATCTGGCGCTCAACGAGGTGGCGGGGGAGGTACGGGGAGGATTGTCACACTTGGGGATCCAGGTCGGGAGTACGGCGGAGGTCTTGGCGGTGCGGGACGAATGGAAGAGGGCAGGATTGGTGACGCGGGATGAGATGCAGACCACCTGTTGTTACGCGGTGCAGGACAAGACCTGGGTCGCGGATCCGGACGGGAATGAGTGGGAGGTCTTCGTCGTCCTCGCGGACAACCTCGCGGAGAGTGGAGGGGAGGGGGCTTGCTGTGTCCCCGGGTCAATGGTACAGATCGGCACTCGGCGCTGAGCGTCGCAACTCAGCGCGGGCGGAGGTGACCTTGAAGAAAGCGCGTGTTCTGGTTCTCTGCACCGGCAACTCGGCTCGCAGCCAGATGGCGGAAGGAATTCTACGCCACGAGGGAGGAGATCTCTTCGAGGTCGAGAGCGCCGGCGTGCGGCCAGGGAGCGTCCGCCCGGAGGCCATCGAGGTGATGCGCGAGATTGGGATCGATATGACCCGGCACTGGTCGAAGTCCGTCGAGATCTTCGTCGGGCAGACGTTCGACTACATCATCACCGTCTGCGATCACGCGCAGGAGAGTTGCCCCGTCTTTCCTGGTCAGGCCGTGCGGATCCACCAGAGCTTTGAGGATCCGCCGGCCCCTGGGGTGATGCCCCCCGATGAGACCCTCGCCTGCTTTCGACGCGTCCGGGATCAGATCCAGCACTGGATGCGCGACTTCATCACCCGATCCAGATGACAGGGGGGGATTGGTACGGGTACTCTGCTACTCGATCCCCCCTCCCGCCTCCCCCAACCTTCTCAGAATCGCCAATCGAGCCCAATCAACGGGAAGAGGCCGAGTTGATCGTCGAAGCGCGAGCGGTTGTTGCGGCGGTCCCACGAGATCCGGGCGAAGTTCTGCCGATTGAAGATGTTCTGGACGCCGATGAAGAGCAGGACGTCCTGTTCGCGGAAGCGGAAGGTGTAGTCGGCGCGCAGGTCGAGTCGCTGGTAGGCGAGGGCCCGTTCGTCGTTGACACGGGTCAGATCGAAGATGCCGCGGCGCTGGGCGACTGACGCCGCTTCGTTGAACGGGGTGAATGGGCGCCCCGAGAGGTGGACCCAGCGGGTCGAGAACTCCCATTTCGGGCTCAAGCGGTAGCCGCCGACAAGGTTGAAGACGAACGGATAGTCGTAAGTACCCGGCCGGAGGACGCCATCGAGGCCGGCGACGCGGGTGCGGGAGAAGGCGACGTTGGTCTGACCGAACCAGCGCCCGGAGAACTTCTTCTCGGCGAAGAGTTCGACGCCCTGGGCGCGGCCGCGCCCCGCGCTGGTCAGGGGAAAGAGGATCTCGCGGGTCGAGAAGGTGTCGCCGACACTGGCCAGCGAGAGGGAAGGGAACTGGGTCGAGACCGGATAGTCGCGGTACTCCTTGCGGTAGGCCTCAAGGGTCACCCGGAAGGTGTCGCTGGCGACGTAGGAGAGTCCGGTGACGTAGTGGTCTGCACGGAAGGGGATCAGTCCGCGGTTCTCCGGAAAGGCGGAGACGAAGAGGAAGAAGGGCTGCTGGTAGTAGGTCCCAAAGCTGCCGCGCCAGGAGAGCTTGTCGGTCAAGCGATAACTCATCCCGATCCGCGGGCTGAACCGTCCCCTTTGAAGCAGGGCATAGTGGTCGTAGCGCCCTCCCCAGGTCAGGTTGAGCCGGCGGGTGAGGTCTTGGGTCGTCTGGACGTAGGCGCCCGTCTGGGTGGTGGTGTAGCTCTGCTGGAGCGCGATCGGGTTGACGCCCGGCTGCAGGGAGTAGGGGTTGTCGTTGCCGAACGGGGTCGCCGTGTTGTAGTTGATGCGAAAGAGCTTGAAGCTGCCACCGGCCTGCAGTTTGTTGAGGCGGGGGAGGTAGAGCGTCAGGTCGTACTTGATGGTGCTCTCGCCCTCGCGGGAGTCGTCGCGGTAGACGAGTTGGCCGTTGGCGATCTGGTCCTCGATCGGGGTGCCGATTGGAGGGAGGCCACCGCGGACGAGATCGCGGACGCGCGCGTTGACACCCGCCTCGGAGTGGGTCACTCCGAGCAGGCCGACACCGCGGTCCCCGAAGATCCGTTGCCAGTTGAAGCCGTTGGCGCTGCGCCAGCCGTTGTAGCGAATGTCAAGGGTGCTCAGCTCCTCCTCCGGCGCGATCCCCTCGGCGGCACCGAGCCGGATGCGGTCATCTCCGCTGACACTGACGGCCCAGATCCGGTCCCTTGGCGTCAGGTCGTAAACGACCTTCCCATTGTAGGAGTAGTTGACCGGGGTTCCCCCGATGCCAATGTCATTGGTGAAGAGGTCGAGGAAGCTGCGCCGGGCCGAGGCGACCCACGAGCCGCGCCCACCCTTGATCGGCCCTTCGAGAACCGCCCCTGCGCCGGCAAATCCCAGCGTGGCCCGCCCTTGGAGCCGCTCCCGGCTGCCTTCCCGTTGGCTGATCTGCAGGACGCTCGACGTCCGGTTGATGAAGGGGGCCGGATAGCCACCCGTCAGGAAGGTCACGTCCTGCAAGAGTGCCGGGTCGAGCATGCTCACCGAGCCCCCGGCCGAGGCAAAGTTGGCGAAGCTGTTGATGTTCGGGATCTCGATGTTGTCGACGATGAAGAGGTTCTCGAGGGGGCTTCCGCCGCGGACGATGATGTCGTTGCGGAAGTCGTTCGATCCGATGACGACCCCGGGGAGGGTCTGGACGTAGCGCGAGATGTCCTGGAGCGCTCCCGCCGCCTTGAGCACCTCGTTCGGTTGAATGAGGTAGCCGGAGCTCTTGACCTCTTCGGGAACGACGAAGGCCGGCGCGGTGATGGTCACCGACTGCTCGATCTTCTCGACCTGCGGCAAGGTGACCGAGACCCGGCCATCGAGGCCCGCGCGGACTTCCACTTCATCGCTCTGCAGGACCGGCTGGCCGGGAAGGGAGATCTCCAGGCGGTAGACGCCCGCGCGCAGCTCGCCGAGCCGGAAGGCTCCCGCCGCGTCCGAGAGGGTGCAGCGCGTCGTTCCGGCGAGACAGATCTTGACCCCGGCGACCGGCTCGCCTAGGGCTCCCCGCACCTCCCCAACGATCGCTCCGACACCCGTCGTGTCCTGCGCCCAGCCCGGCACTCCCACCCACCCCAAGAACAGGAGGCACCACACAATGGCCCCCACTCGGCTTCTCCCCTGCCACGCTCCGTGGTCGTTCTTCATCTGGCTCCTCTTCCTTCCTGTTTCGGCTCTGCTCGTTCCAATTCAGTCCTGCAAGGTGGTGACGACCTGTCTGTCAGGAATCGACCTTTGCTGATGAAAAAAGAAGAGAGTAACGATGAAGTTTGGCGGTTCTGCCACAAATCTATGCGAAAAGCGCACACCGGAAGGGAAGTCAAAAAAGCCTGGTGACGAGGTGCGGGCGAGGGAGTGCCTACCACGGGCGGAGGAGCGAGCGGAACAGCCGCTCCTTGAGGGTGAGGTAGACCTGTTCGCCTGCGATCAGGTCGCGGACGGTCTCGCGAACCCCTCGATGGTAGCGGGCGACCTGGACCATGCGCTCGAGGAGCGGCGTTCCCCCCGCACTTCCCGAGTAGAACCGGTCGCTGAGCGTCGCCGCGCGGCGAAGCTCCCCCCCGAAGCTTGTCCGCCACATCGCCTCGTAATCGGCTGGGCGGCCGGTCAGCGCCTGGGCGAGGAGTGTGGCCGAGTGGATGGCATAGTAGATGCCTTCCCCCGTCAGGGGATCGACAAAGCCGGCGGCGTCTCCGATCAGGGCCCAGCCCTGATCGACTGAGCTGGCGCGCAGTCTATCCCACGTCTCGGCTCCCAGCGAGGGGATCATTGCCGCGTAGAAGCGGGCGTGGGGCGCCCCCGGGCCCGGGTGGAGGATCGCCTCGGCAACCGCCGGGTAGTCCCGCCGGATGAAGGCGAGCAGCCGCGCGCGCATCTCCGCTGGGCTGGTTTCGCGATAGCCCGTTGCGATCCCGAAGGAGAGGTGGTCCGTTCGCGGAAAGAGCCAGCAGTAGCCACTGAGCCCCTCCAGATACCCAATCTCGACCCGGCCGGGTGGGTGAGCAACCGCACCGTCGACGTGCCAGCCGAGCCCGTAGGAGAAATCACCGGCCGGAAGCGCTTGGCCGACCCGACGGCGGATGACGCTGTTGGCCCCGTCGGCTCCCACCAGAAAGTCGACGTGTACCGAGCCGCCCGCCGTCTCGATCTCCCACTGACTCCCGTGTCGGGTCGTCTTCTCAACCCGCTGGCAGGTGAGCTGGGCACCGGCGGCCACCGCCCGTTCACGCATCTGCCGGCCCAGCTCCTGCCGCGAGTAGATGGCAAAGCTCGACCGGGGGGCGAGCGTCAGTTCGCGCTCGTGCGGGGTGCGCAGCCGGAGAGAGGTCACCCAGGACTTCGGTGCCGTGCCCTCGCCCAGGAACGGGTAGTCGTGGAGGGCCTTCGAGGTCACCCCGCCACCACACGGCTTCTCCCACGCCTCACGGGCGTCGTAGAGATGGACGGTGGCTCCGGCTCGACTCAATTCGTGGGCGAGGTGGGCCCCGGCGGGCCCGGCTCCGACAATTCCGACACGCATCTTCCCGATTGCTCCTCTCTGTTCTGCTCAGCTGCTGACCCGGAGGGGACGATCGCGCAGCGCGAACGTCTTCCGGACCATCCGCGAGATCGACTCTTCCTGCGTCAGCTCACCGATCTTGTCGAGGTCAACCCAGCGCAGCTCTTTCGACTCCCAGGTCGCCGTGAGCGGTTCGGTTGGATCGGCGACGAAGAGGTACCGGATGTCGTAATGGAGGTGCCGGACCTCTGCCTTGCGGCCGGGGATGACGTGGACGTCGAGGTCGAAGATCGTGCTGAGCGGGGAGGTCACCGACGAGAGCCCCGACTCCTCCCGCGCTTCGCGCCACGCGGCCGCCAGCATGTCGCCATCCTCCTCGACGTGGCCCCCCGGCTGTACCCACATCTCCAGCCGCCGATGATGGGTCAAGAGCGTCTGCCGGAGGCCCGGATCGACGACCCACGCCGATCCGGTGAGGTGCCCGCGCCGCAGCGAGCGGCTCGCGCAGTGCTCGTGCCGCGCGACAAAACGCAGGATGCGATTCCGTAACCGGGCCTCGCGCGCATCGCTCCACCCCTGGTAGTCGCTCAGGTCTTGCATCAACTGCTCTCGGTCCATTCCAGGTCCCCCGCTTTCTTGAAAGAGGAGTATAGCCCCAGAGGAGGCAGATTACCGCAGGGGAATGGCGAGAAGAGAACGATCCCTTGTTGACGTCGCGGCCTTGGGGTATTGTGTGGGGTTTGTAGCGCTGGGTTTTCCGGCAGGTCAAAAGGGAGAGAGACAAGGCGATGCTCGACGTCAATTTTGTTCGTGATCATCCGGAGTTGGTACGGGAGCGGTTGGGGCACAGACGGTTCGACCTTGCGCTGCTCGATGAGCTGACGGTGCTCGATGGAGAGCGGCGGCAGTTGATCCGGGAGCGGGATGAATTGAATGCGGCGGCCAACCGTCTCAGTCGGGAAGTGGGGCAGCTCATGCGCGAGGGGCGTCGAGAGGAGGCCGAGGAGCGCAAGGCCGAGTCCAGGGCCGTCACCGACCGCAATCGAGGCATTGAGACCCGCCTCGACGAGCTGGAGCAGAGCTTCCGCGCGATTCTCGTGACCCTGCCCAATCTGCCGCACGAGTCGGTCCCGGTCGGTCACGATGAGCAGGACAACCAGGAGGTCCGCCGCTGGGGGACGCCCCGCGATTTTGCGGCGGAGGGGTTCACGCCCCGTGATCACGTCGACTTGGGAACCGGTCTCGGCATCCTCGACCTTGAGCGGGCCGCCAAGGTGACCGGCTCGCGCTTCTCTGTCCTCTCCGGCATGGGCGCGCGCCTTGAACGGGCCCTCATCGCCTTCATGCTCGACCTGCATACGCGCGAGCACGGCTACCGCGAGATGCTCCCGCCCTTCATCGTCAACGACGCTAGCCTCTTCGGGACCGGACAGCTTCCCAAGTTCGAGGCTGACGTCTTCAAGTTGCGGGATGAACGCGAGCTCTACCTGGTTCCAACGGCCGAGGTCCCACTGACCAACCTCCATCGCGATGAAATTCTTCAGGAGAAAGATCTGCCCCTCAGCTACACCGCCTACACCCCCTGCTTCCGTTCGGAGGCGGGAAGCTACGGCCGGGATGTGCGTGGGCTGATCCGCCAGCACCAGTTCGACAAGGTGGAGCTGGTCAAGCTGACCCGCCCCGAGGACTCCTACGCTGCCCTCGAACAGTTGACGGCCGATGCCGAGCGGGTCCTGCAGCTTCTCGAACTTCCGTACAGGGTCATGGCCCTTTCGACCGGAGACGTCGGCTTCTCCTCGGCCAAGACCTACGACCTCGAAGTCTGGTTGCCCAGCCAGCAGACCTACCGCGAGATCTCTTCCTGCTCGAACTGCGAGGCCTTCCAGGCGCGGCGCGCCCAGATTCGCTTCAAGCGCGACGGCAAGACCAAGACCGAGTTTGTGCACACCCTCAATGGGTCCGGGTTGGCGGTGGGGCGGACGTGGCTGGCGATCCTCGAGAACGGCCAACAGGCCGATGGTTCGATCCGTCTCCCCTCGGCCCTGGTCCCCTATGTTGGCGCCTCGGTCATCGAGGCAGAGTAGCTCTCTCGACGGGCTTACGAGATTCCCAGGCGACGGCGAATGCGCGGCTCGATCGCGGCCCGGATTGCCGGGTCGTCGAGGGCGTACTCGATCACCGTCTCGAGGTAGTGGACTGGATCGCCGATGGTGAGCCACTCGCCGTCGGTGACGGGGCAGGCGACGACGTGCCCGCCCCGCCGGACGTACTCCCGCACGCTGTCGGTCAGCCACAGCTCATTCCCCTGGCCCAGCGGAATCTCCCGCAGGATTCCGACGATCGCCTCGCTCAGCAGAAAACGGCCAAACATTACCAGGTTCGATGTCGCCTCTTCACGTCGGGGCTTCTCGACGACGTCCTGCAGATCCCGATCGCTCCCCTCGCGGAAGCTCACCACGCCATAGCGGACAACGTCCTCCCACGGGACTGCCTGGGTCCCGACGACGAGCGCCCCCGTCTCCTGGTGGAGGTCGATCAGTTGCCGGGCAAAGGGCGTCCGGGTCTTGAGGATGTCATCGCCATAGGCGTAGAGGAAGCCTTCCCCGGGCGGCAGATGCCGGCTGGCGACGAGGAGGGGCGTGCCATTGCCGTAGGGGCCTTCCTGGGGCTCGAAGATCAGCTCGACGTCGCGCATCTGGGCGACGAAGCGATCGAGCGCCTCGTACTTTCCCGGCGCGGGCAGGTCTGTCAGCCGATATTGTCGATGGAGCGGACCCGGATTTTCGCCAGTGACGATGATGATCTTGCGGATGCCCGCGGCGACATACTCGTCGATGATCAACTGGAGTGCCGGCTGATGGAGAATCGGGAGCAGCTCTTTCGGGTAGCCGAGGGTGACGGGCAGCATCCTGGTTCCAGATCCAGCGGCGGCAATGACACCGGTTCTGACGTTCATTTGATTCCTTTGGGTACGGGAGAGGACGGAAGATCCTTCCGGGTGGCCCAGCGTGGGCGGGTCGCCGGACGTGGGCCGGAGGTGGCCGGGTTCGTGCTGGAGGGGATCTTCTCCTGGATTGCCACGGGAGCGGGGGGCGACTCTGCATTGACCAGCCGCACGCCGTTCCAGCGCGAAAAGTAGCGCTCCTGGTTGAAGAAGGGCGTCAGCGGATCGGTCAGCGCAAAGCGCAGCGCGATCGCGGCAGGGAGCTGGATCGGCCGCGGCGGTGCCGGCTTTGCCGGAACTACGGCCGGCTTCTCGACAGGAGCCTCCTCCTTCGCTTGCGCGAGGGCGGCTACTACCGTCCCGGGAGGGGCCGATCGGGGCGCGGCCGCTGCCGGCTTGGCCGGGGCTGGGGGAGGGCTCACCACGGGGGCGGGTTCGATCGCCAGCGGAGGGACGGGACGCTCCGCTCGCTGGGTCACCTCCTCCCGTCGTGCGAACATCGGATCCGAGCGGGGCAGGCTGATCCGGCTCACGCTGCCACTGTTCTCACCGCTCGCCTTGGATGACCGGTCCAGCCTCTCTCGCAGCACCAGGAGAGCGCTGTCGGCCTCGACCGGCGCTGCCGCTGGGGCTGGCGCAGTCTTGGCGACGGGGGAGGGGATTGCGACCCCCCGAACGGAGGCGAGCAGCTCGTAGGGGTTGACAGAGGCCCGGGCCAGCTCCGCCTCCAGTTTATCAAGCGAGCCACGGACTTGCCGGAAGAGCAGTTCGATGATGGTGCGGCGGACATCGGCCTTCTCCCCCCCGGCCCCCCCCTTCTCCGGTGGCGTCGCCGGGGGCTCATAGCCCGCGAGGTAGAGCGCGAGGGCCGAGGCCTGATCCCCGGCCGTCTCGCGAACCGTGGCGAGATGCCAGAAGGAGCGGCGCACTTCGGGAAGGTCACCGTACGACTGGATCGCTTCGAGGAGCGCGGCATCGGCGGCCGCCAGATTCTCGGCCTTGTAGTAGGCCCAGCCCTTTCGATCCCAGGCCCGGCCACGCAGAATGGCGACGCGACCTTCGCGGTCGTAGTTGGGGTAGTCGCGCAGCGACCCGGCCGGCTCGGTCGCGGTCTCGGCCTCGGCGAGGACCCGATTGGCCATCTCGATCGCCTTGTCGAGGAGGGTTCCCGTCCCGATCAGCCGCTCAGCGGTGTAGAGGGCGCGAAAGGCTGTTCGCTCCGGACGTGCCACGACAAACTGATCGACGAGCCGCAGCAGGGCGGCGCGATCACCGCTGCCCGGCTTGGCCGGACGAGTCCAGTCGGCGAGTCCAGACTCAAGGCGGATCAGGGCCTCGATC
>JBMOHS010000145.1:0-10025 GCA_049317725.1 Blastocatellia bacterium
GTTTGAGTGGTTGGCCGCGTCAGTCCTTGCTGTCAGTCTATGGCGTGCGAACTGACAGGATGAGTGGGGAGGCAGAATCTGATTGGTACCCATCGCTCGTCTGCGATAGCATAGAAGCGCTCTCTTCGGCCGGATCCGAAGACGAGAAAGGTGCGTGGGGCGCTGGCCCCGTCAATCGATTCTTCCAGGAAGGAATATGGCATACCTCTGGCTGGTCTGGATTCTCTTGGCGGCAGTCTTTCTGGTGGGGGAGGTCTTGACCCCCGGGTTCTTTCTGCTCTGGTTTGCGGTGGGAGCTCTCGTGGCTGGGCTCATGGCCGCGACTGGATGGGGAGGGATCGCCGCCCAACTCGTCATCTTTCTCGGCGTCTCGCTCGCCCTGCTGGCGGGTTCACGCACCATCTTCGAGCGCTTTCTCAACCGGCGCCGGGAGGGGACACCCTATTTGACCGGCGTTGAGACGATGATTGGCCAGACGGGGACGGTCGTCGAGCCGAGTCAGGGTGCCCTGCAGGAAGGAGCCGTCAAGGTCTATGGTGCCGTCTGGGCGGCCTACCCCGTCGATGGCGAGTCGCCCCTCACCGAAGGGGAGCTGGTCGAGATCGAGCGACTCGAGGGCAACTCGATCTATGTCCGGCGGGTCTCCCAGCGCCAGCCACTCTTTTGAGGCGGGAATCGGCCTGGGCAGGCAAGTTTGTTGAATCAACGACAGGAGGAGCGAAATGGAGACGGTGATCGCATTGTTGGTGGTCGCGGTGGTGGTTCTCTTCGTTGCGGCGAAGACGATCTGTATTGTCCCCCAGGCCAGCGTCATCCTCATTGAGCGGCTGGGAAAATTCGATCGATTGGGGACGAGCGGCCTCCAGTTGGTCCTCCCATTTTTTGAACGACCGCGATCCGTCTTCTGGTCCGGACAACGCCAAGCGGTCACCCAGATCGACCTCCGCGAGCAGTTCACTGACCTGCCCCCCCAGCCGGTCATCACTCGCGACAACGTGACGATCCTGGTCGATTCGGTCATCTACTGGCAGATCACGGACCCGACCAAATCGGTCTATGAGGTGAGCGATCTGGTCGGCGGCATCATCCAGCTGACAATCACGGCGATGCGCAACGTCATCGGGGAGATGGACCTTGACCAAGGGCTCTCGTCGCGGGACACGATCAATACCAAGCTGCGCGGAATCCTTGGGGACGCGACCCACAAATGGGGTGTCAAGGTGACCCGGGTCGAGCTGAAGAACATCAACCCGCCAGAGGATGTGCGCATCACCATGGAGAAGCAGATGACGGCGGAGCGGACCCGTCGCGCGGTCGTCCTGCAGGCGGAAGGCGAGAAGCAGGCGGCAATCGCCCGCGCCGAAGGGGAGAAGCAGGCCTCGATCACCCGGGCCGAGGGGGAGAAGCAGTCGGCCATCCTCCAGGCGGAGGGGCAGGCCACGGCCCGGCTGACGGCGGCGACGGCCGAAGCCGAATCGATTCGGATGATCGCCCAGGGAATCACCGGCGGACAGGGCAACCCAGCCCAATACCTCATCATGATGAAGTACATCGAGTCGCTCCGGGATCTCTCCCGATCCAACAACTCTAAGGTCGTCTTCATGCCGGTCGAGACCAGCTCGGTCCTCTCGAGCATTGGTGCCTTCCGCGAAGTCTTTGGCGGCGGAGAGGGAGAGAACCAGCCGATCCCGATTCCGCCCAATCGGGTCAAGCAGTAGTCTGGTCCTCGATCGGTTGTCGCAGAAAGGCCGCGTAGCGGGACGGAAACGTTCGTGCGCGGCCTTGTCGGTCGATGACCATGTGGCGCGTCTCGCCCTCGGCGAGGAGCTGGCCATCGGTGGCGCGGCGGATCTCGTAACCGAAGGAGGCGGCGCGGCTCCGCAGTGTCAGCAGGCGCGTGCGAACCTGGATCAGGTCGTCGTAGAGCGCAGGCAGGCGGTAGGTCGCACGGACTTCGGTGACCGGAAGCAGGGAATCGGCCTCGGTCTCCATGTCGCGGTAGTTGAACCCATAGGCGCGGCAGAGCTCGACCCGACCGACCTCGAACCAGACCAGGTAGTTGGAGTGGTAGACGACCCCCGCCTGATCGGTCTCGGCGTAGCGCACACGCAGCGTCGTCTCGGTCCAAGGTCCGGGCAGGAGAGAAGACAAGGGGCCGGGAGATGGTGGATGGGACATAGGGTGTGGTGACCTCCTCACCAGTGAGTCGATGAATGGGGTGGGGAGGGGCAGTGCTTTTCGGGCCATCTGGAGGGAGGAGCCCTCCTCTCCTCCCCTCGGTGGGTGTGTCCGGTTGGTTCCGATCATCCCGCTGACGCGCCCAGGATTGTACCATTCCCGCCCAGCATGAACGATGCGCCAAGCGCCCGGACGGACGGTCCCGACATCATCCCCCCATTCTTGATCAGATTGAATCGAAAGCAGGAGGTGATCTCCCTTGTTGAACGATGAGAGCCCCGCGGTCGGCTCCTCCCCAGTGGAGGACGAGGAGCCAGTCCCCGTCGCCCCGACCGCCCCGCTTGGCGGGGGTGGGGGGAGCCTTGAGCAGCTCCAGGGACGGGTCGCCGAACTGGAGGAGATCCTCCGCCAGCAGATCGTGCGCCTTTATGCCATGGAGCAGCGCCTGGCAGATCGCCCTGGGCCCGCACTGCGAGTGCCGACTGCCATGCCTGAGCGTCCCGCCGGCGAGGCCCCAACCGCCTCCCCCGTCGAGAGGTCGCCCAGAGAGGCCACACCGCGACAGGGCAGGGGGCTCGGGTGGGAGCAGCTTGAGCGGGTCATCGGGGGAAACTGGTTCAACCGGATCGGGATGGTTGCCGTCATCCTCTCGATCGGCTTCTTCCTCAAGTACGCCATCGAGCATCAATGGATGGGGCCGTTGGCACGGGTCCTGCTTGCCGGCGCCGGCGGAGCGGCCCTGCTGGTCTGGGGCGAGCGGATGGCGCGGCGGGGCTATCGCCACTACGGTCAGGGGCTCTCGGGAGGGGGCATTGCCATCCTCTACCTGACGATCCAGGCGGCCTCGGTGCTCTATGGCTTGATCGGCGCCCAGGCCGCCTTTCTACTGATGACCGGCGTCACGATCCTCTCCGTGCTCCTCTCCGTCCGGAACGATGCGCTGGCCATGGCGGTGCTCGGCCTGATCGGCGGGTTTCTGACCCCACTCCTCCTCTCGACCGGCGAGGAGAATCGAACGGTTCTCTTCAGCTACCTGCTCCTGCTTGACCTGGGCGTGCTGGCAGTGGCGCATTGGCGACGCTGGCCGGTCCTCGCCTGGCTGGCCTTTGGTGGGACCGTCTTCGTCAGCGGCGCGTGGTGGGTCACCTGGTGTGCCCCGGAGAAGTTCGCCGAGACGCTCCTCTTCTTCACGCTGCTCTTTCTTGTCTTCGCCTTTGTCCCAGTCGTCTCGATCCTTGCCCGAAGATCCGCGGCGAGCCAGTGGGATGGCCTGCTGCTCTTCGCCAATGGAGGAACCTACGGTCTGGCCCTCCACGAGCTGCTCGCGGCGGACCACAGTGGATGGCAGGGGACGATGGCCGTCGTCCTTGGCTTCTTTCATTTCGGGTTGGGCCGCTTGGTGAGGCGATGGGAGGAGTCTGGCGATCGCTACCTCCAGCGGGCACTGACGGGCTTGGCCGTGCTCTGCTGGACCGTGGCCCTGCCGATTCAATGGGATCAGCAGTGGGTGACCATCGGGTGGGCGGTCGAAGGGGCCGTCCTGGCCGTGCTCGGGTGGTCGACCGGGCGCCGCTTGACACGGGTCGCGGCGGGCCTCGTCTTGCTGATCGCCGCCGCCCACTGGATCGGGATCGATCTCTCCGCCGCCGCCTACTCCACCGGAGAAGAGGCACCCTTTACCCCGATCTTCAACCTTCGGGGAGGCTCGATGGCCGCCCTCCTCGTCAGCCTGCTGACGGCGGCCTGGGCGGTGCGCCGGTGGCCCTCGACGCCACCTCTGACGATCCAAGATCGATGGGAAGGGGATCTCTGGAAAGGCCTCCCGCTGCTCAGCGCCGTCTTGCTGGCGACGCTCTGGCTCTCCCTCGAGACGACCGACTACTTTGACCAACGAATCGATCAGTTCCGGGTGCTTCTCGATCCTTTGTGGGACACACAGGAGGGCACTCTCTGGCTGGAGACCTGGAAGCGGGGCCTGCTGAGCCTCCTCTGGAGCCTCAGTGGCGGAGGGCTGCTGATTGCCGGGATTGTCGGAGGAAGAAGGCTGCCGCGCCTGATCGGGGCAGGGCTCCTCGTCAGCGCCGGCGGGATCCTGCTCGGCCACGGCGGGCACGGCACACTCGCCGCTTGGCAATGGCCGCTCCTCAATCCCCTCTTCGCAGCCTTTGCTGGGCTGGCAACTGCGTTGCTGCTCGCCTATCGCGCCGGCCGACGCCACCCGGAGAGACGGATGCACTGGGAAGGGCGGGTCTTGCCCCCCGCCCTCCTGACTCTCAGCCAGCTCGTCCTCCTCGGCGGGTTGCGCTTCGAGGTGCAGGGGCCCCTTCTCGCACGCCTCGAGGCCCTCTCCCTCTTTCCCGCCTTCGATGCCGTGCTCGGAAGAGAGCTGCTCCTCTCCGTCCTCTACGCCCTCCAGGCTGGAGCGATGATCGGCATCGGGATTGGACGAGCTGACAGATGGCTGCGGGCGCTTGGCCTGGGGCTCATGCTGGCAACGATCGTCAAGGTCTTCTTCTTCGACCTCTCGGGGCTCGGCCAGCTCTACCGGATCTTCTCGTTCCTGGTGCTCGGCGCGACCCTCCTGCTGATCTCCTATCTCTACCAGCGACATCAGCGGAGAGAGGCCGCGCCAGCAGATCCGCGGTAGCTGACGGAGAGGGCCGCCCCCTCAGCGACGAGCCTGTTTGCGGGCCTGCTCCGCGCGGGTGGCGAGCTGGGCCGCCTGCGGCATCTCCTGGATCGCGCGCTGGAGTTGGGGATCGGTCTCTGTCGTCATCTGTCGCTGCTTGTCTGCACCGTAGAAGGCGAGGAGGGCCTCCTCCCGGATCTTCCGACGCGCCCATTCGTGATGCGTCGTCGCCATCTCCTCGGTCAAACCGAGTGCCGGGTTGTCCTGCATGAACTGGCGCAGGTGCGCACGGTAGGCCTCCATCACCGCGTCGCTCACCGGCAACTCGACGCCTTGGGGCTCGTGGTCCAACTGGAGAGCTCCCTGCCGAAAGGCCGCTGCCCCGGGGATCTGCCCGCCCAAGAGCTGGCGCACGAATGAGAAGATCCCGGTCGTCCAGAGGCGCCCTTGCTCGGCCGTGATCTGTTCCGATTCGACCCGCAGGTCCGGCGTGATCCCTCCTCCCCCAAAGACCGATCGGCCGAGGCTCGTCTGGTAGGTTGCCGGCGCGGCCGGTGTCTCTGCCGCTCCCTTCCCGGCTTGGCGCCGGAAGATGTACTCGTACGCCGACCCGCTCGAATAGTCACGCTGGATCAGCCGACCGCTCGGCGTGTAGTACCGCGCCGTCGTCAGCGTCAGCCCCGCCCCGCTCCGCAGCGGAAAGATCGTCTGGACCAGCCCCTTTCCGAAGCTGGGCTCTCCGATGATCAATCCCCGATCGTGATCCTGGATCGCTCCAGCGACAATCTCCGAGGCCGAGGCCGAACTCTCGTCGATCAGCACGACGATCGGGAAGGTCTCCGGTGAACCCGACTCCGCCACCCAGTCCCGCGTCGCCGTACGCCCCTCCCGTCCCCGCACCGAGACGATCGTCTGCCCTTCCTGCAGCAGCTTGTCGGCCACCCGAATCGCCTGGTCGAGAAAGCCCCCCGGATTTCCGCGAAGGTCGAGGATCAACGAGCTCATCCCCGCCGCTTTCAACTTCTCGATTGAACTGCTCAACTCATCGGCTGTCGTCGAGTGGAACCCGCGCGAGAGCGACACATACCCAATCGTCGGCGCAACCAGAAAGGTCCCGGAGATCGAGGGAAGATCGACCGCGCCCCGCTCGATCGTCACCGTCAAGGGCTCGGCTAGTCCGACTCGCTCGACTGTCACCGCCACTCGTGTTCCCAACTCGCCCCGGAGGTGGTCCCGTACCCGGTCCGAATCCCAGTCGGTCGCCGGCTTCCCGTCGATCGCGACAATCCGATCCCCATAGCGCAGCCCCGCCCGCAGCGCCGGTGTGTTCCGGAAAGGCTCAATGATGAAGACGCCCCCGAAGCGCTGCTGGATCGTCGCCCCAATCCCATAGTACTGACTGCGCTGCTCGAGTCGCATCTCCTCGAACGATTTTCGGTCGTAGAAGTTGGAGTGAGGATCGAGCGTGCGCAACATCCCCAGGATCGTTGCCGTCGTCATCTGCTCGTATCCGACCTCCTCGACGTGGTGCTGCCGGACCTTCTCCATGGCCACCAGATAGCCCCGGTAGATCTTCTCCACCGAACCGGCCTCTTCGACCCGCCCGTCCGCTTGGCGATGGCCGAGCAGCAGCGCGAAGAGGACGAGGAAGCAACCCCCGATGATCAGGTAACGGCTCCCCTTCTGACGAAGCAATCGTTTGGGCATCTGCTTGAAGATCTGCACGGTGACGGTCCCTCCGGGTGTATTCGCTTCACCCTTCAACAGGTTCGGATTGGAATCCATCTGGAGCTGCCAGCATAATCGATCCGCTCCGGGACAACAAATCAGAGATCGCCGTCACGCGGATCGGAGGATGCCTGCTTCTGTCAGTGCTGGGGCGGGGAGAGAAGAGGGGTCAGCCGCTCGAGCGTCCGCGCGAGGTCTGTGTCCGTCTCGCCGCTGGCCAGGTAGGCGCGTCGGTAGGTCTCGTAGGCGAGGGGGTACCGTCGTTCGTTCTCGTAGGCAAAGCCAAGCAGGGAGAGCGTCGGCACTTGCCGTGGGGCCAGTTGATCCGCTTGGGTCAGCATCTCGATCGCCCGCTTCCACGACTTGAGCTGGACCGACACATAGCCCAGTTGAAAGTAGAGATTCGCTCCTGGTTGTTCTTGGCGCTGCAGTGAGCGGGTCAACGCCCGCTCCGACTGGGGATAGCGGCCTGCGGCAAGATAGGCGCGGCCGAGCAGCTCGAAAGCCGCCGCCTCTTCGCGCAGCGTGGTCAGTGTTGTCGCGCTGCGGATCGCCTCCTCGAGCAGCGGTCCGCGCGCCTTCTCGTCCGGCACTTGAGAGGCTTGGCGGAGGAGCGCTTCCGCCAAGAGCCCCCACAACTCTGCCTGCTTCGGCGCCGTCACGAGCCCCGTCCGCAATCGCGCGATCGCCTCCGTCGGCCGCCCTTCGCGGATCGACCGGCCAGCCAGAAACTGCAGCGCCGCGAGATTGCCTGGGTCGAGCGTCAGCGCCCGGTCGAGCGCCCGCGTCGCCTCCTCCCCCCGCTCCAACCCCGCATAGGCCACTCCCAGCAGGTACCAATCCCCAGCCCGCTCTCCTCCCAGTCCGCGGGTCGCGACCGTCCCGGTCAACCACTCCAGATGCGGCAGCGCCTGCGCATACCCCCGCTCGGCGAGATGGGCCTCGGCCAACGCGCGCCGGAGCGATGGGTCGATCCGCTCCTGCTGCTCTTTCAACTCCAAGGCCCGTTGCAGCGCCGGAATCGCCTCCCCTGGCGCTTCGAGGGCCAGATAGGCCAGCCCGACGAACTTCCAACTGTCCGCGTGCGTCGGGTGCTCCGTCAGCACTCCCTGGAACTCCCCGATAGCGGCACGATACTGCCCTTGCTTGTAGAGCGACACCGCCCGCTCCCAATCGAACTGGCCCTGCGAAGGCTGGGCCGGCGTGCTGCCCAAGGGCGGCTGAGCGAACCCGACCGTTCCCGCGAGCGACCAACCCGTCAGCAGCCACCCGATGAGGGTGACCCGCCGAACCCAACTGGATCGCCCCTCGCGGAAGGCCCAGTGCCTCTCGGCTCCTTGATGGTCGCTCTTTCTCGACATGCCTTCTCCCCTATGAATGATCTTCGACAATATGGGCCTTGTTGTTTTTTCTCACGCGAAGCCGCGAAGCCGCGAAGATTTACAAGCGGGTGGACATTCCCGCATCCCCGGTTCGTACCTGATTCGCTCTCTTCCCCCTTAGCGGCTTCGCGCCTTCGCGTGAGCCTCTTCCCTCGCCCCTCACCCCTCTTCCCTCGCCCCTCTTCCCTCACCCCTCACCCATTCTCAATTCTCCATTATCCATTCTCCATTATCCATTCTCCATTTCCCCCATTCCTCCCCCAGCTTGGCAAACAAGAAACTCCGGCGTGAGCCCCGTCTCGACCCGGTAACGCTCCTCGATCGTCGCGCAGAGCTGCTCGACCGCCTCGGCCCGGACCAACTGGACTGTCGAGCCTCCAAAGCCGCCACCCGTCATCCGCGCCCCGTAGACTCCTGGGCAGCTCACCGCGATCCTCACCAGCAGGTCGAGTTCGGGGCAGCTCACCTCATAGTCTTCCCGCAGGCTTTCGTGTGAGGCGACCATCAACCGCCCGACCGTCTCGAACTGCCCCGCTTCGAGCGCCGCCACCGCCTCGAGCGTCCGCGCGTTCTCCGTCAGCACGTGATTGCAGCGCCGCGCAATCACCGGCGGCAACGAACCGCTGTAGAGGTCGAACGTCTCGATCTCAACATCCCGCAGCGCGAGGATCCCCGGCAGGTACGATGCCAATCGCCGCACCCCCTCCTCACACTCCGCGCGGCGCCGGTTGTACTCCCCCGAGGCCAGTTCGTGCTGCACCATCGAATTGCAGATGACTACCCGCGTCTCACGCAGATCGAGCGGTACCGCCCGGTACTCAAGGCTCCGACAGTCGATCAGCAGGGCGTGGCCCTCGACCCCGAGGGCGGCAATATACTGGTCCATGATGCCGCAGTTGGTCCCAGCAAACTGCTGCTCCGCCCGTTGCGAAACGAGCGCGAGATCGACCGGATCGACCGGCTCTTCCGCCAGCCGCAGCAACGCCAACCCTGTCGCTACCTCCAGCGCCGCTGAGGAGCTGAGCCCCGCCCCGATCGGAACTTCGCTCTCGATCAACAGATCCGCCCCCGTCAACCGGAACTCTTCCCGCAGCAGGCACGTCGCCACCCCGCGGATGACGTTGGCCCAATCGTGTGCTGGCTTGCCCTCCGGGCTCAAGGCAAACTGGACCTCCTCCGCATAGCCCGTCGATCGGCAACGGATCACTCCGTCCTCTCGTCGCGCCGCCGCGACGTACGTTCGTCGGTTGAGCGCCATCGGCAGAACAAACCCGTCGTTGTAATCGGTATGCTCCCCGATCAAGTTGACCCGGCCCGGAGCCGAGAAGACCCGCGCCGGTCGCCCGGTCCACTCCTCAAATCGCTCCCGTAGGGATGCCCTCGCTTGCGCCATCTTCTTCTCCCTCGCTGTCGTCTGTTGAACGCTGCCAATCGTAGATCCGTGCACGAACCCGTTGCCGCCGAATCTCCTCCCGCAGAACCCACCCCCACGCCGGATCGATCCCCGGACGCTGATGTGGTGTCAGGACCAGCAGACGTGGCGAGATCGTGCCCAGCCGGTAGAGCATCCCCGGCAACCAGGACGGCCCCACCAGATGCAATGCAAAACTGCAGACGATCAAGTCGTACCCTCGCCCTTCGAGCCTTCCCTTCGCAATCTCCTCGAAGCCGAATGCCTCCGCCACCTGCCCCGTCCGCTCTCGATACGCTGCCCCCGTGTAAGGATCGACTCCATCGACCCGGCCCGCTCCCATCCCTCGCAAGACCAGTGTCGCCTCACCACTCCCGCACGCCAAGTCGAGCACGCGCCCCAACGGCAGCCCCCACCGGACGACCCCTTCCTCAATCAAGGCACGTACTTCCGGCTCGTGCGGGTTACGATAGCTCTCCCCTACCCGACGGTAGTAACCCGTAACTCCATGGACCGTGTACGCCTCCCGTATGCTCTCCGCTCCCGACATCCCGCTCCTCCCTCAAGAATGTCCCAGTCTACTGAGAATCCTTGCTTCGGGGAAGAGGGGGGGTAAATGGGGAATGGAGAATGGAGAATGGAGAATGGAGAATGGAGAATGGAGAATGGAGAATGGGGAATGGAGAATGGGGAATGG
>JBMOHS010000146.1:0-9964 GCA_049317725.1 Blastocatellia bacterium
TAAGCTCACCGCTCCCAATTGCACGGATCAATGTCGCTACTTGGTCGGTTACTTGGTCGCCTGCTTGGTCGGTCGACATCGCTTCGCGCACGGCATCGCGCAAAGCGCCCAGCATGAACTCGACAAAAGGAGTGGCATCCGCTTGGCTGTCGGCCACCGCGAGCACCCGGTAATGATCCTCCTGACGATTACGGATCACTGTCTCCACTGGCAAGTAGGCCAGCAGCGGCTTCCAGTTCCGAAGAATCAAGGTTTGCCACAACCGCCCCTTGCGGCCGTTGTCGTTGGCAAAGGGGTGGATGAATTCGAACTCGTAGTGAAAAATGCAACTGGCCACCAAGGGATGGTCGTTGGTGTTTTCCAGCCAATCCAGCAGATCCGCCATCAGCCTGGGCACGTGTTCGGTGGGGGGAGCCATGTGCACCAGCTGTTCGCCCCGGAAGATCCCGACCCCGCCGGATCGATAGCGCCCCGTTTCATCCACCAAACCGCGCGTTAACAACTGGTGCGCCGCCAACAGATCCTCCTCGACACTGGCGTCCCAGTCCTCCATGGCCTCGTAGGTCGTACCTCCTGAATCTCGCGGGGGTACCCCAACACCCGTTTGCCCTCAATCACGGCGGTCACCTGTTCAAGGGTGAGCGGATTGTTCTCGATGGCCAGTGAGGCTTGGATGGTGCGGATACGGTTCTCCCGGCGCAGGCGCGGAGTCAGGTTCTGTTCGGCCAGCACGGTGTAGCGGCCGATGGTTTCGCCAATCTCGGCGACCAGATTCACTATCGCCGAGGTGATGGTATAGGGTGGCTGATATTTCGTGCCGCCTCCCTGCCTGCCTCTTCGATGTGGATAATCGCCTGGGTCATACGGCTGGTGGCTTTCGTCATCTGGCACCTCCAAGGCAAATGATGAGGTGTCCACTAAAACGGGGCAACTTCACTCTTCGGTAAATCCATACTCCGCCATCAGCTTGTCGTTGGAAAACATTGGCCTCCAAGTCACCCCTCAAGTCACCCCCCAAGATGTCGCAGCTATTGTCATAGCGCTGTCACAGCTCGGTGTCACAGCTTGTCATAGCTCAGCCCACGTGTAATGGCGGGTCGGGTCGGTCGCTCCCGCGCCAGCTTCAACGATCAGATTCTTGTCCAGCATTCCCTTCAGATCCCGCTGCAGGCTGCGGCGGTTGACGGTCGGGCAGAGCGCCTCAAAATCCCGGATGGTCAGCTTGCCGTGCTGGAGGAGATAACCCAGCGCCTTACCCTGGCGCTCGTTCAGGCCGTGCTGCTTCACCAGCACGTCGCGGCGGATGACCTGCTCGCTACGCTCGCGCACCTCGACCATCTGCGTTTCCAGGCCGGTGATGAAGTAGTCGAGCCAGCCGGTCATGTCCATGCCGTTGTCGCGCACGCTCTGGATTGACTTGTAGAAGGTCGGCCGGTCGCGGTCGTAGTATTCGCTGATGGTGAACAGCCGCTTGAAATCGTACCCGGCCTTGTATAGACAGAGGGTGGAGAGCAGACGCGAGGCGCGGCCGTTGCCGTCGAGAAACGGGTGGATATGCACCAGCTGGAACTGGGCGATGCCGCTCACCAGCACCGGGTGGATATCGAGGTCACCGTTCAGCCACTTGACCAGCTCCGACATCATCACCGGCACCTCCACCGCCGTGGGCGGAGTGTAGATCACCTGGCCGGTGCCCGCGTTGACCACGTAGTTCTGGAGACGCCGATATTCCCCCGGCGCGGCGCTGCCGCCGCGCACACCTTCCACCAGTTTGTGGTGAATCTCGCGGATCATCCCTTCGGTGATCGGGTCGCCGCTGTCCAGACACTCGGAGACAAATTCGAAGGCGGTGCGGTAGTTGAGCAACTCACGGGCATCGTCCGGATCGGCTTCCGGCACCGATTCACCTTTCCACAGCCGCTCGGCCTGATCCAGGGTCAGCCGGGTGCCCTCGATGTGGGTGGTGTGGTGGGCCTCCAGAATCAGCGCCTGTTCGCCCACCTCGCGCACCCAGTCGGCGGAGAGCTGCGCCGCCTCCAGAAAGCCCCGCGCCCGCTCGATGCGGGTGATCGCCAGGGTCATGCGGTTGGTGATGGTGAACTTTGGAGTAAAAGTCATAGAAATCATCCCAAAACCCGTTTTCACGTGATGAAGGTACAAGCGATATGAACCAACGCCGTCGATACTTTCTCCGATCTCTCGTATCGAACAGTGATTCGACGTTGTTTTTGCGGGCGGGGATAATCGGCTCGATCACGCGCTTAACCAGAAATGCCCGCACCTTGTTGCTGTCGTACCCACGATCGCCAATCAAACGTTCCGGTTTGCCGTGCTTGCGTTTGCCGGTTTTGACAAGAACGTTCTTCAGTGTCGACTCGACCAAGGTCACTTCTGCGGGGGAAGCTCACCCTCTTCTTGTATCTTCTGAGTGATTGGCACACGCTCGGGAACAAGGTCAATTTCTGAGCCATATTGCACAGGCAGCAATTCATTAACAATTTGAGTGAATAATTGCAGGCTGGGCAATTTTCGCGAAATTGCGGCTCTCATTGCATTTGTAAACGTACGGAATGCGTAATCGGTCTTGATTCAATGTTCACGAACATTCGCTTGAACATCGGAGAGCTCCCAATGTGTAATCCGCTGGGTGCATTCATTGAATCTTGCTTCAATGTGAGCCATTGTGCGCGCAACATTAAAAGCAACATTGCGGTTCCTCCAATGTTGCACTCAATGATGAAGGACATTGCATTCATCATTGGTCACGCATTCCCTGCTTTTCGATACGCATACCGGGCATAACGGCCCCTGCCGGCAGGTTCAAGTCTCGGTTCTTCCTGGGAGAGTTCGTTTATAAGACGAATCACTTTAAACCGGTCAAAGCGGGTGATCTGTCGGATTTCCTGTTTACTCAACCCCTCTTCTCCACGTTTGGCCCGTTCCACAAGAATACTGAGTACCCGGGTCTTGGCGGCCTTCCACTCGATCCGGCGGTCGCGTTCGTGATGACCGGGCCCGGCAAAGCGGCGATGCAATTCGGGGCGTAGCGCCCAAAAAGTGCCGCGTCCACTGCCGCCGTGTTCGATGAAACCGTTCTTTTCCATGGCAGCCAAGCGCTCGTGCATCTGGGCATCATTGCGCTGGCATGATGACAGGGCCCTTCTTGATTGCTCCCAACAGGAGATTTCTGCGGTCCATCAGCCAGTTTTCAACATCCTCCGCCTGATGCATGGAAGAAGACCCGTCCAATCACCGGGGGCGGTTGGTGGACGGGTCTGTCGTGGTCACAAGATGGAGGTGGAGAGAATCGAACTCTCGTCTGGAAGCCGTTACCGAAGGAATCTACATACTTATCCGTTTCGCTCAAGAGTTCGCCCGTGCCCAGTAGCAGAAACGGCGAAGAACTGGGCGCGAACTATGTCAGGAAGGTCTCGCCAACGGACTCTGACCTGCATCCGGAAGCCAGCCTGAAGAGTCGACGCTCGACATCACGCCCTCAGGCAGAGCGTGAGCGAACGGGCAGTAGCTAGCGTTTTATTACTAGGCCGCCATTGCGAGTTCAGTGTTCGCAACTAACATTTGCCTGCAGTTTACGGGTTACAAGCTTCCCGGTATGCATCCGTCGACTCGGGTCTCCCATCGAAACCAATGCACCCCCAATGGGTTGTCTGATCGAATCGAACAACTTCAGTCTATGAGGCCTCTGACTGCTTGTCAATTGTCAATTTTTGCCGAATGGGTCAAGGGGTCTTTATGAGAGGTCCTCTTTCCAGTACCTTGTCGGGGGTCTGCCTGTGGGGGGGCCGTAGGGTGGTGACAAGGAGGGGGGAGGGAAGCGCGTGAGATCGTATATCTGTGTTCCGATCACGGAGAGTGTGGGGGAGAGGTGTCTGGCGGCGCTGCGCGAGGCAGATGGGGTAGCGGACGCAATCGAGGTACGGCTCGACTACTTGGCGGAGGGAGAGCTGCCCGGGGTCTTGGCGTGGTTGGGGGAGCACGGGGCGGCCGTCGAGGCGGCCTTGATCCTGACCTTTCGGCCGCGCGAGCAGGGGGGCCGTCGGGAGGTGACGCTGGCGGAGCGGCAAGCGTTCTGGCAAGGGGTCGGCGTGGAAGTCCTGGCGGCGGCGAGCTGGGTCGACCTCGAATGGGATCTGGTAGAGAGCTGGGCGGACGAGGGATGTCCGGTTGCCTGGGAGAAGGTGATCTGCTCGTGGCATGACTTCGCGGGGACACCCGTTGACCTCGACGAGCGGTATGACCGGATGGCAGCGACGCCGGCGGCGGTGGTCAAGATGGCGACGATGGTCGGACGGGTCGAGGAGTGCGCGCGCATCTTCGGAGTGATCGAGCAGGCGCGCGGCCGCAAGCCGGTGATTGCGCTGGGCATGGGGTTGGCAGGATTGTCGACCCGCGTGCTCTCGCTCTCACGGGGGGCGCTCTTGACCTTCGGGTCGTTGCGGCGCGGGGCGGAGAGCGCAGCGGGCCAGCCGACGATCGATGAGCTGCGTGATCTCTATCGCGCCAAGCGGCTGAGCCCGGAGACGGAGGTCTACGGGGTGATCGGCAACCCGGTCGGCCATTCGCGCTCGCCGCGGATCCACAATCGGGCGTTGGGGGTGCTGGGGCGGGATGGCGTCTACCTGCCCTTTCCGGTTGAGGAGATCGGCCGCTTTGTCGAGGAGATGGTCCGGCCCGCGACGCGGCGGATCGATTGGCGGCTGCGCGGGCTGAGCGTGACGATCCCGCATAAGATGGCGATCATGCCGTTCCTCGACCAGATCGACGAGACGGCCCGGAAGATCGGCGCGGTCAACACGGTAGTCGTCGAGGGGGCAGCGCTGCACGGGTACAACACCGACGTCAGTGGAGCGATGCGGCCGCTCGAGGCCCTCGTCGACCTGAAGGGGGCCCGGGTGGCGGTGATTGGCGCGGGGGGCTCGGCGCGGGCAATCTGCTACGGGCTGCAATTGCGCGGGGCGGTGGTGACGCTCCACGCCCGCGACGTGGCGAAGGCACGGGTTCTCGCCAAGGAGTTCGGCGCAGCGGTCGCACCGCTGAGCGATTTTGCCGGCAATGTCGAGGTCGTCATCAACTGCACGCCCGTCGGGATGCAGGGCCACAGCGAGGGGGAGAGCCCGCTGCCGGCGGAGTCCCTGCGCGGGGTCGGGCTGGTCTACGACCTGGTCTACACGCCGGAGGAGACGCGGCTCTTGCGCGAGGCCCGGGCGGCAGGGTGTCGGACGCTTGGTGGGCTCGAGATGTTGATCGGCCAAGCGGCGGAGCAGTTCCGGCTCTGGACCGGGCAGGAGGCCCCCCTCGAGGCGATGCGGGAGGCGGCCCGGGACTGGGTCGCCGTGCCGTGCCGCGTCGTCGCGGGCCATCAGGTCGCCTCGCGTGCCTCGGCCGTCTATCCGAGGGGGACGATCGAGATGCAGACGCCCTTCTTCCGCGCCCGCGGGCTCGACCTGAGCGGTTATCGCTCGGCAACGATCAACCTTGACCTCGGCAGTCGGCAGTTCCGATTGCGCCGACCCGCCTTCCATTTCCCGCGCGTCGAGTGGACCGACCTCCATCCACCGGAAGACTTCTCCTTCTGTCGTTGCCGGCTGACCACTCGCGGACGGACGGTCGAGGGGTGGGTCTACTACCCACATCCAGAGACGAAGGTTCGGCACCATCAAGAGCGGTCGATCCTTGAGGTGATCGCCCCACCGATCGAGGGGCTCGATTACGGGGACGAGGTGACGCTTGAGCTGCGCCCGGAGGAGATCGAGCTGAGCTAGGCTCCCGTTCGGCCGCGCCATCTCAAGGGTGGGACGACTGTTGGTGGTGGAAGAGGTCGGCGTAGTAGCCCCCGCGGGCGAGCAGTTCGGCGTGGGTACCGGTCTCGACAAGCCGGCCGGCACGGAGCACGAGAATCTGGTCGAACGATTCGATGCCGGAGAACTGGTGCGAGATGACGATCATCGTCTTGCCCCGTTGCAAACGGTCGAGGGAGGCTTGGAGGAGGCGAGCCGATTCGGCATCGATCGCCGAGGTCGGCTCGTCGAGGAGGAGCAGCGAGGGGCGGAGCAGGATGGCGCGGGCGAGACAGAGCCGTTGCCGCTGCCCTCCGGAGAGGGTGCTCCCGCGCTCGCCGAGGATCGTGTCGTACCCTTCCGGCAGTTGGGTGATGAAGTCGTGGGCAAAGGCTTGACGGGCGGCCTCTTCGACCTCTTCATCGGTCGCACTGGGGCGGCCATAGGCGATGTTCTCCCGGATGGACGCACCGAGGAGGATCGACTCCTGGAGGACGACACCGATCTGCCGGCGCAGCGAGGCGCGTTGGTAGCGCTCGATCGGCTGCCCGTCGATGAGAATCGAGCCCGATTGTGGGGTGTAGAACCGCAGCAGCAGGCTGGCGATCGTCGATTTGCCCGCGCCAGAGGCCCCGACGAGGGCGACCCGCTCACCCGCCGCGATGGTGAAGCTGATCCGGTCGAGCGTCAGCTCTCCCCCCTCCGTCGTACCGTCATAGCGGAAGCAGACCTCCCGGAAGACGATCTCGCCGCGCAGCGCGGGGGCGACCAAGCCTGTCTCCTCATCGAGGGGTTCCGGATCGATCTCGAAGATGGCGGCAATCCGTTCCGCGCTCGCCATCGCCCGTGAGTACTGGCTGGAGATGCGCGCGAGGGTGCGCAAGGGCTTGTAGAGGCTGGTCAAGTAGGCGGTGAAGATGAGGACCTCCCCGGGGAGAAGCGCACCCTGCAGGACCTGCAACGATCCGAAGAGGACGACGGCGCAGAGTGCAGCCGCGCTGACCAGCTCGACCGAGCGGGTCGCGGCTGCCTCCAGCCGGGCCGTCCGGATCCCTTCCGCGAGCGTTCGCGCCCCAATATCCTCGAAGCGTTCCTGTTCCAGCCGCTCCCGCGCGAAGGCGCGCACCACCTGCTGCGTCGAGAGGACCTCGTGCAGGCGCGAGGCGACCGCGCCCTCCCGTTCCCGTTGTCGTCGCGCCGTGGCCTTGATGCGCCGATAGACCCCGAAGAGCGCGAAGACGAGAAACGGAAAGCTCGCCAGCACCACCAGCGCCATCCGCCAGTTGAGCGAAAACATCACCAGAAACATCCCGATGAGTGTCAGGCTGTGGGCCCCGAAGGAGAGGGCCGACTCGGCGAAGATGTCCTTGAGTGCGGAGGTGTCGCTGACGACCCGGCTGAGCAGCTCACCCGTTCGCGACCGCAGATGGAACGAGAGCGAGAGCTGCTGCAGATGGGCGAAGAGCTCCTGGCGCAGCCGGAAGACCAGTTCGTACCCGATTCGCGAGGTGAGGAACGATTGGAAGTAGGCGAAGAGGCCGCGCAGCAGGGCGATCCCGAGGATGCAACTGGCAAGCAGGACGATCGCGGTTCGCTTCTCACCGCGCAGCAGCGGAGCCAGCCAGCCCAGCGAAGGGGAGACCTCCCGGTCGAGCAGCAGGTGATCGAAGATGAGCTTGAGCGGCCACGGCGCGAGCAGCTCGGTCACGGTGAACCCAGCCATGCAGAGGACGGCGATCACCAAGCTGCCCCGCACCTCGCGCAGGTGCGCGCGGACAATCGCGCGGAGGGTGCGCCGTGCCTCTGGCGGAACAGTCTGCTTGGCAGTCGCTGGCGGGATCTCCATCAGGGTCTCTTTCGTTGGCTCGGTGAGAATCGGTCGGACAGAAGGGTTGAGAAGGAGAGCACCTCGACCGAACCGCTCTCCCGCAAGATGGGGAGCAGGCGCGCCAGAAAGTCGAAGGCCGCGTCGTCCATGACGGCGTGGTGGAGGAGGATCCCGACCGGGGGTGCCTCTGCGCCCGCACGACCATGATCCGCGAGCTGCCCCCTCAGCGAGGTGAGCAGTTGATCGACGGGGCGCAACCGCCGCCGCTCCCCCCACTCGATGAGGTCGAGTGTCGCCGGGAGCGAGTGCAGGCCACCTTCCACGACCGGATGGCTCGGCCAAGCGGCTGTGGCTTCACGTCGCCAGAGCGCCGAGAAGGCGTGAAAGCCAAGCTCGACGAGGGCGGTGATCGTTGCATCGCTGTAGCGGTTCCAGGGGGGCGTGAAGACCGGCACGAAGGCGGAACCGAACTGGTCGAGGAGCCGGTCGCGCCCGGCACGCAGGTCCTTGAGCTGCTCCTCGAAGCTCCGTGCTGGCCCAAATTCGCACTTTCGCCCGGTCGGCTCGTGGTTCTGATGCTTCCAGCCGTGCTGGTGAAGGTCGAGCAGGGAGGGGTCCTGCTCCCGGCGATCCCGCAGCCGCCGGCTGCCAGCGGCCGTCAACTGCCCAGGAATGATCTCCAGGTTGAGTGCGGTCTGGTGCTCGGCGAAGAGGTCGAGGAGTCGGCAGAGCGAGCGCTCGTCCTCCGCGACATCATCGTCGCGGAAGAAGAGGCGGAAGCGGTCACTGCGGGCTGCTGCCAGCTCCTCTTCGAGCCGATCCCAGCCGTTCCCGGCCGACTCCGTCTCACTGAAGTGGGTCAGGGATCGGTTCATGCAGGCTCTCCCGGTTGGGCTGCCTGTGGATGGGTCGGGTCGGAGGTTACCAGCGATTCGAGAATGCGGGCGGTCGTCTCGACACCATCCAAGCGTAGCGTATGCCGTCGCGGAGGGATCGGTGTCGTCAGTGCCTCCTTCATCCATTGCGCCAGCAGGTCCTCGGGTGCCTGCGTCACGTCAGGAAGGAGGCGGACCCAGCCAGCGGCGGCCAACCGTTCAGCCCGCTGCGTCTGCTCGCGGTTGCGGTTTCCCGTGTAGGGGGAGAGGATCGCTGGAACGCCACTGATCAGCAGATTCATCGACGTATTATACCCGGCGAGCGAGATCGAGAGGCAGGCCTGTCGCAGCAGCCCGACGAAGTCGACCTCGAACCGCTTGAGCTGAATGTGGGGCGTGCTCCCCCAATCCGCTTGCAGCGACCTCTCCTCCTCCTCGGGGATGTAGGGACCCATCAAGAGGACGAGCCGGTGCGGGTGGCTCGCGTGGATTGCCTGGCTGGCGATTGCCACACGGTCGAGGAGCTCGCTCCCGACGCGGCCACCGCCGATGCTCGCAACGATGAGGGCCTCGCGCGGTGGCGGTGGTCCTGTCTCGGCCCTCCCTTCCGCGACATAGCCGGTGTAGGTCACCGGACAGGCGAGCTCGCCGACCTTCGGGAAGGTCTCGTCGAGCCGCTGAAAAGCGGGATCGGAGTGGACGAGGATCCGATCAAAGTAGCGGTTGATCGTCGTGATGGCGAACTGTTCGAACGATTCCGGATGGCGCTTCTCGACGAGGATATCGCGCAGGCTGCAGACGATCCGCAGCGGGCGATCGGCCGCAGCGGCCTCTTCGCGAGCCGTCTCGAGCAGCGGCAGGATCTCGCCGGCGAAGGCCAGTCGGCCAAACGGGAAGAGCTCGATGAGGAGGATCTCCGGCGTGACCGTCCGCAGAAGCTCGTGCAGCATCGTCCGCCGTTCCTCTTCGAGGGAGGCCCGATCGGCTCCGGTGCCTTCACTGGACGTGATCGTCTCAAAGGCAGGATCCGCCTCGAGCGGGGGCAACTGGACGATCGTTAGATGGGGTGGGAGCGTCGGCAGCAGAAACGCCGGCAGCGGCCGCCCGCCGTTGACCATCCAGATGTCGAATTGGGTCAGCCCGCGCAGGATCGCCAAGCTGCGCATGAGGTGGCCCAGGCCGAGCACGGGCTGGCAATAAAAGAGGAGGTGACGTCTCACGCCATTCTCCTCCAATGGGAGTGCCAGTTGAGGCCGAGGACTGAATTCCCAGGGCTGGCCAGACAGTCCTCGATCAGCTCCAGGAGCGCGTCGAGCACTGGAAATCCCTCCAGTTTGTAGCGTATGACGATCCGCATCATGCGCTCGCTCAGCAACGCCTCGGCAAGGTACCACCGGAAGGGATCTGGATTGCCGAGGATCCCAGGATCCACCGCTTCCCGGCAATAGCCCCGGAGGAGGAGT
>JBMOHS010000147.1:0-9868 GCA_049317725.1 Blastocatellia bacterium
GGGTCGCATCACCAATACGCAGGTCCCCAATCGCCAAGTCCAGTTGGGGCTTCGGTTGGTCTTCTGATTCTTGTCATCCCGATATTGGGGAGCACCTCTGTGGAGGATGGGAAAGTGGCACCACAGAGGCACAGTTCTAATACCAGAGGCACAGAGGCTACCGAGAAATGCCCCCCATCCTTTGCCTCTCTGTTGTCGCTGTGTCTCTGTGATGGTAAGGAAAGGCGTACCTCAATCGTTGACCTGTTGGTCAGGTGAGTCAAGGGAGGAGTTTCAATGACCGGATGGTTCGGGCAGAAGAGCAGAGGGCAACAATGGTTGGTTCTGCTGTTGGTTGTCCTTCTGGGAAGCCTTGGATGGGAGGGCACGACGGTGCTGGCGAAGGAGAGGTCCTCATCCAAGGCTGCGCCCGGCTACAATGTTCTTTTCATCTCCGTCGATGACTTGAACAATGATCTGGGGACCTACGGGCACCCGCGCGTTCGTACGCCGAATCTTGATCGATTGGCAGCTCGCGGCGTCCGTTTCGATCGGGCTTACAATCAGTTTCCGCTCTGCAGTCCCAGTCGGTCATCGATTATGACTGGGCTGCGACCGGACACGATCCAGATCTACAATCTCCAGAACCATTTTCGCAGCGTTGTTCCGGACGTGGTGACCCTCCCTCAGCTCTTCCGGAAGAATGGCTATTTTGTTGCGCGGGTCGGGAAGATCTACCATTACGGCAATCCAGGGCAGATCGGGACGAATGGGCTCGACGACGAGCCTTCGTGGGAGGTGCGGATCAATCCGCGGGGAGTCGACAAGGACGAGGAGCCTCTCCTGACCCGCCATACGGAGGGCGGACTGGGGTCGGCCCTGACGTACTATGCCTCGCCAGCCCCCGATGAGGCTCACACCGATGGCCAGGTTGCGCTGGAGACGATCCGTCTGATGGAGCGCCATCGCGATCGCCCCTTCTTTCTCGCGGCGGGGTTCTATCGGCCCCACTGTCCCTACATCGCGCCCCAGCGCTACTTCGATCAATATCCACTGGAGACGATTCCCGCGCCCGACTTTCGCCTCACCGAATGGGAGCGGATCCTGCCAGCGGCCCGCTCGCTCCGGCTCCCTCATTACGGCATTGGAGAGCAGGCGCAGCGCGAGTCGATTCGTGCCTACTATGCTTCGATCAGTTTTCTCGATGCCAATGTCGGCCGGCTGCTCGACGCCCTCGACCGGTTAGGCTTGGCTGAGCGAACATTGGTCGTCTTCTGGAGCGACCACGGTTACCTGCTGGGAGAGCACGGCCTGTGGATGAAGCAGTCCCTCTTCGAGGCGTCGGCACGGAACCCTCTGATCGTTGCTGGGCCAGAGGTCGTCCGAGGCAAGGCCTCCCCACGGACGGTCGAGCTGCTCGACCTCTACCCGACGCTGGCCGATCTGTGTCGCCTCGATGGTCGACCCGAGAACCTCGCTGGCGCAAGCCTGCGCCCTTTGCTGAGTCGTCCTGACGCCCCGTGGCGCCGACCGGCGTTGACGCAGGTCCGCCGGGGGAATGATACCGAGAACTTCATGGGCTACAGCCTGCGCACCGAGCGGTATCGCTATACCGAATGGCATGAAGGACGCCGTGGGGTCGAACTTTACGACTATGCGCGTGATCCCCGCGAGGAGCACAACCTCGCGGAAGATCCCCGAGCACGACGACTTGTGCGCCAGATGAAGGCTGAACTGACCCGTGCTCGCCGCCGGTGAGGGATCTTGATCTCATCGTCGAGCGGGAGGGCTCACGCAAAGGCGCAAAGGGGAGAGATTGGAGGGGGGGGCTATCGGAGCACAGACCTTCAGCCCGCTCTGGTGTCGCGCCTTGCTCGCTCTGTTCTGCGTCTCACGGAGCCACGGAGAGGGACTGAGCGTTCTCTTGTCCCTCAGCAGCTTTTGGAGACAGTCTGACCAGGAGCGAACTGCGCTCAACCGTCCTGATCGTGTTTGACGTTGCTCTCGGCTCCGGTGACTATCGGCCCGGATGAACTTGGACCAACCTACGCCTGAAAGACCTTGAGGATTGGATCCCCACCGAAGTTGGTCAATTGCTGGTTACGGCCTCCGAAGTAGTAGGTCAGTTTCTGGTGCTGAAGGCCGAGGGCGTGGAGGATCGTTGCGTGGAGGTCGTGGACCGAGTAGGGATCGACCGCGGCCTTGAGCCCGAACTCATCTGTCTCGCCGAGTGATTGGCCACCCTGGATTCCCCCACCCGCCATCCACATCGTGAAACCATAGTTGTTGTGGTCACGGCCGATCCCCGATTCTGACATCGGCATGCGACCGAACTCCCCTCCCCAAACGACAAGGGTCGAGTCGAGCAGACCGCGTGCCTTGAGGTCACGCAGCAGGCCGGTGATGGGAAGGTCCGTCTCCTTGCAGTGGAGGCGATGGTTCTCGTCGAGACCGAAATGGGCGTCCCACGACTCTTGCTGGTGGCCTCCGCCGTGGTACAGCTGAATGAACCGGACTCCACGTTCGACGAGCCGACGAGCGGTCAGGCACTGCCGCCCGAAGAAGTCGGTGTGCTTCTCGTCAATCCCATAGAGTTTCCGGGTCGCGGGTGTTTCGCTGCTCAGATCGACCGCCTCGGGCGCATGGGTCTGCATCTGGAAGGCCAATTCATAAGAAGCGATCCGGGCATCGAGGTCGCCGTGCTGGGACTGTCGCTGGCGATGCTCGCGGTTGAGCTGCTGGATGAGGTCGACCTCTCTTCGTTGCAGTTGCGGATCGACCCACTTCGGCGGCACCAAGTCGACGATCGGCGTGTTGCCGGGCCGGAAGGAGGTCCCCTGGAACGCCGCCGGCATGAAGCCAGACGACCAGTTCGGAGATCCACCGATCGGACCTCCCCGCCAGTCGTACATGACGATGAAGGCCGGCAGGTTCTGGTTCTCCGTGCCCAGCCCGTAGGTCACCCACGACCCGAGTGACGGATTGCCGGGACGGATATTCCCGCTGTTCATCAGAAAGATTGCCGGGGAGTGATTGTTGCTGAGACTGTGCAAGGACTTGATGACACAGAGGTCGTCCGCGACCGTCCCCAAGTGGGGGAAGAGTTCAGAGATGGCGATACCGCTCTGACCGTGCCGCTTGAATTCGTAAGGCGAGGCCATGAGGTTGCCGTTCTTGTTGAAGGTCTCCAGCTTCTCGCTGGTCGGGAGGGGTTGCCCGTGCATCTTCTGCAGCATCGGCTTTGGATCGAAGAGGTCGACCTGACTCGGTCCGCCGTACATGAAGAGGAAGATGACCGACTTAGCCTTCGCCGGGAAATGGCTCGCCCGGGGCGCAAGCGGGGAAGGGGAGTTCTTGCTCTCCTCTGGGCTGGCCGGCGTCGCGGCGAGCAGCCCCTCCTGATCGAGCAGGGAAGTCAGCGCCAATCCAGAGAAGCCGGCCCCGGCACGAAAGAGCAGTTCTCGCCGGGAGAGTGGTCGAGCAGGATGAATCGGCAGCAGCGAGTTGGGCATCGGATCTCCTTGTCTTCTCAATCCAGATAGAGAAATTCGTTGAGATTGAAGAGGGCGTGGCAAAAGTCGCGCAGGGCGTCCGCGTCTGGCACCGTCTTGCCGAGTCGGGCGTGGCCCTGAGTCTGGCTGGTGAGAAACTCGCGTGACCAGGCCATTTCACGCTCAGAGGGCGGCCGCTGTAGCGCCAGACGAAAGGCACGCTCGATCTGGTCTTCCAGTCGCGGACCCGCTTCGCGCGCGACCCTCTCGGCAAGAAATCGCCCTTGTTCCAGTACGAACTGGTTGTTCATCAGCGCGAGCGCCTGCGGAGAGACGGTCGAGGAGGAGCGGCTCGGTTCAGAGATGACGGTTATTGGGCAATCGAAGACCTCGAGCATCGGGATGAGGACCGAGCGTTTGACAAAGATGTAGACGCTCCGACGGAAGGTCTCCTCATGATCGCGAGCGTCGAGCGGCCATTTCGGTCTCGATCCAGTGTTGATGATGTCAGGATCGATGCGTGGATAGATTCCCGGACCATACATCTTTGGGTTGAGCTTCCCGCTGATGGCGAGGAAGCTGTCGCGGATGGCCTCGGCTTCAAGCCGTTGCGGCTCCCTCCGCCAGCGGAGCCGATTCTGTGGATCGCGCTCGCGGGCCACTGGCTGGTCTGCTCCCGACTGGCGGTAGGTGTTCGAGAGCACCATCAGTCGATGGATCGGCTTCCAGCGCCAGCCCGCCCGCTCCCGGAATTCGAGGGCCAGCCAGTCGAGCAGCGCCGGGTGGCTCGGCCGGTCTCCCGTCAGTCCGAAGTCGCTCAAGGTCTGCACCAGGCCGGACCCAAAATGGTGCTTCCAGATGCGGTTGACCGCAACGCGTGCCGTCAGTGGGTTGTCGGGATGGACGATAAAGTCGGCGAGCTGTCGCCGTCGCTGGGTAGGTTCGAGATCCCGGCCATCGGAGAGGACGGTCGGGAGGCCGGGTTGGACCTCCTCGCCTTTGGTCCGCCAATTTCCCCGGAGGAGCAGGTAGCTCTTCTCCGGGTCTGCCCGATCGGCGACGCCCATGGCGGCGGGATACGGGGCGGGACGCGTCGCCTGGATGGCGTCGATCTCTTTCTGGACCGCGCGCCGCTCGGTCAACTGCTCGGGCGACATCCGCTCCTCGATCTCCTCAGGTTGAATCTTGATCTCCTTGGAGAAGCGGGCCAAGGTCTCCGCCCGGAACTCGTCACGGGTCTTGCCACCGAAGCCACTCGATCGCTCGGCGAGGCGAACGTGAAAGTCGACCTTCTCCGCGAGCAGGGCATCGCGGAACGGCTTGTCGATCTTGCCAAGCCGCGCACGCACTGCTTTGATCTGCTCATCGACTGTCTTGTTGGCGGCTTGATGGCTGGCGACGGCCTCCTCGCTGACGAGGGGCCGCTCTGCCTTGGCGGCGGGGGAGAAGATCGCCGACATCCGGTAGTAGTCGCGCGTCGGCAACGGATCGTACTTATGGTCGTGGCAGCGGGCACAGCCAAGGGTGATCCCAAGGAAGACCGACGACGTGGTCGAGACCATATCGTCAAGCTCGTCACTGCGTGTCTCCTCGTTGTTGACGTTGTCGACCGTTGGCCCATTGCGGCAGAATCCGGTGGGGATGAGCGCCTGTGCGTCGTCCGGATGAATCTGGTCATTGGCCAGTTGCGCCCGCACGAACTGGTCATACGGGAGGTCTTCGTTGAAAGCCCGAATCACCCAGTCCCGATAGTGCCAAGCGTGTGGGCGGTCATAATCGAACTCATAGCCTCCGGAGTCTGCGTAACGTGCCAGGTCGAGCCAATGGCGCCCCCACCGCTCGCCGTAGTGAGGCGAAGCGAGCAGCCGGTCGACGACCGCCTCGTACGCTGACTCGAACTTCTCTTCTGAAACCTTGAGAAAGGCCTCGACCTCCTCGTGGGTCGGGGGCAGGCCCGTCAGGTCGTAGGTCACCCGCCGCAGGAGGGTCCGGCGATCGGCGGGAGGTGCCGGCGTGAGCCCCTCGCGTTCCAACCGGCTGAGAATGAAGGCGTCGATCTCGTTCCGAACCCACTCTTTCCGCTGGACAGTCGGAACGGGGGGGCGAACTGGCTTGACGAATGACCACCACTGGCGGTCTTCCGGCGTGATCGAATAGCCGGCGGCGCGAGTCGGGATGGCTCCACTCGAGGCAACGGGGGCGTCGAGTTGGCGAATCCACTCAGCGATAGTCGCGATCTCTGGCTCGCCGAGTCGCTCTCCGAGCGGCATGGCCGGCTCTTCCTGATGGGTGATCAGCCGATAGAGCAGGCTCTCCTCCGGTTTGCCGGGAACGACCACCGCGCCCCGCTTGCCCCCACGCAGGATCGAGGCCTCGGTCCGGGCGTCAAATCCCGAACGTTGGATTCGCTCTCCGTGGCAGGTGAGGCAGTGGTTCGCCAAGATCGGGGCGACTTTTTTCGCGAACAACCCGTTCTTGTCATCCGTTTCCCACCGCGCCGCGACGGGCGGCACCAGCGCGAGGCCAATCAGGGCCAACAGGATGACCTTCTTCATCCACTGACGGCGTGGGGTCCTTCTCGGGAGTCTCAGCATCGCGATCCTTTCCTTTGGACTCTTTGCGACTCTTCGCTTTGATGGAGCGGAGCCTGACCCGTACCCGCTCGCTTGGCAGGCTCGGTCAGGTGCCGTCTTCCAGTTGCTGCCATCAGGTCATCCAAGAACCATCCACCGTCATCGCTTCAGAAACATAAGAAAAAGACCACCAGCCTGATTGAGGCGGTTGGATGACGATTGAATGATGGATGAATGGTTCACTCAGGAGATTCGATCGTCGTCAGGTTCGACGTGCACGAATTGGAACCAAGGAGAGAAGGTATGCTTCCGCGGCCTGCTTGTCAATTGCGCGTGATCACCGCGCCCTTTGCAAGCGGGAGTCGGTGCGCTATCCTCGCCCCCACGACCGGTGATGTCGAACAGGTCAGAAATGACGACGCGGGGTTACACTCTTGAGATCCGCTCGTCAGTCAATGTCGAAATGAGAGAGTGCGACCCAAGTGGGCCGCCAACGGAGGGGCCGATGTTCAACAAGTGCAGCAAGGAGCAACGAAAGCAGAGCTGGAAGCCCGATCATTCTTGGCGGGAGTGGCGACAGATCCAGAGGTCCAGAGCGCTCGTCCTCCTCTTTGCCGTGATGGTAGCGGGATCGCTGGCAGCCGAAAGCAGGGCGCAACCTTCCGCGAGAGAGAGGAACAGGTCCTCGTCCAATTCAATGCGATTGCCAAAGATTCCAGGTGCCAAACCGCGCAACATCATCCTGATTTTGACCGATGACCATCGCTACGACGCCCTTGGCTTTCTCAAAGGGCAGTCCTTTCTGCAGACACCAGCGCTCGATGCCATGGCCCGCCAGGGAGCTCACCTCAAGAACGCCTTCGTCACGACCTCGCTCTGCAGCCCGAGTCGGGCTTCGATCCTCACCGGCCACTATGCCCATCGCCATCGGGTCGTCGATAATAACAATCCGGTCGGGTCCGATCTTGTCTTCTTCCCCCAGTATCTCCAGTCAGCCGGCTACTGGACGGCGATGGTGGGGAAATGGCACATGGGCGGTGAGTTCGATGATCCCCAGCGTGGCTTCGATCACTGGGTCAGCTTCAAGGGGCAGGGCACCTATCTTCCCAGCCGCAACGGACTCAATGTCGATGGCAAGCGGGTTCCACAAAAGGGATATATCACCGACGAGCTGACCGACTACGCGATCGAGTGGCTCGACCAGCAGTCGCCCGCTCGCCCCTTCATGCTCTACCTCTCCCACAAAGGGGTGCACGCTGAGTTTGAGCCCGCCGAGCGTCACAAAGGCCGGTATCAGGGGGAGTCCTTCCGGTCACCGCTCTCGCAGGATCCATCGTGGATCCCCGGTTTCCCGATGTGGGTGCAGAATCAGCGCAACAGCTGGCATGGCATCGAGTACCCCTACCATTCAGATCTGGATATCGCCAGCTACTACAAAAGGTATGCCGAGACCCTCCTTGGGGTGGACGACAGCGTTGCACGGGTCAACGACTGGCTGCGCCGGAAGAACCTGCTCGACTCCACCCTGGTGCTCTACATGGGCGACAATGGCTTTGCCTTCGGCGAGCACGGCTTGATCGACAAGCGTACTGCCTACGAGGAGTCGATGCGGATTCCGATGCTCTTGCAGTGCCCAGAATTGATCGCTGGTGGGAAGACGGTCGAGGAGGTGGTGGCCAACATCGACGTCGCGCCAACCCTCCTCGAAGTGGCTGGTTTGCGCGCTCCCACGTCGATGGATGGGCGAAGTTTCCTCGGCGTTATCCGAGGGACCGAACAGAACTGGCGAACAGAACTGCTCTATGAGTACTACTGGGAGCGCAACTTCCCCCACACTCCAACGATTCACGCGCTGCGTGGGGATCGGTACAAGTACATCCACTACCATGGCATCTGGGATACGGATGAACTCTTCGATCTGCGCGAAGATCCCTTCGAGACCCGCAACCTGTTGACCAATCCAGAGCACCAGCCGGTGGTCAGGGAGATGAATCGCAAACTCTTCGACCTCCTCGATGCAACTGGAGGTCTCTACCTTCCTCTTTACCGGGATCGGGGAGGACAGAACAATCTTCGTCACGCGGACCGGTCGAAGGCGGCCCCATTTCCTGACCGGATGCTGCGCCGCTGAGCCCCCTGACGCCCCTTCGATCCGCAAGAGGAAAAGCCCGGCAGAGTCGACTCTCCCATGAGAAGGTCACTCCACCGGGCTTTTCTTGATCGATGACGGGAAGGGGCAGGGGATAGACCCTACTTTTTCCCGCCGCGGACGATCTCTCCACCGGCATTCTCCCAGGCACCCATTCCGCCAAGGAGAGCTGCCGCACCACTGAATCCAGCCTTTTCGAGAAGGAACGCCGCACGGGCGCTCGTGTGCTCGGTCGGTCAGGTACAGTAGGCGATGATCTTCTTGTCGCGTGGAAGTCCGGTAAATTCACCAGCCTCGAGCTTGTTGAGGGGGATGTCCAAGGCCCCCCCGATGTGAGCTGCTTCGTAGGAAGCTGTCCCGCGGACGTCGATGACGATCGCTTTGCCTTCCTTGACCAGCTTGATCGAGTCTTCGGCCGTCACACGGGGGGCCGCGTCTTCAGGATGGTTCTCATGGGAATCGGCGGCCTGTGTGACCGCCGGTGTCAGCGACCCACTCCCCATCGGCTCCTCGGAGTTGCCACACCCGAAGGAGAAGAGGAGCAGGGCGCCTGGCGCTACGAGCCGACAGGAAAGTTGTAGAAGTCGCATAGTCTCCACTCTCTGGTTGATATGTTTTCAATATTGGTCGAAGGCCACGATGGCCATTCATCCGCGACAAAGTGTACACGAAATATGGGCACGGTCTCAATAGACGCTGAGACCCGATCCGGATGGCGCCGGGGAGAAGATCTTGTGCTTCAGCGTGGACAGTTTCGCGCCTTCCGAAACCCTTGCCCGAGCGCCTCTCTCTCGGAGCTGAATGGGACACGGTTGCGGGGAGAGACGCGATGGTAATCGGGGCAGTCCGGCAGATGGTAGATCCCCGAGTTGCGGTTTCCCCGAATCTGAGAGGTGATGGTGGTTGCGGTGACACCAGCTTTGGGAACCGCAGAGCGTCGTGTCGACGACCCCTCCCGCTTGCTCGCCCGATAGTCCCACGGGGCAACGGGAGCGGCGTCTTTCCAGAGGCCGCGCCGTGCCGTACGGGCCTCCTGTTCCACACGATCGAGGCGGCGACGCTCGGCTTGAGGCAGCTCCAGCTCGTAGGCGCGGTAGAACCAGGCCAAGCCTGCTTCCACTTGCGCAAGATTGAGGTTGAGCCCATCGCGGCTGACGAAGGCGACAAGCCGGTCATATCGATCTGTCTTCTCCCACGTGACCCTCACCGGTTGCGCGCCGACCAGCCGCGAAAGATGACTGCGGGAGACTTGACTGTACGGCTGTCCCAGTTCAGGGGCGTCAATTCCCGTCAGTCGAACGCGGTACTCGCGGCCTCGCTGGTCGACGACCGTCAAGGTATCCCCGTCGCTCACCCGGGTCACTCGGGCCATCATCGATCTCGATTGGTTCCACTCGGCCTTTCCTGCAGAGTGGATGGCGGTGACAGCGGCGAAGATGAGGAGCCCTGAGAAACAGATAACCGGCAGCCGCAAAGAGAGACATCGACGTCCCGGTCCGATTGGTCGCAGAGGTGGTGGTGGCATGGTCCCTTCTCCTGGGAACCGTGATGGCCGGGGAGGGGGCACGTCGGGCAGAGGGGGCAAGGAGAGGCAATCACGGAACCAGTCTTAGATCTTACCCGACGAGACGGATAGCGGCAACCAGTCTCCTCTCCATTTCTCTCCTCCATTCTCT
>JBMOHS010000148.1:0-9860 GCA_049317725.1 Blastocatellia bacterium
TCGGAGGATGGGGAGAAGGTCGAGTCGCTCCCCCGCGAGAAGGGGGTCCATGGGCTCTGGCCTGGGCGGCCAGACTATGCGGCCTCGTTCGTGCTGTGGGGGCGCGGGATTCCCCCAGGACGCCGTCCAGCCGCCTCGATGCTGACCATCGCCGGGCGCCTCGAGCAGATTCTCCTCCCCAGCCCGGCACGCTAGGCCAACGAGCTGGCACCCTCTGCTCCCGGGAAGAAGAGGACTTGGGCGAGAGGCAGCACCAAAAAGAGCCTCTCCCCCGGAGGAGCGAGAGGGCTGACCGTGGGGAGAGCGTTGTGGGATGGATCGGGTTCGACCTCGACCTCCACGCCCGCGCACACGCGAAGCCGATAGCGGTAGCGAAGGCCGAGAGGCCAAGCGGCGAGAAGCTCCCCGGGGAGGGTGATCTCCTCGGGGTCGTGTCGGGGCTCCACCGCAGAGAGAGGTCGCAGCACGGCGTGCTCTGGGCGAAAAGCGAGAAGCTTCCCGTCGTGGATGAGCAATTGCCAACCGAAGAAACGGGCAATATCCAGGGAGAAGGGTGCGGTATAAAAATCCTGAGGGCTCCCGACTTGGGCCAGCTGTCCCTCGAGCAGCAGCGCGACACGGTCGGCGACCATGGCCGCCTCCACCTGATCGTGGGTGACGAAGAGGGTGGTCATGCCCAATTCGCGATGCAGTCGCCGCAGAAGCAGCCGCATCTCCGCCCGCAGCGACTCGTCGAGCGCTGAGAAGGGTTCATCGAGCAGCAGCACACGGGGCCGGGTGACGAGACCGCGGGCCAACGAGACCCGTTGCTCCTGACCTCCGGAGAGGGTCGCAGGAGACCGGTCCTGGTACCCTTCGAGTTGGACCCAGCCGAGGGCCTCCGCCACCCGCTCTTGAATCTCCCGGGCAGGAACCTTGCGCATCCGCAATCCGAAGGCGATATTCTCCCCGACAGTCAGGTACGGAAAAAGAAGCGGCTTCTGAAAGACGAGGACGGCTCCACGCCGTTCGGGTGGGAGCTGTAGCACTGAGGTCCCAGCGAAGCAAACCTCTCCGCTGGATGGTTGAAGGAGGCCGGCGAGGATCCGCAGCAGCGTCGTCTTACCGCATCCGGACGGCCCGAGGAGCGAAACGATCTCGCCCGCCTCAATGCGCAGCGAAAGGTCGCGCAGGACGACTGCCTCGCCAAACTGCGCACAGATCGCTTCCATCTCGACCGATGTTGGTTCCAATCGCCTCCTCTTTCGCTTTACCGTCGTGATCCTGCCGGCAGATCTTGCAGAAGGATCTCCTTCCGCCACTCCTCTTCCAACCGTTCGAGGTATTGGGCGTTCGCCTCTGGCAGGAGGGCGCGGGAGAGCTCGAATTCCGGGAGGGTCGCTACTCCCTTGGGAAGGGAGGCGAGGCGGGTCCTCCACTCGGGAGACAACTGCTCCACTTCCATTGGAAAGAAGATGCCCAGCGCTTCGACCTGCTCGAAGAGTGCTTCGACCGACTGGAGATAATCGATGACGACCAAGGCCCCGGCTGGATTGCCCACGTTAAAGGGGATGGCCAAGTAGCTGAAGTTACCGATTGTCCCCGACTCGAAGACAAAGGTGCGCACCGTCGGGGGATACTCTCCCCGCGCGATGCGTTCCGAAGCGAAGGTCGGGCTGTAGCTCATCGTCAAATCGATCTCCTGGTTGACGAACAAGCGGTCCATCTCCCGCAGTGTCGGCGGGTAGGTCTCTCCTTGGCGCCAGAGATACGGGCGCAGCTCGCGCAGCAACTGGAAGGTCGGCTCGGCAGCGCGTCGGAAGACCCCCTCATCAAAGGATTCTTGAAAGGCGGCCGCTCCGCCTCCGAAGTGATAGAGAAGGTGGCGAAGGAAGACAGATCCGGTAAAGTCAGGGGGCGCGGGATAGGTGAAGCGGCCGGGATGGGTTCGAATCCATTCGACGAGGGCGGGAATAGAGCGGGGAGGATCGGTGAGTCTCGCCGTGTCGTGGCCAAGCACAAACTGGGCGCGAAGCCAAGGGGCCTCGTAGCCCTCGATTGGTGTCCCAAAATCGCGCGCGCGCGCGACCGCGGGGTAGAGCCGGCTCCCCGGCAACCAGTCGGCGAAGGGTCCCCAGAGCAGATCGCCCTGTCGCGCCGTCCGAAAGTTCTCGCCATTGATCCAGACCAGATCGATCGACCCGCGGGTCGATCGGCCTGCCCTCTTTTCGGTGAGCAGCTTGTTGACCAGATCCGCTGCATCGGCCAGCGGCACGATTCGCAGCGAGATCCCGAAGCGGCGCGCGACCTCCTCGGTGACGCGCCCGCGGAAGTGTCGATTGCGCGGCTCATCCCCGGCCCACATCGCCAACGAGACTGTCGAGCCACGCACCTGCCCCGCCAATGCTGGGAGGGAGAGGCGGTTGAGGTCTGCCGGGCGGAGTGGCTGATCCTGCTCTGGGGTGACCGTCCTGCAGCCGGCCACGAGGACGACCAACGTGAGCCCCAGCCACTGACTGGCCGTGTGGAGAGAAGAGGCGTGTCTGGACCTCATCGAATCGGACCATCCTTTCCCCGATCGTCTCGATCGGGGGTTGTCTCGCCGGGAAATCCCGCGGATTCGGCTGCCATCATCCGGCCAACCCACCAGAAGACGACCAACGGCGGAAAGAGAAAGACGAGGGAGAGGGCCGCGGCCACCGGCTCGTCCCCGGCACGCTGAAAGGCAACCAGCGCCAAGGGCAGGGTGACCACCTGCCCACCCCCAATCATCCACGACGACAGGTACTGGCTCCACGAAATGAGCCAAGCAAAGGAACCGGCTACCGCCAATCCTGGCAGCAGGAGCGGCAGCGTGACATGGCGCCACGACTGCCCCCACGTTGCGCCAAGAGTCCGTGCCTGCTCTTCCAGTGCCGGATCAAGACGGGTCAAACTGGCCGTCAGAACGAGGATCGTGTAGGGCAGCGCCGGGACCAGATGCGCCAGCCCGACCCCGAGGTAGGTGTCGGCCAGCCCGTAGCGCAGAAAGAGCGCGTGCATCCCCATGGTCGACGCGAGCGGCGGCGCGATCACCGGCAGCAACAGCGCGTAGAGCAGGAATCGCCGCGCGGGAAATGAGGGCCGGGCGAGCACGCGGGCCGCCGGCATGCCAATCGCCAGGGCACTCAGCGCAACTCCCGTCGCAATGCCGAGACTCCCTCGCAACGACTCCCACAGCCCAGAGGCGGGAGAGAAGAGCGACTGCCAAGCGCGCCCACTCCACTCCTGCGGCAGCAACCTCGGCCAGAACCACGACCACGCCATCGACCACACCAGCAGTAGAATCACGGGAATCCCTGCTACCCCCACCACCCAGCCGATGGCCAAGCGTTGCCCCCATCCCCCACGATTTTGCTTGACTCGACTGATCAAGGGCGCTTCTCCCGTTAAAAGAAGAATGGCCGAGCCGTCCCCATCCAGCGTCGCGTCAAGCGAACCCAGGCGAGCAGCAACAGCGCCGTGGCGAGGGAGAGCAGCATCGCCAGGGCAATGCCCCCGGGGCGGTCCGTCAAGTCGACCGATTGGTAGCGTCGTTGCGCCACCACCGAGAGCATCGCGGGATAGGAACGCCCCAGCAGAGAGGGGATCTCGAAAGCCCCCAACAGATAAGCGAAGATCATCAACGAGGCCGAGAGCGCGGCTGGGGCAATCAAGGGCATCGTCACATACCGCCACCGCTGCCCGCGGGTGGCTCCCAACGTCTGTGCCAGCTCCTCGTACTCGTCACCCAGCCGCAGCAGCAGGGTCAAGACCATCAGCGTCACAAACGGGATCTCCTTCAAACTGTAGGCGAGAAAGATCCCGATCCCGTAGGAATCCTGCACAAACGAGGGGAAATCGGCCGGCGACGTGATCCAACCCACTTGAAAGGCGACCCGGGCAAGCAGACCACTCGGCGCGACAATCCAGAGCAGCACGATCGCCATCGTCAAGTGAGGCGTGGCCAGTGGAATCTGCACCAGGGTGTTGAGCATCCGCGAGCGGCTGGCGATGTCCCGCAAGGCCAGCGCCACCGCCACTCCCACCCCAGCCGAGACGAGAGTTGCCAACGTTGCGACGCCGAGGGTGAGACCCAATGAGCGGTGAACTTCGCGATCAGAGACCAAACGGAGGTAGTGGTCGAGTGTCCAGCTCTCTTCTCCCGGCGCCCCCCCCCAGCCGAAACTCTCGACTCCCGCAAAGAACAGCCCACCAAGAAAGAGACCTCCCAAGACCGCCAGCGTCGGCCCCAGCATCAGCAGCGTCGCCCCTTCGTTCCCCCGTCCGGCTCGCAATCGTCTCATGACCTTCTCCGACCCGCTTTTGACGGCCCCTGCCCTTCACCACAGGAAAATATCTGTAACCAGTTCAAGGAGGATTCCGACCTTATACCTGTTGTGGTATAGTCTGGGCTTCCGTGAAGTCGAACGGAATCGCCTCTACCCAACGCTGACAATCTGATCGTTCTTTCAAGTACTCCGGAATCTCTGATCTGGAGGCCCTCGGTGGCGCGGCAGCATCCCCTCTCGCTGCCAACTGAAAGCCCCTGAGAGCTGAGTGTCTTGTTGAAGGACACCAGCGTCAATGGCTTGGCGGGGAGGCAGCCCCCGATCGAGCGGGTTGCCCACGGAAATACGAACGTCAACCAATGCCGCGCCAGTCCAGCGGCGCGAGCGAGCCACTATGCACCAGCGCCCGATCTCTGACAAGCGGGCAGGCACAGGGACAAGGAGCCACCCAATGTGGACCAATCGACCGAAAAAAGACCAAGCGATCGATCGACTGATCGATCTGCTCTTCTCTGGCTATCGCGACCTGGAACGTCCTCAGGCGGCGTCCCCCTTTCTCTATCAGCGCGTCAAGCAGCGCATTGAGGCCGAAAGACAGCGTCGAATGGAAGAGGGCAACTCCTGGAACCTCCTGATCCTCGAGGCACGCCACGTTCTTCCCGTCCTGACGGTGATTGCCGTGGCCATCATCGGGCTGGCAGCCAGCCCGACGCCCCCCCTCTTCTCCCCCCGCCAGGGGCCGGCGATCGTCCAGGGAACCACGCCAGGAAAGATTCCGGGCGCAACTCAGACTAGCGGACTCCTCCCGGCGGAGATTCTCCCCTTCTCGAATGAAGAGTTGATGGCCGCTGCCGTCGAGTAGATTGCCGACTTCATCTCCGGGTTGCCCAAAGAATGGCGACAAAACCCGCCCCAAGCCTGCCCTCCGCGAGGGGGGAAGCGCTCCTGGGGCGGGTTTTGCTTTCTTCCTCACCTGAAGATCCTGAAGACAAGGGCTTCAGCGGGATGCCCCGAGCAGGATGGCGTTGAGAAAGAGAAACTGGGTAGCCTCGGCATACGCACGATAGTTCGGGTCCTCGACGAAGGCGATGACCTGTCCCTGCCCACTGGGCTGATGGAGCAGAAAAGGTTTCTGGGGAAGCTGCCGGGCAGCATCCTCCCAGAGGAGGCCACTGGCAAGCAATCGCTCCCGGGAGGAATAGATCCCGACATTGCGCCCCTCGTCGAGCCGCAAGGGCGCAAGGACGCGATTGCTCTCGACCAGGGCTTGGATCTCGCCATCCGTCCCTGCCGCCAGCCAGTGCTCCCGGTCGAGGACGACCCGCAACAGGGAGCCCGGGGTCGACTCGGGAGGCTCCTGGAGGGGCCGAATCGCTTGTTCATAGGTCGTGGCAGTGGTCGGGTTGGCCGGTGGAGGGGAGGTGAGAGGGGGTGATGGTCCGACCCGCCGCTCTGGTCGGGCTGGCAGCAGGCCGACCGATTCCTGGGCGGCCCAGCGGGTCGCCTCGGCCAGTGTGATCAACGTCCCCCCGGCCTGGACCCAGTCCCGCAGACGTCGCAGCGTCTCCGAACCGGCCAGTATCGAATAGCTCCCACTCGGCATGACCACCACATCAAAGTCTCGCAGGTCGGCCCTGGCAAGGGATCCAACGCGCAGAACGGTGGCCGGCTGGCCGTAGCGCTGCTCCAGCACATAGCGGGCCCACCCGGCGGAGAGACTGCTGATCGGCGCATCCCACAACAACAGAACCTTTGGCAATCGCAACGAACGCGTCTGGTTGCTTCCAAGCGAGGTCCCTTCGGTGACGAACCCACTCCCCAGGGGAACCAGCTCCGCCTCGGCCTGCCAGGCCATCACCGCGAGCGCAGTCCGCAACGATGGAGGATTCTCTGCGCTGCGGAAGAAGAGGATCCCACGTGGGAACTGCTGGCCGTCGACGACGATCGGCTCTGCCAGAAAATGGGCCCGGAAACCTTGTCGCAGTGCGGCGAGGGCGACCCGGGCCGCCGTTGGATTCCACGGCAGCGCGTATCCGACGATTGCCTCCGGCAAGAGGGGAGGCCCCTCGCCGCGCTCGCGGGCGAGACGGTCGAGGGTCACCGGCACCAGTGACCCCGTCACCGGGCCCGTTATCGGTTGGGCTACCAAGTCATAGAGCAACGGGAGGTTCCAGGCGGTCACATCGTAGATCTGGTCGGGCTGTCGATTGCTTCGACGCTCCTCTTGCCGACGGAGAAAGTCTGCCGGCATCGGCACCTGCGGATCGAGAAGGTTTCGCACCAGCATCCCGGCCGGCTGGGGCAAAGGAACGAAGAAAGTCCCAGACGGGAAAGTCTGCCCTTCGAGACGCAAAGGCTCGCCCGAACGCTCCACCCGGATTCCGTTGCGAAGCAAGGTCCGTACCAGGCGCAGGACTTGGCCCTTGTCCTGGTTCTCGGAGGCAGGGGGAATCACGTAGCCCCGCACGGGTCCTTCCCCAGCCGTGCGGCGGAAGCGGGCAAAATCGCGGAGGAGCGCTTCCCGATGGCGTGCGGCCGTGGAGAGGGTTGAGAGTGCGGCAGTGAAGTGCTCGATGGCACCGTCGAGGTAGGTCAAGAGGGTTCCATCGCGTCGACGATAGACCAGCCCTCGGGCGGACCCCTTCTCGAAGGTCATCCCGATCGCTCCCTGCGCCATCGGCCAGGAGACGCCATATCCCGGATAGAAGGCATCAAAAACCTCCCGGTTGAAGTAGGGAAAGCCCCGCCGGTCGAACCGGTCGGCGGTTGCCCGCCCAAACCGCTCGAGCCACTCGGCCTGCTTCGCCGTCATGTGCGGATTGGGCGGGGGAGCGCCCGGAGGGAAATAGTAGGTCGACTCTCCGCCCATCTCGTGGAGATCGACGACGACGTGTGGCATCCAGTCGAGCAACAACCGGACGCGCCCTTCGCTCTCCGGCTGGGTCTGGGCGAACCAATCACGGTTGAGATCGAAGAGGTAGTGGTTGCTGCGCCCTCCAGGCCAAGGCTCGTCGTGCTCCGCCGCCAACGGATCCGGGTCCGGCGTTGCGGCCTGCCCAAGCAGGTTCTGATAGACAAACCGGGCCCGGCCATCCGGGTTCTGCATCGGATCGATCAGGACGATCGACTCCCGGCGAATGAGGTCGACCGTCTCATCCTGCTGCACGGCGAGCAGGTGGTAGGCCAGCGCCATGGCGGCCTCTCCCGAGGAGATCTCGTTCCCGTGTACGCCGTGCAGCAAGGCCACGACAACGGGCAGGTCGCGGATGAGCGGCGCCGGATCGGCCACGGGCGGGGCCTCGCCATTGCCCGCCAACCGCCCGAGGCCCGATTTCACCCGTTCCAGATCCCGGAGGCGTTCGGGACTGCCAAGGAGAAGGGCGAAGAGCGGACGCCCCTCCCAGCTCTCCGCGTACCGAATCAAGCGTGTCCGGCCGGGGGCCGCCTCCTGCAGTGCCGTCAGGTACCGCAGAATCCCCTCGGGCGAGGTGATCCGCTCCCCGGCTTCGTGGCCAAGCACCTGCTTGATCGTTGGAACGCGTGGGTCATAGATCGCTCCAGGAGCAAACTCGGGCACCTGCCCAATGGCGGTCACGACCAGGATCACGAAGATGAGACCCAAATGAATCGATCGATCAATCAAGGTACGCATCGGACTCCCCCCTCCCTTCGAGACTGTCTGCTTCCTTCTCACCGCTTGCCTCGCCGGACAGCCCTCAGCGTCGCTGGATGGTGCTCAGTCGGATCCGACGTTGAATATTGATCTGTCCGTCCTCGTCCCGAATCTGGAGGGCAATCACTGGGTCGGACGGACTCCAGTCGATGGTGATCAGCCCAAAATTGTTCCCCCAGTTCATCGTCCCGACCCGGTGGCGGTTGACTTCGTAGGGGCGCCAGACCTTGGACGCATTGTTCATGCCGCTGGCCGTCAAATCGTAAAGGGGATAGCCAACCCCTCCATCCATCATCGAGAGCTCGGCAAGGTGACGATCCCCACTCAGAAAGACTACTCCGGTCGCCCCCGTCTCCCGTATGAGGTTGAAAAGCCGCTCCCGCTCCCGCGGAAGATTCATCCATTTCTCCCAGCCGTGGTCCTCGGCAACCACCTGAATGCTCGAGGCGAGGAGGCGAACCTCCGCTGGTTCGCGCAGTTGCGCTTCCAACCACCGCCACTGCGCCTCACCGAGCATGGTCTTCCCAGGGGTCTCATCCGGGATGTAGCGACCGACTCCCGGCTGGTTGGCCGGTCTGGGCTTGAGCGGACTGCGGTGGTACCGCGTGTCGAGCAAGATCACCTGGACCCGTTTTCCGACCGGGCCATGGACAACGGATCGATAGACCCCTTCCTGACGTCGCTGCGGAGAGTCGGCCGGAATCCCCCAGAAATCTTGAAAGACCCGCTGCGAGGCTGCACGTTGCGGATAGTCTGCGCCCCCGTCATTGCGTCCGAAATCGTGGTCATCCCACGTCGCGAGGATCGGAACGCGGCGTCGGAGCTGGGCGAAGCCGGGAATCGCCGCCAACTGGCGATACTTGGCCTCCATGACCGCCATGTCTTCGGTATCGCCGTAGATATTGTCTCCGATGAAGAGAAACAGTTGCGGGTTCGCGGCGACAATCTGCTTCCAGATCGGTTGCGGCTGGTCCTGCGTGGCACACGAGCCGAGGGCGATCCGGGCGAGTGGAGTCTTGACGGACAAGACAGGCGATGAACGTCGGCCCGGGCGCTCTTGTGCCAGAGGAACCATCCACGCCATCACTCCCGTGATCAACCCTGTCAGCAGAAGGAGCCTCGCCACCCTTCTGCTACTCCCGAATCCAGCACGCCCCGTGACAACCCGTCGCATGGTCTCTCCTCTCTCGGTATTTGGACCAGTTCTGCATGAAAAAGAATGGCTTCGACCATTCGATCTATTCCAATTCTGTTCTTTGTGGCCCCCGGCGATGGGGGAAGACGATCAGGGAGATCCCCGCCAGAATTGCCAGCGCCCCGACGAGAATCGTCGATGTCAATCGCTCGCCGATGGTCAGATTGCCGACAATCAGGGCCACCACCGGAATGATCAGGGAAATGAGCATGGTCCGCGTCACCTCGACGCGAATCACCAGCCAGTAATAAAGCAGAAACGCCAGCGCTGATCCAATCAGGGAGAGATAGACCAGCGAGGCAATCGCCAGGGGCGTCCATTGGAGCTGAAAGGGGCTTCCCTCCACCCACCATCCCACGGCGAGAAGGGGAACGAAGCCAAAGACCATCTGGCTCCCGGCAAGGACGGAGGGGTCAAGCTGGGTCAGGCGAGCCTTGACCAACACATTGCCGTAGGCGACACAGAGCGAACTGACCAGCAGGGCGAGCCCCCCCTGGAGTCCCGTCACGCCATTGATCGAGAGCTCGTCGTAAAAGATGCCAGCTACCCCGGTCAGGCCGATTCCCACCCCGAGAAGTTTGCGCCAAGTGATCCGTTCTGCTGGGAGATACCAGTGCGCGATCAGCAGGCCGAAGACGGGGATCGTTGCTTGCAGGAGCGCCGCCAATCCTGACGTGATCCGAACCTCTCCCCAAAAGATGAG
>JBMOHS010000149.1:0-9845 GCA_049317725.1 Blastocatellia bacterium
TGTTTTTTTCAGACGGAGGCACAGAGACGCAGCGTTTTTGGGGAAGCGCCTTGCCGGACTACTCCCATTCTTTCGCTCTTCCCCGGCCCCACCCGGCGAGGGCTCGGTTTTTTGTCTCACGCGAAGGCGCGAAGTCGCGAAGGTTTCTGGAGGCGCCTTGCTGGCATTCTCCCGTTGTTGTCACCCTTTTTTCCTTCCTCCCCCTTGGCGTCTTCGCGTCTTCGCGTGAGCCTCTCCATCTCAGCGAGAGCCGAATTGTTTTTTTCAGACGGAGGCACAGAGACGCAGCGTTTTTGGGGAAGCGCCTTGCCAGACGTCTCCCATTCTTTCCCTCGCCCCTCGCCCCTCTTCCCTCTTCCCTCTTCCCTCGCCCCTCGCCCCTCGCCCCTCACCCATTGCCAAGAGGCAAGAGGACAGATAATCTTGTCGATCTAGTTGATGCGATTGGCGAAGGGGAGGGCAAGGATGGCGGGAAGCAGCTTATTGATGTTGATCGACGATATCGCCTCGATCCTGGACGATGTCTCGGTGATGGCGAAGGTCGCGACGAAGAAGACGGCGGGAGTGTTGGGAGATGATCTGGCCCTCAACGCCGAGCAGGTCTCTGGCGTGCGAGTCGACCGGGAGTTGCCCGTCGTCTGGGCAGTGGCCAAGGGGTCGATGATCAACAAGGTGATCCTTGTCCCCTCGGCGCTGGCGATCTCGGCCTTCGCGCCCTCGCTGATCTTTCCCCTGCTGATGGTGGGCGGGGCCTTTCTCTGCTATGAGGGGGTGGAAAAGCTGGTCCACGCGTTGTTTGACCCACCCAAGCAGAAAGAGGCGGCCCATCGAGAGCTGGTCGAGCGGGTCAGCGACCCGACGCTCGACCTCGTCTCCCTTGAGCGGACGAAGATTCGGGGAGCAATCCGGACCGACTTCATCCTCTCGGCCGAGATTGTCGTCATTGCACTGGGGACCTTTGCGGGTGCCTCGTTCAGCAAGCAGGCGATCACGTTGAGCCTGATCGGGGTGGGCTTCACGGTGGGGGTCTACGGGCTGGTGGCGGCGATCGTCAAGCTGGACGACCTCGGGCTTCACCTGCAACAGCGCGGAGGGATCGGTGCCCCCCTCGGCCGTGGAATCCTGCTCGCCGCCCCCTTGCTGATGAAGACGCTCTCATTCCTGGGAACGGCGGCGATGTTCCTGGTGGGAGGTGGGATCATCGCTCACGGCTGGCATTGGCTCGAAGGGATGATCGAGCGGATTGCGGCCGGGCTTGGCGAAGCGGCCTGGGTGGGAGGCGCTCTGGCAGTGATCACCCCGACCCTGCTCAATGGCCTGATCGGGCTGCTCCTGGGGGCGGTCGTCTATGGAATCAGCCTCCTGGCGAAGCGAGTAGTGCAGCGCCCCGCGTAAGGAGTCCGGATGGTGAAGCTCTCTCTCCTCGATATTCTCTTCCTCCTGGTACTGGGCCTTCACGGAGCGCTCCACGGGTTGGGCGCCGTCCATGGCTTCGGCTGGGCCAACCTCCACGGGATGCGGCACCGGATCGGCTGGAGAGGCGGCCTCCTCTGGTCGCTGGCGGGGCTGCTCTTTCTGCTGGCGGCGGTGCTCTACAGCGCAGGCTGGGAGGGATGGTGGGGCGTGGCGGCAGGAGCCGTCATCATCTCGCAGGGAGTGATCTTTGCCGCTTGGAAAGACGCGCGGGCCGGAACGGTCCTCAACCTCCTGATCGCCGTTGTCATCGTGCTGAGTGCGGGCATCTTCTTCTTCGAGCGGGGGTATCGACGGGACCGGGCCTCGCTTGGCGAAAGAATCCAGTCCGCATCAAGCCCAACCTCCCTGGTGAGCGAGGATGATCTGCGCCCACTCCCGCTGGCAGTGCAACAGTATCTGCGCTACGTGGGGGTCGTCGGCCGTCCCGCGGTGCGAGCCATGAGCGCGGTCATGCGTGGAGAGATGAGAGAGCGTAGCGGACGGAAGTTCCCCTTCGTGGCCCGCCAAGAGAGCCGCTTTGACCAACCGGCCCGCCTCTTCTGGATGGAGGGGCACATGTTCGGCGTGACTGTGCCGGGGTATCACCGCTACCTCGACGGCCAGGCGAGCATGGAGGTTCGTCTCTTCGGAATGGTGCCGGTGGTCTCCCATGCGGGCGGCGTCCTCGATCGGGCTGAGACCGTCACCCACTTCAACGACATGTGCCTGATGGCACCCGCGACACTGATCGACCCGCGGATCACCTGGAAGACCCTCGATCCGACGCGCGTCGAGGCGACCTTCGACTCCGGGCGTCATCGAGTGCGCGCCGAGCTCACTTTTGCCACGGACGGGCGGCTCGTCAACTTTACGTCGAATGACCGGACGGCAGTCGATGTCATGCGCACGCTTCCCTTCTCAACTCCACTTGGAGAGTACAGAGACTTCGGCCCCTTCCGGCTGGCCAGCCGCGGTGAGGCAGTCTGGGAGTACCCGGAAGGCCGATTCTCCTATGCGACGATCGAGATCGAGCAGATCCGCTACTCCCTCCCGTGAGAGACTCCCAGCCCTGTGCTGCCTTTCACCGGGAATTCCAGGTTTTTCCTGCGCTCCCCCTTCTCATCGCGTGACCCTCTTCCCCCCACCGCAGGCCCGGGTATTTTTTCTCACGCGTGGTGCAGGGATATCTTCCGTTCAGACATTGATCGCTTGTTGACGATGTTCAATTCCCAATCTTCTTCTTGGTGCTCTCCGTGCCTCCGTGTGCGCCTCTTTCCCCCCACCCCCAGCGTGGGCCCAGTTGTTTTTTCTCACACGAAGAGACGAAGCCGCTAAGGTTTTGAGTTGGAGAAATCTTCATCCTCCATCTCTTCTTCGTGTCTCGATGGTGCAATCATCTCTTCCGTTCCGTGAGTAGTTACTGTACACGTGGACGATTGCGTCGACGTCGCCGGCCTGCGAACCGCAGTCCGACGGCCAACGAACCGCAGCGCAGCTGGCAGTCTGAGTGGATGGGATTCGTCAGGCTGCCTGTTTCGAGGATTTGTTGGGACGACGAGCCGGCGAGCCAGACAGTATTCCTTCGACACTAATATGCTCGTCGACATCAGGCCAATGAATACCCAGACCATCGCCGAGAATTTCAAAATTTTGTCGCTGTTCTACAGTAGCCTCTGACAACCGCCAAGACCAGACTAACGGTACGCTGATGGTCCGCCCATCAACAAGATGTGCAATAATCTCATCATTGGTCACTTGGACACGCAACAAGCGTGGTTCAACGATATTGTCCACAGTGTTCATGCCAAGCCTCCAAAATCTTGTTCAAATCGGACTCAACGATCCGTCGAATTGCGTTCAACACTTTGGGGGAAAAGCCTGTTTTTTGCTCAAAGAGATTGGTTCGAGCCAAAATTTGCAGATCAGCTTTTCCCTCTGGAGATGGACATGCTTTGGCTCGTGACAATCAAAACTATAAAAGAACAAGCGGTAAGGACCTTGAATATCTTTTAAAATCGGCATTGATCCCTCATTGTCAAATGTTTCAGCAGGCCTGAAACATTTCGATGGAAAATGTGGGGCTTCCGGGTTTTGTATGAGTCACGTCTCTGAGATCCCTGCTGGCAGTAGGGCATCCCGCTCGCGCAGAAAAGAAGGGACGACTGGAATGAAGGGTGAGAACGACAGCAACGACTCACGGCATCGATGAACTTGCAGGGAGCCAATCTTCTTCTCGGTGAGCGATGTGCGTTGGTGGTGCAATCATCTCTTCCGTTCTGACGTTGGTCGCGGGTTGGCCCGGCCCACTTCCCGATCCTCTTCTCCGTGAGTCAATCGCTTGCGTTTCAAGATGGTTCCTTAGCGTGGGCTGGAGCCGTGTGGTTGTTGCTGGTAGTGCTCGCGAAGGAGGTCGACCCCGAAATCGCCCGTGAAGTCGCGCCAGACCGAGTGGATATGGTTGGCATTGTTCTGGGTATCGTCATACTCAATGAGGAAGGTCGGGCCCTGAACGCGGTAGTAGTGATAGTCGCCCTTCTCGATCCCACCGGCCCAGGCGAAGGAGACCTGGTCGAGGCCGGCGGCCTGGAGTTTCGCTCGCCGTTCGGCGGCGAGGTCGTTGGGCATCCGGGCGAGATAGACGTCGATCAAGCGTGTCAGTTGGGCCTTCTGCGCCGGGGTCATCCGGGTTGCGGTCAGCCCGACGGGGACGAGGGGCTCAACCTGGGGGCGGTTCATGGTGAGGATGTCGCTCGGTGCCTTCTCCTGGATGATGGCGACGGTGCGCTGCTCAGCATCGAGGGATTGGATGAGGGCGCGGCCCTCGTCCTCCTCCTCGGCCAGCGCACGGAACCCCTGGCGGGGTCCGCGGGGAATCTGTGCCGGGTTCGAGCCCATGAAGAGTGGCGTCGTCGAGATCAGCTCGCCCCGCACGACCGTCACGTTGAGCGAGAGGTGGTGTCCCTCGAAGCGCCACCCCCAAGGAGTCCTCGCCGAAGGGGTCCCGAAGAGCGAGAGGTAGTAGAGTTGCGGATCGCGTGGGTGGATGCGCTCCTTGCCTTCCAGCTCAAAGAGGACGGGTTCGAGATCGATGATCGAGGTCGCCTTGCGGTACCCATCGGCGCCAAGCCCGGTGCGGAGAAAGGCGAAGGCCAGTTGGCGCTGCTGTTCGCTGAGGTCCTTGAGGGGGATCCCGAAGCGGGCCCGGGGGACGAAGTAGAACTCCTTCCGCTGACCGTCCTCCAACCGGAAGGCGGCCTTGGCGCGTTGTTCTGGTGTCAGGGAGGCGAGGAAGGCGTTGGCCCCTTCGGCCATGGCCAGGGCCAAGCGCTGCCGGGCGATCGCCTCGGCGACGGAGTAGCCGATCGCCGAGAGCAGGCCCCCTACCAAGAGGGTGGCCACCAGGAACCGGAGGGCTCGGTGCGCCACTCCTCGTCGTCCACGGAGGGGCGAGACGCCTTCTCCCTTGAAATGCTCTATTCGTTCCAGATCATTGCTCATTGGTCTTATTCACTCGAATATCGATTAAAGTCACGTCTCGGCACGGATGATTTCTGGCTCAAGCCCTGGCGATATCGCTGGGTCCCAGGCAAGTCGCCGCCCCCCACAAGCCACGTGAGGTAGCCACCTGTTTTGAATATCGGATGTAGACAGGTTTGAAGAAAAAGCCAATCCAGACACTGGGCCTCTGATGGCCCGAGCGACCCACGAGCGCAACCCAATATTGCCGGAGAAATCAACAAAATCCAGGTAGTGGAAAGTCGAGCAACGGGCAGAACTCGTTTCTCGCTGACTCGCCCTGACAAGGGCGCTTATATCACCGAAACCGGGAAATGGCAAACCCCAGAATCGACGGGGCGGAACCGAATGACCTGGCCATCTCCTGCCGCTGGCGAGAGTTCCGCCAGCGCGAAGCAATCTTTCCGGTCGGCCATTTTGTCCTGTTTTGTCTTTGCATTGACGGCCGGTTGGTCTACCGTATTTGAGGTCTGAATCGCCAGCTTTTGCGGGACGATGCCAGATCACAATCTCCGACAACATTCCACGACGAGGTCTTGAGGGGCATGAGCGGACAGCGTCTATCAAGAATTTGCGTATTGGTCACGATCATTGTGGCGGGGTTGGTCCTGCCGGTAGGGCCGCGGGCTGCCGACGTCAATCCGCGGCAGGCAGTCAAGGCGGTTCTCGAGCAGCATTGCTTTGCCTGTCACGGACTGACGGCTCCCAAAGGGGGACTTAGCCTTGCCAAGCTGATGGAAGAGAGATCTCTGGGAGAGCATTTTCTGGAGTGGGAGCGAGTGATCACTGTGCTCGAGCAGCAGACGATGCCGCCGAAGGGAGCGCCGTCACCCGATGAGGTTGAGCGGCGACAGGTGATCGACTGGGTACGGGGGACGATCGACGAGCACGCCCGGCGCCACGCAGGAGATCCGGGAGAGGTGACCGTTCGCCGGCTGACCAGCGGGGAGTACCGTCACGTAATCCACGACCTGACGGGAGTGCCGCTCGAGACGGCGGCGCTCGGCATCGACACGGCCACTGACTCAGTCGGAGGCGAAGGGTTTGCCAGCTTTGGTGAAGTCCAGTTCATGCAGGACGCAACGCTCGAGCGCTACCTTGCCGCAGCCCGGAAGGTTGCCGACCACGCAGTGATCGGTGCCGGGCCGCTCGAGTTCTTCACCGATCCGGGCAAGACCGGCTTCGAGCTGGCGGCGATTGAACGGATCCGTGGGATCTATGCCAAGGCGGGGTTCCGCACCGTCTCCGGCGAAGGGGGGCGTCCCTTCGGGCTTGACAAGTATGGTCGTGCTCTCTATGTCGCGTGGCAGCACCGGCACCGGGCAAGGCTCGGCCGACCGTCAGCGACGATTGCTGCGCTGGCGGCAGACGAGGGGATCTCGAAAGAGTTTGCGACCCACCTCAACGACGTCCTCAACCGACCGCGCCGAGGACAACCGCTCGGCCATCCGCTGGCAGAGGCAGTGGCGCGGTGGGAGCGGCTCGCACGACCCGCGAGTAGTCGCCTCAGCCCTGAGTTCGAGCGGTCGATCCGGAAGGAGTGCGAGGAGATCCAGAAGTACCTGGTCACTTGGCCGAGTTGGTTGTTTGCAAGGGGCGACGTTGCGGCCGGTGGAGCGGGGGACGAGAGCCCGCTCGAATTCACCGACCGGACGCTCAATGTTGCGCCGAACGTGTCGTTCAATTTCCGCCCCTTTTCGATCAGCGGGGAGAAGGGGCAGCGAAGGGTGACCCTCTTCCTCGATGTCGCGGCGGTCAATCCACGAACCCCTGGAGAGCCGCAGATCATCTGGCGGAACCTGTCACTCTACCAACGACTGCGGGCCAACGGACCGCCGGGGATGACGGCGGACCCTCCTGTTCCGCTTGGGCAGATGGTCTCGCCCGCCACGGCGGCGAGGCTGCGATTGGGTCAGTCCGCAGATGGAGCGCGGCTGGGGCCGCACGATTTTGTGGCGGCCGGGTCGACCTCGATCGAACTTCAGCTCCCGGATGATCCAGCCTGGAAGGACGAGGCCCGGCTTGAGCTCCGGTTCGAGGCCGAGCTGACCGGGAACCGGGACCAGGTCGCCCGCATCCTGATCGCTGACCGTGCCGATGGCCGAACCCGCGGACAGCCGACTCGCGGCCTGATCGGCGATATGAAGAGCGCGGGATACCGTGCCTTCCGCGATGGTGTCATGGAGTACGTCCGGCTGACTCCTCCCAACTCGCACGGAGAACCCACCCCGGCCGACAAGGATCCGATCCCGGAGCCGTTCGACAATACCTACAACGTTCCGGAACACGACGAATTCGTCCAGAAGATCAAATACATCCGCGACGACAAGTTTGTGGTCGATCATCTTGTCGATCCGGAGACACGGCGCCGTCTCGACGAGGCCTGGATGAATCTCTACGCCTCATTCGAGTACCACGACAACTACCTGCGACTGCTGGCCAACCACTTCAAGGTCAGTCTCGGCGAAGATGGAATCGGTCAGATGACGGCGGATCGGATCGCGGCACTGCCGGAGGCCATGCGCCCGTACGTTCATCCGATCAAAGCCCATTACGATGAAGTGATGGCGGCCCAGCTCACCGGCCGACAGCGGCACCTTCGCGACTGCCTCGACTTTGCCTCCCGCGCTTGGCGTCGCCCGCTGAGTGATCGCGAGAAGCTCAGCCTGCGGCGGTTCTATGATCGAACTCTCGCGGCAGACGACGATCATCCGCGGGCGGTCCGTGCCCTGTTGGCCAGAATTCTGGTCGCGCCCCAATTTCTCTATCGGGTTGAACCTGCCGCCGCGAATGGGGCTGGGCCTCGCCCATTGAACAATTGGGAGATGGCCAGTCGGCTCAGCTTCTTCCTCTGGTCGTCGATCCCGGATCGAGAATTGCGTCGGGCTGCCGCGGCCGGCAACCTGACCACTGACGCCGGCATCAAGGAGCAGGTGCGCCGGATGCTGGCCGATCCGAAGGCTCGCCGCCTCGCGACCGAGTTCTTTGGGCAGTGGCTTGGCTTCTACGACTTTGACAAGTATCGTGGCGTCGATACCTCCCGTTTCACCACCTTCACGGAGGAGGTCAGGGAGGCAATGTACGAAGAGGCGGTGGTCTTCTTCGAGCACGTCATCCGCGAGGATCGGCCGGTCCGGGATCTCTTCTATGCTGACTACACCTTTCTCAACCGGGAGCTGGCCAAGTACTATGGCCTGACGGACGAGCTTGAGAAGATGAAGTTGCGTGACCGCTTCGAGCGGGTCGAGACGAGCAACCGGGGCGGATTGATGCGTCTGGGGGCGATACTGACAGTAACCTCGGCCCCATTGCGGACGAGTCCAGTCAAGCGAGGAGATTGGATTCTGCGACGTATCCTTGGAACGCCGGTCCCACCGCCCCCGGCGAACGCCGGCTCGATTCCGGCCGACGACCAGCAGTTCGGTGGGCTGACCCTCAAGGCCCAGCTCGACAAGCACCGGCGTAATCCGAGCTGCGCCAGTTGTCACACCCGGATCGATCCGCTCGGGTTTGCCCTTGAACGGTACGATCCGACCGGGCGCTGGCGGGAGAGCTATCTCGACGGAAAGCCGATCGATGACTCCGGCGAGTTGAGCGGCAGGAAGATCATCAATGGTACCGATGGCCTGCTCGGCTATCTGCAATCGCGGGATCCTCAGGTGCGTCGGAATCTGTCGTTCAAGCTGATTGGCTACGCGCTGGGCCGGACGGTCCAGGCGGGTGACCGTCTACTGGTCGATCAGATGGTCGCCGCCGGGGGGGAGACCCCATTCTCGGCGCTGGCGGCGCAGATTGCGACCAGTCGCCAGTTTCGCTATCGGCTCTGAGCTGTGAAGGGGGAGAAGATCGATGATCAAGGACCAGAAGACGAGCCACCAACCATCGCGGCGCCGCTTTCTCCGTGGAGCCGGCGTGGCTCTGACCCTCCCCTGGCTCGAATCACTGCCGGTCTTCGGACAGACCCCGTCTCCGGCCGGGCCGCCACTGCGGTTTGCCCACGTCTTCTTCTCGAACGGAGTCGAGCCGACCCATTGGTGGGCGAAGGGGGAGGGAGCCAGCCTCGAGTTCGGCGCGGCGGCGGCACCGCTCACTCCAATCCGAGAGGAGATCATCTTCATTCGCGGACTCTACCACCAACTGGGGCTCGATTCGACCAGCCCGCATCTCGGGAGAATGAACCTGCTCTCGGGCGCGACGGTCAGCCTCGACCCCAAAGAGATCCGTGTCGGAACCAGCTTTGATCAGGTCATGGCGCAGCGGATCGGGACCCGGACGGCGGTGCCCTCCCTCGCCCTCGGGATCGAACCGAACGAGCTGCGGCTCGAAGACGGGCTCTCGATGATCTATGGGTCGTCGATCTCCTGGGTGACACCAACCAAGCCGGCACCGAAAGAGATCTATCCAGCCCGCGTCTTCGACCAGCTCGTCGGAGACAGTGGGGGGCGCCAGCTCGATCGCAGCATCCTCGACGCCGTCCTCGAGGACTCGCGCACGTTGCGCGCGCGAATCACGGCCCGCGACCGTCGCAAACTGGACGAGTACCTCGAGTCGATTCGTGACATCGAAAAAAGGATCGACTTTGCTGCGAAGGAGGAACGGCTCGAGGGCTGGCGTCCAACGCTCCGTCAACCCAACCTTCCCCGCCCCGGTGATCAGGCGCCACAGCTCGTTCCAGAGCATATCCGGCTGATGCTCGATCTGGTCGTGCTGGCTTTCCAGATGGATCGCACGCGGATCGTCACCCTCATGCTCAACAACGACCTCTCGCAGATGAATTTTCGCTTCCTCGAGGGAGTTCGCGGAGCACTCCACCTCGATCTGACCCACAACGGCAAGGTCCCGGAGACAGAGGCCATGTACCTCCGGACCAATCA
>JBMOHS010000150.1:0-9789 GCA_049317725.1 Blastocatellia bacterium
CCTGGGCTCCTCCCATCAGGAAGAGAAGACACGCCGCTACCGTGACTGGGAAGAGGCGTCTGTTCCAATTCTTTGGGTCGTTCATCAGTTCTCCTTTGTAGACAGCTTCTCTCGCATGGTCTGCATGATGCGAATCTCCGCGCGCTGACCACTATCGACATCGGTGGCGAAATGGAAGATTTCTGCCTCTTGGCCCGCTCCCGCGGCGGCAAAGAGATCCTCCACCATGGTCAAGGCTCCCCCGTGATGCATGATCATACCTTCCAGAAAGAGCCGGTCGAACTCCTCTCCCCGCGCCGCCGCGAGGGCCTCCATCTGCTTTGGCGACAACATCCCCGGCATGAGGCCGTGCGTCATCCCGGGGTGATGATGGTGCCCGCCTGGTTCCTCAACCGGATAACCCCGTGAGAGCAGCCACCGTTTCATGAAGCGGATCTCGTCGGCCTGGGAATGGCTGATCCGCGCACCAAGCGAGCGGATCGCTTCGTTTCCCGTCCGCGCTTCGATCAGCGCCGTCATCTCCACAGCCTGGGCGTGGTGCGTGATCATGCCCTGCATGAATCGCACATCTGCTTCTGTGATCGGCGTCAATCGTGCCTTCGTCGACGGCGGCAGGACCCGAACCTCTTTGCCCGGAGCTCCCGGCTGCACAACCACGCTGCTCTTCCGTACCCGTTGCGCCAAGCCCGGTTGCATCAGCAACAGCACTCCCGCCACTCCCGTCGCCCAACGCCAAGTTGCCTTGACGATCCGCTCTCTCCCCATCGCGTGCTCCTCCCTTCCTCATTTCAGAATTTCAGACCTCTTTGTCTGAAATTTTGTCTGAAATTCGACGATTTACTCCATCACTTTGCAAACCAGATCGGTCTACACCGCTCCTCGCGACACAATCCTGCCTGAGTCCTCCCACTCGCCGCTGCCATTTTTCACCTCTTTGATTCCAGATGAATCAATTTTTTAGAAAAATTCAGAAAATTGATCGAATAATGACCCAATTTATCCGCGAGTTTCGACTATACAAGTGAACGCAGAGCACGAACCTATGGAATGAATTGCCAGAAACTGGTTGCCGGGTTGGGAAACATACTTTGCTGCCAATTGGCCATCCCCCTGGTTACCGTTCGAGTTGACATTCGAGTGGAAAGGAGCCCAATGATCGAGAACAACCCTCTCAGACCCTCTTCTCTGGTACGTGAAGACACTGCCCGTCACCCGCGACCGATCTCCAGCGCGAAGGCTTGGGGACCGCTTGATTCCCTCGCTTCCGACCCCAACCACAATCTGAGCGAGGAGCCGACCGACCTGCCTCGCACACCAGATGGATCTGATCCCAGCAACGATCCCTTGGCCATTCTCCGACAGATCCAACAACAGGTCAAAGACCTGCGCAGGGATATTCAATTGGCCAGGGAGAAGCTTGATTTCAATCCCTCATCGTCCGAAAAAGAGTCTGCACCTGAGTAGAGTTTTACGTCCGACTGAGGTGGCCTGAATCTTCTTCGAGTACCTTCTGATCAGCTCTGCCATCGTTCAAGCCGACGTGCATCTGATGAAGATCCATTCCCCTTGCGGTTGGCGAACCATCGAAGGTGAGAGATTGATGACTGGGGAGACGATCCACGAGGCAGACGTGGAGGAGACCGAGCGGGCCCAAGAGGGCGAAGAAAGATCTGAATTGTTGCCGTAATCGACTCTTTCTTGATCTCTGTGGCCGACTCATCCCGCTCTCTTGGACCCACCGTGAACGGAGCCCTCTCGTCAGCCCCATCCTGCCCAGAAGTCTGGACCCTTTCATTCGCACCGGGTACCCCCGTGTGAAGTAGCCCTTCGCGTAACTGCTCACGGAGACGAAGATTGGAAAGTAGACTCGGCCAACCAGCGACCAACGTCAGAACGGAAGAGATGATTGCACCACCAAGGCGCAGAGATCACCGAGCAGAAGATAGAACCCCTTGAAGTTCATTGATGCCGTGAGTAGTTACCCCTGCGCAGCCTGGTCGGTGCAGGGGGGCCACTACGCCGAAGAGGTCTCTTCAATGATCCTGACTGCCAAAGTGTCAATGGCCTTGATCTGATGACCAAGTGCCCAAGGCAGCAGATCTCTGTTATAGTCAGAACTGCGTTTCGGGTCGATCAAATTTTTCCAGGTAGAGATTGGATCTCACAAGTCGTCACTTGTGCCGAGACGCACCAGGACATCAACAGAAGGACCCCGACAAACAGATTGGTGGTCAGAGGTGATGCCGCCTCTCCGTTGGTACTTCAATCTACATTGACAACAGCACCGTACTCACTTGTCCCATTGGAGGCACAGCCATGACTGCCAAAAAACGGAATGTTGGAAAGTCGTTGCCACAGAAGAAATCGCCACGAGTCGAAGAGATCCAGATGGCCAGGGAGGGCGCCCATTTCTACGCACTGGGCCCGGTGGAGATGGAGGTACTTCTCGATGTCCTTAAGCGAAACAAGAAGCAGTTGATGGCGAAGAAGGGGGTGTACAAAGTCGATGTCGGGTATCGCTGGAGCCAGGGAAAGCTGACCGGAGAGGTTGCCCTCCGCGTCCACGTCGCGGCCAAAAAGCCCCTTGCTGAGTTGACTGAGGAGGAGATCGTTCCGCGCGAGATTGAGGGGTTTCCGGTGGATGTCATCCAGTCCAATCTCGAGCTGCAGGCGCGCACCAATCGCTACAACCCGCTGGTGGGAGGGAGCGAGACGGGCAATCCTCATCTTGACGGAGTGGGTACTCTCGGGGCGATCGTCTTCGACAACGAAACGGGGGAGCGGCTCGCACTGAGCAATCACCACGTCTACGTCGACTCGCGCCCCAAGGAGGCGGTCGGCGAGGCCGTCACGCAACCCGGGACACGCGGCATCCAGGGTGTCCAGGGGCAGGACGTCATCGGGACGGTTGCTCGCAGCCATCGTGGGCTCGATTGCGCCGTCGCACGACTCCGGTCCTCACGCCCCGCCTCGACCAGCATCATCGACTATCCGGGGGGGATCAAAGGGGTCGTCAAGCCGGCAATCGGGATGCGCGTCACCAAGTCTGGGCGTACCACTGGAACGACGCACGGGATGATCGAAGGGGTCAGCGCCGACGAGATGACGGTGATTCCTGTACCAGGTCGCTGGATGGAACTGAGTGCCGGTGGGGACTCTGGCTCCGTTTGGCTCGAAGCGAGCAGCCATGCGGCGGTCGGTCTCCATTTTGCTGGGGAGGCCTCGAGCGATCCTCGGGACGAACGGGCTTGGGCCAAACGGATCGAGCGCGTTGCCAACCAATTGAAGATCACACTCAACCGTCGGGTGACCCTGCCGCAGCGGGCTCACCTTGGCCCGAGCCTCGCCAGTCTCGATGGCTCCCTGCTTCTCGGCTGGGTCAGTACGGGAGATTTGCGACTCCAGCTGGCGAGATCCACCGATGGCCTCCAGTTTACCCCCCTCCCTCCGCTCGACGAGAAGTCTCCAAACAGCCTCGCGCTCGCCGCCTTCCAGGGCAAGTGGGTCCTCGCCTGGACGGGAATCGGCAACAACCGTCTGACCCTCATGCAATCCGTGGATGGAGCGACGTGGGGGAGCCGGGTGACCCTTCCGGAGGTCTCCCTTTCCGCTCCCGCGTTGACCGTCTTCAAGGGGGAATTGGTCCTCGCTTGGCGGGGCATCGAGAGCAACCAGATCAATGTAATGCGCAGTCGCGATGGTGTCAGTTGGGGCCAGAAGGTGACGCTCACCGAAACGACCACTTCCGGCCCGGCACTGACTGTCCTTGGATCCCGGCTTCTTCTCGCCTGGCGAGAGGCGGCGACCGACCGTCTGATCCTCACGCGAAGCAGTACCGCGCGCACCTTCTCCGATAAGGTCTCCTTCGAGGAGTTCACCTCCGCCCGCCCCTGTCTTCATTCACATCAAGGCCGTGCTTATCTCGCTTGGCGAGGCTGGGAGGATGGCTCGCTCCAGGTCCTCGACAGCTCCAACGCCACGAAATGGGGAAACAAGGTGGTTCTCCGCGAGGCCAGCGTCGATGGCCCGGGTCTGGCGACGTTCGGCCCTGATCTCGTCTGGTCTTGGACGGGGGCTGAGGTCCAGCAACCTCTTCAAATCCTTCTCTATGATCTTCGGGTCTAGTCTTGGGCAATTGGTGGAGGCAGACACTGTCCTCCGTTCTCTCCCTGGTCACGCTTCCCGCGGCTCCCACTCCAGCGCATAAAGGGCTTCTCCGTTGTCACGTAGAGGAGAGCCGAGAGGAGCAGGAGAATCGGGATGACGATCAAAGACTGACAGGCCAATTCCCATGCGAACGACCCGGTCGTTGGGATACCCGCAAAGAGGCCGAAGAACGCCTCGCTGGTATTTCCCTTGGCGATCGTCCGGACGAAGATCTGCGAGATGATCATGGTGTGGTAAAGGTAGATCGTGTAGCACATCCCGCCGATGATGACCAACCATCGCCAACGGATGATGCGATTGGCGAGGCGGCCGAGATGGAATCCCGCATAGAGCAGCATGATCAGGAAGGGAAGGAGAAAGACCTGCTCCCCCGGGTGGAGCAGGATAGCGACGATGGCGGCGCCGGAGAGGGGAACGAGGAGATCTCCGACCAGCAGGGTTCCTCGCCGGCCTGCCATCTTCGTCAGCGAGAGATCGGCCAGCAGGATTCCGGCCAGGAAGTACTGGCCATAGTTGAGGAGGGTCAGGTGGACGACCCGAGGAGTATAAGGATAGACGACCAACTGCGAGAAGAGCGCACAACAGGCGATGGCGATCAGCAGCCCTCCGCGCCGCCATCGTGGGTCACGGATGCGCAGCCCTTTCATCAAGAGTGGGACCAGCAGGTAGAACTGGACTTCGACTTCGAGCGACCAGGCGACGCCGTTGAGGATGCTCTCGCGTTGGTAGAGGATCCCGTGCAGATAGGTCGAACTGGCCAGAAAATGGGGGAGCAACTCTGAGAATGACTCGTGGCGGGCCACCTTGACGATGAGATAGCCGAGCAAGCAGATCAGGTAGGGAGGTTCGATCCGGATCAACCGACGTTGGTAGTAGGACTTCCAGCTCGGGGGAGGTGCTCCCTGGCTCGCCCGTCGTACGAACGGGAGTGCGAGGATAAAGCCGCTGATGACAAAGAAGAGGTGGACGCCGAAGTAGCCGCAGTAGGCAGCGGCCACGACGGGGGAGATGTCGGTGGCGGCCATCCAGTCGTTTCGTGTCTCGATGCGGGGGACCCGTCCGCTGGCTGGAAGGTAGATCGAGACGAGGTGGTGGAAGACGACGGCGGTGATCGCGACAAAGCGGAGTCCGTCGACCTCGTGGAGCAGCTCGCCTGAGGTCGTCACCCGGGAGAGCTTGCCCGCGACCCAATCGGCCGCCGACCGAGGCCATTTCCTGGGCCCCTTAGCCGGTTGTGCCGGGATCTTCTCCGGTGGGAAGGTGGGAGAGGCTTGCAATTGATCCTTGATTCCTTTATCCATTTTCGTGTCCGGCGGCCGAATGCCGGCTGCTCCATCTCTCAAGACCAATCTTCAAAAGGGGCGCTTTCATGACCGATTCGATCAAGTACCAACTCGAAGAAGAGGAGATTCCCAGAGCGTGGTACAACCTTGTCGCTGATTTGCCAGTGGCTCCACCACCCGTCCTCCACCCAGGCACCCATCAACCGGTGGGTCCGGCCGACCTCGAGCCACTCTTCCCGATGGCCCTGATCATGCAGGAGGTGACCACCGAACGCGAGGTCGAGATCCCGGAGCCCGTGCGGGAGATCTACCAGCAGTGGCGACCCACGCCGCTCTATCGTGCCCGGCGTTTGGAGAAGGCGCTCGATACTCCCGCCCGGATCTACTACAAGTACGAAGGAACGAGCCCCGCTGGGAGCCACAAGCCCAACACCGCGGTGGCCCAGGCCTTCTACAACAAGGAGGCCGGTGTCAAACGGATCGTCACCGAGACCGGGGCAGGGCAGTGGGGGTCGTCGCTCTCCTTTGCCGGCTCGGTCTTTGGCATCGAGGTCCAGGTCTTCATGGTCCGGGTCTCCTACGACCAGAAGCCCTACCGTCGCGCGATGATGGAGGCTTACGGGGCCCAGTGTGTTGCCTCTCCCTCCCGGCAGACGCTCTCCGGCAACGCCATCCTCGACAAGAACCCGGCTCATCCCGGGAGTCTGGGCATTGCCATCTCCGAGGCGGTCGAACTGGCGGCCCAGCGGGACGACACCAAGTATGCCCTCGGATCGGTCCTCAACCACGTCCTCCTCCATCAGACGATCATCGGATTGGAGGCGATGCGGCAGATGGAGAAGGCCGGGGACTATCCAGACCTGATCGTCGGCTGCACCGGGGGAGGCTCCAACTTCTCCGGGATCGTCTTCCCCTTCCTCGGCGCCCAATTGCGGGGTGGGACCAACGTTCGGGTGCTGGCTGTCGAGCCATCTGCCTGCCCGAGCCTGACCCGGGGCGCGTACGCCTACGACTTCGGCGATACTGCCCACCTGACGCCCCTCACCAAAATGCACACCCTCGGTTCGACGTTCACTCCGCCGGGCTTCCATGCGGGAGGACTGCGTTACCACGGGATGGCCCCCTTGGTGAGTCACTTGAAGGAGCTCGACCTGATCGAGGCCCGCGCTTACGCGCAGACCGCCTGCTTCGAGGCTGGCGTCTTCTTCGCGCGCGTCGAGGGAATCCTCCCGGCCCCCGAGGCCAATCACGCAGTTCGCGGTGCGATCGACGAGGCCATCCGTTGCCGCGAGGAGGGCATCAGCCGCAGCATCCTCTTCAATCTCTGCGGCCACGGCCATCTCGACCTGCAGGCCTATGCCGACTATGCCGCGGGCAAGTTGACCGATCAGGCCTACGACGAGTCGGAGCTGGCGATGGCACTCGCCGGACTGCCCTCCGTCTCCGCCTGAGCCTCTCCGCTGGACTCGTGCCGGAACGGGGTCGTCAGGCGACCCCGTTCTTGCGGAACCAGTCGAGGAGCAGCCCCCAGGCCTCCTCGGCTTGGGCCTTGCGGTAGCTCGGGCGATAGTCGGCGTGGAATCCGTGGGGCGTGTCCGGGTAGAGCTTGATCTGAGAGGGCTGCCCCTTCTCCCGCAGTGCCTTCTGCATCTGCTCGACCGTCTCGTTCGGGATTCCTGAATCGGCTCCGCCGTAGAGTCCGAGGATCGGGGCCTTCAGCTCGCCGACGACGTCGATCGGATGCTTGGGCTGCAGCGGAGTGGGTTCGCCGACCAGCCGGCCATACCAGGCCCCACCCGCCTTGACCGACCGGTTGTGCGCGGCATAGAGCCAGACGATCCGTCCGCCCCAACAGAAGCCGGTCACCGCCAGCTTCCCCGTGTCCCCGCCATTCTTTCCCGCCCAGGCAGCCGCAGCGTCGAGGTCTCCCATGACCTGTGCGTCCGGCACCTTCGAGACCACCTTGCCGATGATCTGGTCGCGGGGCAGCGTCGCCACGTCTCCCTGTCGGGCATAGAGTTCCGGGGCCACTGCCAGGTAGCCCTGATGGGCCAGCCGGCGACAGATATCCTTGATGTGCTCGTGGACGCCAAAGATCTCCTGGATCACCAGGACGATCGGCAGCCGGGTTCCCTTGACGGGCCGGGCCCGATAGGCGGGGATCTCTCCATCCTCAACGGGAACTTTGACCTCTCCCGCAGTGAGCCCCTCGGCCGAGGTCGTGATCGTCGTCTGCGCCGCGATCGGCTGAACTGCCAGCGCGAATCCGGCCGTCAGCGACGTGACCATGAAGGTCCGACGCGTCACGTCCGGAGTGGTGGGGAAGAGCCCTCTGAGTTCTTCGTGAAGATCTTCCTGTCGGATGCTTGCCATACGCTTCTCCTTCCAAATAGACCGATGTCGAGTAGAGGTTGCGACCAATGGGAGCCGATCCGTTCCCGCTCCGGTCGCCAGACTGCGAGAGACTCAACGAGTGAATCCGTGAGATCTCAGCCAACTGGCGAGGAGCCCCGGCCAGCTCCCGAGGGTCGGATGGTCCTTGGCGAGCCCGACGCCGTGTCGTCCGCTCTGGTAGACGTGCAGCTCATACGGCACGTTTGCCCGTCGCAGGGCCGCTGCGAAGAGCAGGCTGTTCTCGACCGGGACAGAGGCATCGTCCGCCGTGTGGAAGAGAAAGGTCGGCGGCGTTCGACTGGTGACTTGGCGCTCACTCGAGAGCCGGTCGACCAGCTCCGGCGTCGGGTTCTCGCCCAAGAGGTTCCGCCGCGACCCCGCGTGCCCGCTCGGCGTGTGCATGGTGATGACCGGGTAGCAGAGAATCGCCAAGTCCGGCCGGCTGCTCATCCGTTCCACCGGATCCGCGGCCCCCTCGGTCCCTTCGTCAAACCAAGTCGCCGCCGTCGAGGCGAGATGTCCTCCCGCAGAAAAGCCCATGACCCCGATCCGTCGTGGATCGATCTTCCACTCCCCGGCACGGGCACGTGTCAATCGCACCGCTCGTTGCACATCCTGCAGCATCGCCGGGTGTTGGTAGGTCGGTCCCAGTCGATACTGCAACACCAGCGCGCTGATGCCCAGTTGATTGAGCCAGAGGGCCACGTCAGGCCCCTCGTGCGCCGCGAGGTTGCGATAGCCTCCCCCCGGACAGACGATGATTGCTGCCCCAGTAGCCCGCTCGGCGGGAGCGGGATAGTACCGCACACCCGGCGTATCGCCCGGGGCCTCTCCCTTGGCCCCCGGGGCTCCCTTCTCCCACAACGGAATCCAAGTGGGTGATGCGGGCGGATCTTCGCCTCCTGCATCCCCCCCCACGGGCAGGAAGAGCGCCGACAGCGTTGTCAGCAGCAACACCAAGCTCAGGCGGATCGTCATCATTGGCAGTCTCCTCAAGTGGTGATCGGAAGAACGGCGGTCAGTATAGACCAACTCTCCCCACTTGAGGAGACATCTCCCTGCTTGGTCAATCTTTACTTCGGCGGAACCACGTCAATCTCCGTGAGGGCTGCCCGGATCGAACAATAGTCTTCGATCTGCGCGGCCAGAGATCGGGACGTAATCAGGACCTGTGGGCTCGGGTGGTAGAGCGGGATGAGTCGACGCCCGTGCCAGCGCAAGATCCGGGCGGCGTGCTCCTGCAGCAGGAACGGGTGTGGCTCGATGCGTTTGATCGCGTTGAGGGCGACCGCGCCCAGGGTGACAACGATCGGTGGATCGAGCAGCTCCACCTGTCGTCGCAGGAAATCGCTGCAGTTGCGGAGCTCGCCCAGCGTTGGCTTGTCGTTCGCGCCACTCGCTTTGCGCGGGCTGCAGAGCACGCTGTTGGTGATGAAGACCTCATCCCGCGTCAAGCCGATCGAGGCGAGCAGCGCCTCGAAGTTCTCCCCCGACTTGTCTCCGGAGAAGGGAATGCGCGTCCGATCCGCGCCATTCCGTCCCGGGGCTTCCGCCAGGAAGAGGACCCGTGGGCGGAGAGACCCATTTCCCGGGCCGAGGACTGCCACCCGGTCCCGCATCCGCTCGCAACGCTGGCAACTCAACGCCTCCGCTGCCAGCCCCGCGAAGCGCTCCTCTCTGGTTTCTCCCTGGTCTTCCATCTACCCCTCCCGTCTTCCAACCGGAGGGTAGCAGGGGAGGAGCGAGTTGAGAAGGGGGCGGTGGTTGGTCTGACCTCATTCAATGAAGCATTCGCCTGCTCCCCTCTAAACTTGACGGGTCTTGTCTCCTGGAGAGAATGGGGCCGACTTGCATCGTCTGGCGGTATCTGATACACCACCGACCGAGTCTCCAAGAATTGCGCCGGCTTATCTGATGTCGTGGGTTGAGAGGGATCGGCTGGTCT
>JBMOHS010000151.1:0-9764 GCA_049317725.1 Blastocatellia bacterium
GTCTGTTTTGTCGTCTGTTTTGTCGTCTGTTTTGTGAGGATGTGACGCGTGGATTTTCGCGGAAGAGCTATGAAAAAATCGACTGGTTGGCAACGTGGCTGCGCCCTGATTCTGAGCATCTGTCTTCTTTTGCCCGTCCCGGCACTGGCGGTTGTCAAAGGTGGGAAGCGGAACTTCAGGGAAGGGAATCGGTACGAGACGCTGCAGCAGTGGGACCTCGCCGCTCAACAATATGCCCTCGCCGTGGCCGCGGAGCCCAACAACCCAGAGTATAAATTGCGTTACATGCGAGCGCTGCAGCAGGCCTCCCTGATGTTTGTCAAGCGGGGGGATGCGCTCGCCGAGCAGGGAGACTACGCCAGCGCCTACTCCGCCTACCGTCAATCCTCCAGCTATGACCAAGGCAATGAGATCGCCCGCCTCAAGATGGAGCGCATGCTCGACATTCAGAAAGCGCAGACGGCGGGAGCGGATATTGGCACGACCAACAAAATTGGCAATGTCTTTCCGACCAGCAATGAGATTCAGTTTTCGACCCGCGCCCGCTCGCGGGATACGGTTCCAACGATCAGTTTCAAGGAGACCAAATTCAAGAACGTGGTCTCCAGCCTCTCCAGTCAGCTTGGCCTCAACGTCGTCTTTGATGAATCGGTCAAGGATGTTCCGCTCTCGATCGATCTGGTCGATGTGACGATTGCGCGGGCCCTCGACATCCTGCTTCGAACCTATAAATTCTCATTTGAGCAGGTCGATCATCGGACGATCCTCGTCTACGCCGATAACGCGACCAACCGGCCGCGCTTTGAGAATTTGATGGTCAAGACGTTCTACCTGAGTAACCTGACCTCTGCCCAAGCGCGAACTGCCCTGACCGCGTTGTTGCCGGCGGGAAGGCAGATTGCCTCGGTGGAGCAACCAAACTCTCCAGGCGGGAACACGTTGATCGTCAAGGCGACGGCAACGGAACTCCAGTTGGTCCAAGACATTCTCGACAGTCTCGACAAGAACAAGAATGAAGTTGTCCTCGACGTGGAGATCTACGAGGTCTCGCACGACAGTCTTCTGGAGCTCGGAAACCAGGTGGTGACCAAGCCGCTGAGTGTCACCGAAACCCGAATCAATACCTCGGGAGAGCCGGTCACCTTTCCGCTGGGCTCGACCGCCTCACTCAATAACCTGGGAGGCGTTGGGCGTGCGCGGTCAGGTGCGATCTTCGGCAACACGTTCACCCCGTTCTTGAACGGAGTGGGGACCCTGATTGGGCTTCCACCGACGCAGCTCAGCCTTCTGCAATCGCGCGGGGATTCACGGCTTCTCAATCGAGCACAGATCCATGCCCTCGACGGGCAGAAGAATCAGACCAAAGTGGGACGAAGCGTACCGGTGCGGCTTGGTACGACCTTTGGCTTTGGGGGGGGGGCTTCGGTGGCGGCTTCGGTGGGGGAATCGGCGGGGGTGGGGGGATTGGTGGTGCTGGAGGCGTTGGGGGCGTCGGCGGTGTCGGAGGCGTTGGCGGGGTTGGCGGAGTGGGTGGGGTCGGTGGATTCGGTTTCCCCGGGATCGACAGCATCCAGTACCGGGACGTTGGATTGGTGATCGAGGCAAAGCCATCGATCACCAGTGAGGGGTACGTCGAGATCGAGATGAAGTTCGAAACCTCGGACATCGTCTCCTCAGGATCGGATGCCACCAATTTGACTCCTGTCTTCACGCAGCGATCGCTCAACACCACGGCACGGATTCAGGATGGGGTGACGGCGGTGGTGGCCGGGGTCAGCGCTGAATCGAATGGCAACAGCCGGGCCTCGATCCCCGTTCTCGGCATGATTCCGATTTTGGGTCGGTTCATCACGACGCCGCGACAGGATAGTCGGCAGAGCGATGTCATCATCACCGTCACGCCCCACATCATTCGTTCCCAGGGGATCAACAATGAAGATCACTTGGCGAAGTATGCGGGGCACGCGCAGGCTGGACCTTCGCCGAGTATCGAGGATGTCGTCTTTCGGGCCCAGCGGATCGAGGAGCAGGAGCGCCGACTGATCGCGCAACAAGTCCCCTCGAGTGCCGCCCCCTCTGGCACGGGGCCGACGCCGGCCGCGACTGGAGCAACACCGGCGGGTGGTCCCAACCCGCTGGCACAGGCTGCAGGAGCCGGATCATCGCCGCTGGCGACGGGGAACATGCAGGGACGAGCAGTCGTCCAACCCGTTTCCAATCAAGGACCAAGTGGGCGGGTCCCCCGAGAGATCAACGACGCGACCATTGCGCGATCCGGGGTAGTTCCCAATTCGGTTCCTTCCCTTGGGCGTCCCGAAGATCCAATCCTCCCCCCGCCCGCGATGCTACCCACGCGGAGCGAGGGGGAGCGCACGATGCCATCCCCCGATCCAGCCTTTCCGAATACGGGCCCGAATCCGGGGCCAAATCCGTCTGGGGGGCCCCCGGTGGGATCGTCTGGGATTCCGGCGCCGGAGTCTTCCGTGGCGGGCCAGGCAGCGTCGAGTGGGGAGGGGGCCTCGGCTGGCGCCGCTGGCGGAAAAGAAGAACAGGAGGAGGTGGACCCTCGCCCACCGAACCCGATTCAGCCGGCCGTGCTGCGTTCGATTCGCAAACCGCCTGAATTGGAGCGATTGATCGCCGAGTCCCGCGCGGCGGCGGCGCGAGCGGAAGCAGAACGTCGGCGTGCCCGCACTGATCGGCCAGGTTCCCCCAGTGCCACGGTGGCACCGACACCAGATTCAGGGGCAGGGGAGCCACTGGGCCCTCTCCCCGCCCCTGTGGCAACGCTCAGCATTCGCTCTGCCGCCGCTTCGGGCAAGATCGGCAAGCCTCTTTCGGTTCAGATCCATGGGGAAGGAGTCGCCAACCTTGGAACTGCGACCCTGGCCATCAGATTCGATGCCAAGAGATTCAAATTGCAGTCGGTCGAGCCCGGGGGGCTCCTTGGACCAAAGGCAGATCTGACCCATACTGTTGAGCAGGATACCCTCAAGATCTCATTTCATCCCCAAGCTGGGTCGTCCCTCCGGCCAACGGGGGAGTTGGTCAAAGTAAAATGGATTCCGCTCCTGGAAGGAAAGTCGGATTTGACAATCCTTCCTGCGGAGACGTTGCTCCTCGATCGGACCCAGGCGGTCCTGACTTGGCAAGGAAAGACCGCCCAACTCTCCGTGGTTCGGTAGAGGGGAGGAATCTTCAGCCAGCTCGGAGACTGTTCGACGCAGAGAAAGGCCAAGGTGTTGCGATTGCAAAGAAGGAGGAATTTGATGAAGGGTCGCTCAGGAGGGGGCTCCCTTCGGCGCGAGATCTCTTCTGGGTTCACCCTTCTCGAATTGATCATCACACTCGCCATCATCGCGATTCTTGCCGCCGGTACGGTCCCGGTTGCACGGAATCTGATCAAGCGAGAACGCGAGATGGAGTTGCGACGCGCTTTGCGAGAGATCCGCAAAGCGATCGACGGCTACAAATTTGCCTGTGAGCAGGGGCAGGTGGGCCCTCTCGACCGCAAGGTTGGGGATGAGTGCTACCCCCCCGAGCTGGAGATTCTTGTCGAAGGCATCCACCCTCCCAACAAAGCCGACTCGACCATCCGGTTTCTCCGCCGCATTCCCAAGGATCCGTTCACGGGGAAGGCAGACTGGGGGCTGCGTTCGATCCAGGATTCACCGGATGCCAACTCGTGGGGAGGCCAGAATGTCTTTGATGTCTACAGCAAGGCCCCTGGACAGGCCCTTGACGGGAAGACACAGTACAAGGATTGGTGAGGATCAGGGGGGCGCGGGTCTCATCGGTGAGAATGAGTCCAACCGATGGCAGGGAGAGTGGATGCAACCTCGACTGGCACTGCCAAGGGGTTCTGACGGTGCAGATTGGAAATGAGGCAATCATGAAGGGAGCTTCGGTGATCACGGCTTGTTCCTTGAAGGGCAGGCGATACCCCCAGAGGGGGTTGATTCGTGGGTGGGAACGTGGCTTCACCTTTATGGAGTTATTGATCGTGATGGTGGTGATCGCCATTCTGGCGACGGTTGCCATCCCCCGCTACTTGGCCCATCTCCGACGAGCCAAAGAGGTTGTTCTTCAGCAAAACCTCTGGACCATGAGGCGAGCGATCGATTACTACTCCTCCGACAAGGAGCGTCCACCGGCGACTCTTCAGGATCTAGTGACGAGCGGGTACTTGAGGGAGATACCCAAGGATCCGATCTGTCCAGAGTGTACCTGGGTCGAGGTTCCAGGTACCTCGGACAATACCAACATGTCAGCCGGAATTGGAGATGTACGAAGCAGTGCCGAAGGAGTCGACTCCAGTGGGAAAGCTTATCAGGACTATTGACCTTGCAGGGGAGGGGTTGGAACACGTCGCGTCGAGGTTGGGCGACCCTGGCCCCGGGGAATTATGAGAAAATCATTGACGTTGCTGCGCCGATTGGGCGGGGTCCTGATCGATCCGGTCTATCCGCCACTCTCCCTTTCGATTACGGAGTCCCATCTGACGCTTCTGTCGCTCCGGTATCAGCGGGGCGAGTTTGAACCCCAACAGGTTGCGATCCTGCCATTGCCGGCAGGATTGGTGACGCCTGACTTTGTTCGACCCAATATCGCGGAAGAGGGGCAATTTCGCCAGATCCTGGAGCGGTTGCCCATCGAAGCGGGATTGAAGAAGGTTGGTCGCCTGAGTGTCTCTCTTCCCTCGATGAGTGGCCGGAGTCATGTCCTCTCCCTGGAGAGTGCGCCACGATCGAGAAGTGAGGAGGCCCAACTGCTCGATTGGAAGATCGAGCGAACTGCGGGATATCCGACATCTGAACTGCGAGTGTCGCAGTGTTCGCTGCCGGTATTCGACGGACGGCCTCACTGGTTGGTCAGCTTGGCGCACCAAGCGGTCCTGAGTCAATATGAGTCCATCTTTGATCAGCTTGGCTGGCAAGCGGGATTGATTGTTCCCCGTCACTTGGCCGAGCTCTTCTGGTTGACACGGGCTAAAGTCGAAGGCGATCAGATGTTGGTCACACCGACTTCTCGTGGGTTTGAGGTTGTTCTTCTCCACGGAAGTACTCCGCTACTGGTTCGGGAAGTCGACTGTACACCGGAGGAGGTGGAGAATGAGTTCTACCGACTGGTCGTCTTCTACCGGGACCGATTGATCTCATCGGCAGAGCCTTCGAGCCTTTTCCGGCTATTGGTCACAGGAAGTTCAGCCGATCAGCAGCGGTATCGAGACCTTGCCGTCTCCGCACTCGAGCGGCCAGTGGTCTCTCTGACCCCAGCGCAACTTGGCTTTCGATTGGATCCAGGAATGGTGCTCTCCCAGGTGGTGGCAGCGGCGGGGCTCGCGACCTGTGCTTGGCCATCGTGAGAGGGGGGGGCGTGATGATTTCAGGTGCGCAGCACGGTAAAGTGGTATTTCGCGGGTGGGACAAAGGAAGGTCAAAGCGCCTCCCCACGAGAAGCGATTGGTAAGATTGACGGTAACTACTCACGGAGAGGAAAATCAGAAAGTGGACCAGGCAGACCAGAGACCGATGTCAGAACGGAAGAGATGATTGCTTGTTGGCCCGGCCCACTTCCAAACCTTCTTCTCCGTGAGTAATTACGTTTGACGTTCAGCGGTTCACATTCTGGAATGAAAGGTGAGACAGTTCATGATGAATCAGGAGAAGCGATCGAGTCGGCACCGAATCCATCTGGTTTCCGGGCTCATTGTTGTGATCGGGATGTTGGGATGGGTTGGTTGCAAGAAGGAATCGTCGGTGATGGAGGGGGCAGACCCGGGCCGAAAGGAGACGGTTACTCAAGCGGGGGCAGAGGCACCTGCTCCAACTCCCCCTGTGGATGCACCGGTGGCCCCGTCGGTGGCCCCGTCGGTGGCCCCACCGGCGGCCCCACCGGCGACAGGAGATACGGCGCGTGCGTTTGACAGTGAAGGGAAGCAGCTCGACATTCCGTTTCAGGTCACGCCCGCCAAGCCGGCACCGACGCCTGCCCCGGATCCATTTCCGGCCCGACCCACTCCGAAGGTGGTGATCGTCAACGGAAAGATCGTTCAGGAGTGGCAGGCACCAGAGGAGTCGCTGGCCTTGGTCAACCCGGTCAAGGACCATCCGGACGCAGTGGCGAACGGGCGGGAGTGGTACCTGCAGCGTTGTGCGGATTGCCACGGAAAGCAGGGGAAGGGCAATGGCTGGCTCTCGAAGGGAGTTTTCAAGCCGCCCACCAATCTGGCCAGTCAGATGGTCCAGGCTAATAGTGATGGGGAACTCTACTGGAAGATCACTAATGGGCGCTCCCCGATGCCGGCCAGTCGGATCCGCTTTACCGATGAGCAGCGGTGGGAGATCGTCAGTTATCTGCGGACGTTCAAGCCCTGAAGAGCAGATTCCTGCCACCAGCAGAGGGTCGATTCGATCGACGGGAGGGAAGGGAAGTCTCTTCTCTCCCGTTTTGCCATGTATTGGCCAAGTCAAGGATGAGGCGAGGTTGAGTCAAGCAGAACCGGGAAGCTGAGCCAAAATGGAGCCGAGTTTTTCCAGAAGGGTTGGTTCCACAGCAGGCTTTCGACTACACTCTCCTGTCTCTGGCGAGAAGGGCGATCGAGGCAGGTGAGAAGGAACGAGGAGAACCAGACAGACCATGATCAAGACAGTCGAGTGGACGGAAGAGGGAGTGGTGATGATCGATCAGCGACTCCTGCCTGGGGAGGAGACCTATCCGGTCTTCCGCACCTATCAGGAGGTCGCGGAGGCCATCCGGGAGATGGTCGTGCGGGGGGCACCGGCGATCGGAGTTGCCGCCGCGATGGGAGTCGCACTGGGGGTGCGTGACAGTCGCGTGGGAGACGTGGAGTCATTGGCGGTTGAGCTGGACCAGATCTGCCAAGTTCTCGCTGCGACGCGACCGACAGCGGTCAATCTCTTCTGGGCGATTGAGCGGATGCGCACCCACTTCCAGCAATTGCGGACAGAAGGGGCCTCACTTGATCGCCTTCGCCAAGGGTTGGTCGAAGAGGCCCAGGCGATCCACGACGAGGATATCGCCGCCAATCGGTCGATGGGGCGGTATGGCGCGACGCTGATCCCGGAGACGGCGACAGTGCTGACCCACTGCAATGCCGGCGCCTTGGCGACGGCTGGGTACGGGACCGCACTGGGGGTCATCCGTGCTGCGGTCGAGGCGGGCAAGAGCGTCGCCGTCTACGCCGATGAGACGCGCCCCTTTCTGCAGGGAGCGCGCTTGACTGCCTGGGAGCTGCATCACGACGCGATTCCCGTGACCCTCATCACTGACAACATGGCGGGCCACTTCATGCAGCGGGGGAAGATCGATTGCGTCGTCGTCGGGGCTGACCGGATTGCGGCGAATGGGGATGTCGCCAACAAGATTGGGACCTATTCCGTGGCGGTGCTGGCCCGTGAGAACGGCATTCCCTTCTACGTTGCCGCGCCGATCTCGACCCTCGACTTGACGATGGAGAGTGGGCAGTCGATCCCGATCGAGGAGCGCTCGACGCGGGAGGTGACCCATGTGCGCGAAATAGCCTTGGCCCCGACTGGAATTGAGGTGGCAAATCCAGCGTTCGATGTGACCCCCCATCGCTATGTCGACGCGATCATCACCGAGCGGGGGATTGCCCGTCCTCCGTTTGTTGAGAGCCTGCGACGATTGGCGACGCAACCCTAACCTGGAAGGAGAATCTCGATGTCATTTGTGGATGCGCCCTCTGTCGAGCCGTTGGTTCCTCGTCGGCGAGTACTGCTCGGACCTGGTCCCAGCCCGGTGGAAGATCGAGTACTTCGGTCGATGGCGGCCCCGCTGATGGGCCACCTCGATCCCCTCTTCGTGCGGACGATGGACGAGGTTCAGCTGCTGCTGCGGTATGTCTTTGAGACCAACAACCGGCTGACGATTCCGGTTTCGGGGACAGGGAGTGCGGGGATGGAGGCGACGGTCGCGAATCTGCTCGAGCCGGGCGAAGAGGTTGTCATCTGCATCCACGGCTATTTTGGCGAGCGGATGCACGAGATGGCCCTGCGGGTGGGGGCCAAGCCGATCCGGGTCGAGTCCCCGTGGGGTGGGCCGCTCGACCTTGACCAAGTCCGGCAAGTCTGGCGTCAATCGCGTGCCCAGGTCCTCTTCGCCGTGCAGGCGGAGACCTCGACCGGGGTTCTCCAGCCGCTGGCTCCGTTGCGGGAGATCGTCGACGAGCGGGATGGGTTTCTGATCGTTGATGCGGTGACGAGCATCGGTGCGCACTCGATCGGCGTCGATCGCCATCGGATCGACGCTTGCTACGCGGGAACCCAGAAAGCCCTCTCCTGTCCACCAGGGCTGGCTCCGGTCACCTTCAGCGATCGGGCGGTCAAGAAGATTGCTGGTCGGTCGACCAAGGTCTCGAGTTGGTACCTCGATACGACCCTGCTGACGGCCTACTGGGCCGAGGGGGGGAGTGCGCCGCGGGCCTATCACCATACCGCCCCGATCAGCATGAACTATGCCCTGCACGAGGCGCTGCGCCTGGTCGCCGAGGAGGGGTTGGAGGCGCGTGCCGATCGCCATCGGCGCAACCACCTGGCGCTGGTCGCGGGGCTGGAGGCGATGGGGCTCCGGATGCAGGTCGCGCCCGACTATCGGCTCTGGACGCTCAATACCGTGCAGATTCCGGAAGGGGTCGATGATCTGCGGGTGCGGCAGCAGTTGCTCGAAGAGTTTGACCTCGAGATTGGCGGAGGCTTGGGGGTCTTCAAAGGGAAGCTCTGGCGGATCGGTCTGATGGGGGCAGGGAGCACCGAGAACCACGTGCTGCTTCTGCTGGGGGCGCTCGAGAAGTGCCTCCGGGATCAGGGGTATCGACCTGCTGATTCCGGCGTCAGTGCGGCGATTGCCTTCTATGCGCAGTCGCCCGTGGACAAGCGCACTGCTCAATCCTGATCTGGAGAGAGGCAAGAGAAGGGGGGATCATGCTCTTCTGTCCACGCTGTGCGATGCAACAGACGGAGACGACCAAATTCTGCCGTGGTTGTGGGTTGTCGATGACGGAGGTGGTTCAGTACGTGCAGGGCGGCGGGAAGACGGGACTTCCTGCATCGATCCAGGGGCCGATCGATACCTTCAATCGCGTCTACAGGGTGGCGGAACTTCCTCCCCAGAAAAGCGAGGGGAAACCGTCGGCACTGTCCGGTCTGTTCCGACTCCTCCACTCCGCCTGGGGCGCATTGAGCCCGCGACAGAAGATGGTCCTCTCTATTCTGGCGACGGTCATGTCGACGCCGATCTTGGGTGTACTGGGCGCGGATGATGAGTTGATCGGTCTTTCCGCGCTCCTCTCGCCCCTGGTCATCATCTTTTGGTTCTTCTATTTTCGGAATCAAGCACGACAGCAGGCGAGTACGGCCTTGCCAGATCCCCAGAGAGGAGAGCCATTGTTCCCTCCTGCGGCCTCTCTACCGTTACCTTCTACAAATGAACTGCGACTCTCCGAACCCCCTCGGGAGCAGACCCATCCATTCCCCGGGGCTGTTCCCAGTGTCGTCGAGGACGAGACGCGTCGGTTCTAACTCGCATTTCTCATCAGAATTTCCCGGAGCGCCAGATGAGACAGGATTCAACTCTCAGCATCCCTGAATCAGGCGGGTGAGATCCGTTTGCCCCGAAGGGGCAACGCATACCAGCCCAGGGCAACGCCCTGGGAATCTTGCCCGACAGACCCCCGGCGTTCTGAAGGAACGCCGCATAAAAGAGAATTGAAAATGGAGAATGGA
>JBMOHS010000152.1:0-9747 GCA_049317725.1 Blastocatellia bacterium
GGACGGTGTGGCGTAGCTCAGGGTCTTTGTCTTTGTCGACACGCCAGAAGCCTTTTGGATCATTGTATTCTGGTCGCCCTCGTGCCCAGTCACAGTCTCGTAACAAGAAATTGATGTCTGGCCCAGTAAGATCTCGTTCTCTTGCCGAGTACACATCTAAAAGACTCCGATTAAGTAACCGGCACGCATCAGTAAGCGACCAGTTCTGTCTCCAAGAACCGGACGCATCTTCTGTGAAAAAGTAGTCTAGCCACTGCGGTGCGAATAACGGCGATGGCATTGAAAGACCTATTATTTCTGACCACCCAGCTGCAACTACAGACTTCGCTGGGAGCGCCACTTCCTCAATAACAAAGAAGTTAAGGTTAATGCCGGTAAGTCTTAGCCGGACGATGTAATCAAATGTAAATGTTGCCATTCGTGACACCAATCCAAGTGAAGTCTTGGCTGGTCCCTGTGGCTTGATAGTAGCAACAGAGTTTCCACAAGGGAGGTCAGGGAGAAGCGCACAATAAAGACTGCGTTGATTTGTTGCCGAACCAATCGCGAGAAAACCAAGTTTCAAACCTTTTGTCACACTAGACTGTGTGTAGTCGCTATGACGCATTAAGTACTGAGGAATTATGACTTTATGGTCTGCTGAAATCTCTGGCCACTTCGCCGAACGTCCCTTCCCACTCTCCCAGCCCTTCTGGCTGAAATCAAAGAGGTCAACCATCCGCCCCTCGTACAACGGCAGAGCCACATCCTCCACTCGCTCCTCCCGAATCCAAGCATCCGCCTCCCGTGAAAGCAGAATCCCCGCCGGGATATCCGCGCGCGGAATCGGCAGCGTGTCATAAGGCGGCTGAGCGCACCGCAGGCGCGAGCCGGTACGCGCAACATCCCCAGGCTTGAGCAGGTGGCCGTGGACGAAGCACGCCTCGGCCGTGCGGCGCTCCGGGCCGGCAGTCGTATCGAAGAGCCATTCTTCCAACTCCACGCCTGGCGGAGCCACGCGCGCCGGGTCGATCCCCAGCTCGACCCAGAGCTCGGCAATCGGTCGCCAGTCACCCTTCAGCCAGCGGCTGTACTCGTCGGGCCGGTAGCCCTGCTCCTCCCACTTCGTGCGTGGCGGGAAGAGCTTCGAGTCGTTGGTCATGTGGAACTCAGTCGCGTATTTGATGCCCCAGCCATCGGGGCTGTCGTCGCCGAGCAGCACGGAGTTGGCATAGATCTTTTCGAGGATCTCAAGGTCTCGCTGGGACTGAATCTCGAGGATGGCCTGCGAACGCGGGCTGAACTGGTCAACCTGCGCGCGAGTGTAGGGGGTCGCCAGCTCCTCCGCCCGCTCCCAGTCTTCGATCTTGCGCCGCATGAAGGCCGTGCGGATCGCCTCGGTCCTTCCCCCCTTGGTAATAATGATCGGATTGAACTTGAAACGGCTATCGATCTCAAACATCTTATCCCGGTTCTCAAAGCCGAAGAGCCATTCCCACTGGCAGCGATCGAGGAAGAGCCGCCGCAGGGCGCCGGTACCGTGATCGGAGTAGAGGCCGGATGGAACGATGAAACCAAGACGCCCACCAGACCTGAGCAGCGCGTGCGCGGCTTCCAGAAAAGCCTTGTAGAGATTGATGTCGGCCGAGCCCTGATGACGGAACGGATGAGCAGCATCGGCATAGCCTGCGGTCATCCCCCGCAGCTCGCGCCAGTGCGTGTGGAGCGCGTCGTTCTGCCTGCCCCGCGCAATCATGTATCGGTCGTTGCCTTCCGCGGAATCCGGATCACCATAAGCATTCGCCGCATACTTCATGAAGTTCGACTGGGCACGGAAGTCGGCATTGTAGTCAAGCCATTGTCGTTCGACCGCAGCGTCACTGAAGCAGCCAGTCTGCGTCTGCAGGGCATCCTGCTTGCCATAGGTCCGATAGAGCGGGTCGAGGTTACTGAAGAACTCCTTCGAGTTGGGCTTGGCGATGTCCCACGGTGGGTTGCCGAGAATGGCATCGAACCCCGACCCCGCCGCACGAAAGACGTCTGGGAACTCGAGCTCCCAGTGGAAGAAGCGCAGTCGCGCAGCAATGCGGGCCGCCTCTGCCAGGGTCTCGGTTGATGGGGTGGCGAGCGTGCTGGGCAATGGGGCGTGCTCAATCGCCTCGGCCGGCCAGAACCAGCAGGCGCACCAGAGGTCCATGGCCGTCTTCAGCCCCTGCCAGGCGGGAGAGGCCAACAGTTCTTCTCGATACAGGCGGGCACGCTCTGCCGACTCATGCACCGGCAGATCGTGCAGTCGCGTCAGGACCGAAAGCGCGTCGATGTGGACATGAGAGGCTTCCTGGGCCCGCGTCTGGAAGTTGAGCGGCAGCTGGCCGGTGAGGAGTTCCAAAAGATCGCGTTTCAGCTCACCCGTGGCAAACTCGCGCAGCACCTTGCCACGGGCCTCTTTCCCGAAGTGGACGCCATTCGAGTGCCCCTTGTCGCCGCCCTCGCGGTTCTTCCATGCCATGACGGGATAGTGGAGGAACTGATCGAACCAGGCACCGACGAGGCCATTGCCACACTTGACCTTGTGGTCAAGGAAGGAGAACGGCAGCCTGCGGTCCATGGTCTCGATCCAGAGGGAGAGGCGGCAGAGCTCGACCGCCAGTGGATCAAGGTCGACACCGTAGATGCAACGCTCGACGACGTGCCGCTTGAGGACGGCCTTGAGGCGTGACTCGAAGGTTGGGTCATCGGGAGGGCAGGGCACCATCTCCTGCCCGAGCGTCGCGACCGCGTCGGCACCGGCCGCGCGCGGCCCGAGCAGGCTGACGACCGAGCCGTCAACATTCTCAGCGACACGGCCGTGGTGATGGACCGCAGCGTAGAGGGCCTCGGTCAGGTAGCGCAGCGAGGCGACCGGGAAGGTGCCCGAGCCACAGGCAGGGTCGCAAGTCTTGATTGCGAGGATCTCCTCGGGGAGACGTGGCCGCCAGTCGCGGGCTGGGGCCTCGGGGTCGGGGGTACCGTCCGGTTTCGTCGGTGGGTTGTACGCCAGCGGGCGCAGCGTCCGCTGGACCGTGGGGACGGCCAGACCGGGCCGGGTGTAGAAGGTACCCGCGCCCTTGCGTGTCCCGCCCCAGCGGACAAGGAACCACTCGCCGGGCAGCACCACCCGGAGAACGAGCTGGCGGGCCTTGCGCGAGACGGCCTCGTCATAGGCGCGGCGCTTGTCCGGGGTGATCGTCCCTCGTGGCTTCGGTGTCAGCTTGCCGGCTACGACGGCCCGCCGCGCCCATTGCTCGGCACGTGTGCGGGTGAGGTGGCGATGGTCGCTGGCAGCGCCGGCGTCCGCTTCGTCGGGAAGGTCGTCCAAGGCATCCGCCTCGTCAGCCCCCTCGTCGGTCTCAGCGCTTTCGGTCTCGTCGGCCGCCTCGTCCGTCGCCTCCTCATCCTCGTCTTCGTCGTCATCCCCCTTCTTGCTCGTGTCCTTCATCTTCTCGAGCAGGGCGGCGAGGGTCTTGTCGTCCATCTCCTCAAGGCGCGAAAGCGGCAGTGCGGGGTGGTTGCCAACGGCGAGAAAGATCACCGGATCGCCGGCCGGTGCGGTCCGCAGCTCGAAGTCGAGGAGGCCCTCATAAAGGATTCCGATGTACTCGCTGGAGAGGTCGGAGAAGTCGACCGGCATTGTCACCCAAGTGTTCTGACGGCCCTGTCGGAGACGAACCCGGGTGCGGCTGATCTTCTCGAGCAGGCGGTGGACCTCACGATCGGAGAAGATCTCGTGGCTGGTATCGAACGTCGCCGTCTCGAAGACGTGGAGGGCCCGGGCCAGACCATCACGGTCATCCCCCAAGGCGGGGGCGAAAAGCTCTCCCCCATAGGTGGGAACCAGCAGCTTCTCGTGATGGCTGCCCTGATGGACCAAGCGAAAAAGCGCCAGCAAGCGGGGCCACGCGCAGTGCGAGCGGGCGAGGCGGTTGCCGCCACGGGCAGCGGCCTTCTCGAGCTCTTCGAGCAGGCCACCGATCCCATAGGCACCGTGGTAGAGTGCATTGTCACGGGGCAGCAGATCGCGCGACTCGGCGAAGAGCACGACCACCAGGCGCATGACGACCCGCACGGCAGCGCGATAGATCTCGGCGGGATCAACATCGGCGCAGTGCTCCCGCAGCGCCTCGCCGTGGGCCTGCACCAGCAGCTCGACCGCCTCGCGCACGCGCTCGCCAAGCGCGCCCGAGAGTTCGGCCTGCCCCTTCCGGCTGTCGAGCACGGCGGCGAGTAGCGGAGCCGTCTGCCCGTCCGCCGCGGGCGTCAAGGCCTGAGGGGAGAGCAGCGTGCGCAGGGCCTCGACCTGCGGCGAGAGCTCGCCCTCCTCGAACCAGAGGTCGACGTCCCACTCGCAGAAGGCTGCAAAATCGAGACCAGCAAAGACGAGACGCCACTGCCGGCCGTTGGTGACCAGCCCCAGCCGCTCGTTGCCAGCCCGCAACCATTGCACGACTTGGCTCGCCGTCCGGCGACCACGGCCGATCCCAACCTGCTTCTCACTGTCAAGGAAGACCGGGAGGATGGCCCCGTGCGGGCCCTGCCAGAGGTGGCGTGGCTTGACGGTCTCTCCGGTGGGCGTCCGGCGGCTCCATTCTGTCCCGACACCCGGGCCGCGCCGCCACGTGCCACTGCCCGCCACAAAACCACAGACGCGCTCCAGGACGAAGGTGACGAAACCAGATGTGTCGGTCTCTCCGGCCAGCAGCGCCGACGCCTGACGGCGCAGTTCCTCGGCGTGATAAGGGGCGAGCGCGGGCGGGGCGAGTCGCGCCACTCCCTGCAATCGCGGCGCATCGAGCAGCAGGCCGTCGTGGCGCAAACGATCCCAGCCAGGGAAAGAGGTTGCATTCATTGGGCACCTCCCGGCAGACGGACTTCGATCGAGACCGGAAAGACTTGGGCCGGACCGGACATCGCGTGACGTTTCGGCAGCAGAAACCGGAGCACCCGCTCCCGTTCGCGCTCCAACTGGTCACGGACTTCGGTGTAATGTCTGGTGCGGCGCTCGATCTCAGCTTGCTTCTCCTCAATCGAGCGGTCGATCTCGTCGAGTCGCTGCTCCACGTCAAAAAGCCTGCCCTGCATCCGTTCCACTTTGAGCTCACCGATCTCGCGTTCAAGTTTGGCGAGGGTGTTCTCGCTGATCAGCTTGGAGATCTCGCCTTGGCGACTGCGGTAACGTTGCTCCTCGTCAATTCGTGCCGCCCGGCCCGTCTCGGAAAGCTGTTCTTGCAAGGCCTTCGTCAAGGTTGCGGCGTGACTGGTGATCTGGGCCTTCAGCTCCGGCTCAACGTCATCGATGATGGCACGGGCGGCATCGTGGTCCGCTCGGTCATTCGTCGGCTGCGCGCCGCGCAGCTGGAGGGCACTCGCATGCGGCAGCGGTGCGCCGAGCCGGCCGTGCGAGACTGGCATGACGAGGGTCCGGATCCAGTGGTGGAAGGTTTCGCGCAGGTCATTGACGGCTAACTCTTCCAGATTGAGGAGCACCCAGGCGTCGGTGCCGGCGGGTAGCGCCGAGCGGCGGACTGTCCAGCGCGAGACATCCTCGCCCGTGCCGGGGAACCGGCGGCGGGTGAGAGTCGAAATGGCAAGCTGCAGCAAGGGGTGCGACAGATGCGTCATCATCACGTCTGGGCGCGGCGAGAACACGAGCCGTTCGCCAATCGAATCGACAAACGGCGTGGCATCGAAGGCGATGCGCGCGACCGGGCCGAGCACTCCCCCCTTCTGCGGACGGCGCAGCGACTCGTCCACCACCTCGCTCCAACCCGGCAGCGCCGGATTGATGAGTTTGCAGGTCCTTGGCGCCTCTGTACAGTCAAGCTGTGGACGCCCACCACGGATCGCCATGGCGGATTCGAGGGTGTCGCGCAGGGACTTCGGATCGAGGTCGATCTCGGCCGCCAGCGCCTTGAGTTGCGCGTCGGCATCGCTGCCCTCAGCACCGGTATCGATGGTGGCATCGGCGTCGATCTTCACCCGGCCAAGTGCCTGCTGCACCCGCCGGTCGAGGTCTGCCTCGACCGCTTGCACACTCTCTCCGGCAATCAGACGACGGTGCGCCGCCTCATCAAAGATCTCATTGGCCGAGCCCAGATCCTCCCGAATCTCATCTGCCTTGCGGATGACGTGCGCCAGAAAGGCGAGATCCTGATCCTGGTCGGTGACGAAGTGAAAGATCGTTACATCACGCGGCTGGCCGTGGCGATCGATGCGACCATTGCGCTGCTCGATGCGCGAGGGGTTCCACGGACAGTCGAAGTGCAGCAGATAGCGGGCCGTCCGCTGCAGGTTGAGCCCCTCCGCTGCCGCATCTGTCGCCACCAGCACCCGTACCGGATGCGCCGGGTTGTTGAAACAGCTCCTCACCTCACTCCGCTCAACTTCGTCCATTCCTCCAAAGAGCGTCAGGACGCGCTCCTCCCCGAACTTTGCGGTCAGCCGTCGCACCAGGTAGTCGAGCGTCGTCTTGTACTCGGTAAAGACCACCAGCCTTTCATCATCTCGCCACTGCCCGTTCTCCCGCAGCAGTCGATCGATCAACGCTTCGAGTGCGCCATAGCGGGAATCGGCCAGCGGATCGACATCCGTGAAGTCGATCGTCTCGCCACTCAGGCGCAGACCGGCAATGGCCGCATCGATTCCGGCAATCTCGGCGACGAGCGATGACGCAACCCCCTTCATCCAGGCACCGACTACGCTGGCGGCGGTCGCCACCCGGGACTGCGTCTCGCGGTCATCCCCTGTCTCGGCCTCGAGGTTGCGGCGGGCCGCCTGCACTTCGGATTCGGCCGCGACCTGCTCTTCACTCAGCCCCTGCTTGCAACGCCGCCACGAATCGGCAAAGGCGACAGCGCAGGAGAGCAGTCGCTTGCCCAGAATCTCGACCGCAAAACTGCCCGTGCGTTGCCGTGCTCCACGCTCGCTCGCCATCCGTTGGTGAATCGCCTTGCGGAAGGCATCGAAGGCAGCACTCAGCGCGACCTCCTGCGGAGTCAGGCTCAGCACCAGCGCCTGCGGTGCCAGCCGGGTGCAGAACTTGGGCGGATTGGTCCGCGCATTGATCTCACGCTTGAGGCGTCGGATCACGACCTGCTCAATGCGACCTCGCTCTGCCTGACTCAGTTGATCCGTCTGGCTGAACCGCACCGGGTCCAGTATCTCGAGCAGGCCGGAGAAGCAGCGCGTGTGCCCGTTGTGTGGCGTTGCACTCAAAAAGAGGCGGTGCTCGAACTGCGGGGCCAGCAGGCGCAGCATGCGACAAAGATCGCTCTCCTTGCCAAAGGCCGAGGGCATCAAATTGTGGCACTCGTCGACGATCAACAGGTCCCAGGGCAGATGCGGGGACTCTTCCGGTGTCCGACAGGCGGCGAGGAACTGCTCGAGCACATCCTCTTGTCGCAGGTAGTGGTACGACGCGATGATCCGGCTGAACGACCGCCACGGGTTCGCATCCATCCCCAGGCGGCGCCGCAGCGCGTGCGTCTCCTCCCGGTCGACCAGATCGAACGAGAGCGAGAACTTGTCCCACATCTCGTCGCGCCACTGCAGGCGCAAGGCCGCTGGGGTCAGCACCAGTACCCGCTGCACTCGCCGACGCAGCAGCAGCTCCGTCAGGATCAGCCCGGCCTCGATCGTCTTCCCCAGCCCGACATCGTCTGCCAGCAACAGACTGACCCGCGGCATCCGCTGCGCTTTGAGCAGCGGCACCAACTGAAAATCGTCGACCTGCACCGCGCCGTGGAATGGACTGGCCAACGGCAACCGTCCAAGTGGACCAGCCCCATCCGGATCGATGAACGGCGTCGCGGCCGACCAGCGTGTCGCCCGCAACAGCGCGTCGAAGTCTTCCACCGGCATCGGCTCACTGGTGGCAACGCTCGGCAAGGCTGTCGGCTCGAGCAAACGACCGGCGGGCTCGCGCTCCCAAATCAACTTCTCTTCACGAGGGAACTGGTCATCCTTGTACTCGATGCTGACCAGGTGAAGCCGCCCCTCCTGTCCGTCAAAGGGCTCCACTCCGACCGTCACCCCTCGACGATTTCGCACCGATGCAAACATCCCTACCCGCGGGACTTGGCCCGCAATTTCTGAAGAGATCGTTCTCAAGCTCACTCCAATCCTCGGCTGAAATGTAGACAAATCGGCAGGTCCCGATGGTTGACCCTGCCCGGGCTGGGCGGGACGGTGGTCGTCAAATTGTCAGGGCGAATCACGCGTGCGCCGCGCTGGCTCATCCTTTGTCAAAGGGAACGGGGGCTGTTGTCAAAGGGAACGGGGGCTGTCCAGTGGCCAATCGGGGGGGTTGGCAAGAGGAGATGGCAAATTCCTGCACGCAACCGGGGCGCGTCTCTTCAAATCGTTTGTGCGGATCGAGCATCAGGCTGTGATGGCCTACCACATACAAGGGCAATCTGGATTATACGAATCAAGGGGCAAATTTCAAGGAGAAGAGGAGAGGAGCGAGGGAAGAGGGGCGAGAGTGAGGCCAATCCTGGGTGCGCGGACCTCCGGTCCGCATGGTTGTCCCGAGGTCAACTGCCCGATATTTGCAAGGGCAACCCCTGTGGGTGCCCCATCTCTCAGGATCAGCGGCGCGCTCAGGTAAAATGGAGGCCCTCTTGGCCTCCTTCGACTGGAATTTTTTGAGACGATTGAAAAAATGGTTGTCGAGACCTGAGGAGTAGAGGTACTTTTGCATCGCGAGCTGGACCTGGGGGAAGCGATCGGCAGGTCGAGTCAGCGACCAGTCATCTCGATCCAAAGGCTGTCGCGCCCTCTCACCCCCAATGGGAGACCACTGACCAGATCTGGGTCTCAAGCAGACTCAGATCGAACCCTCGAATCGTCGTCATCACCTTTGCCAACCGAAGCAAGAAACACGAGCCGGGTTGGCCTGAGGAATAATCGCCAAACAGGAGAGGAGATGGATTCGGGGCTGGGAATGCAGGATGATAATCAAACCCTGCCCTGTTGACCGTCGGATCGGAGGCCCATGCATCACGTCGTTACCGCAATGCTCTTGGTTGTCGCGGTGATTCACCTTCTACCCCTCACCGGCTTGCTCGGTGCCGAGCAGCTTGGCAGGCTCTATGGTCTTTCGATCACCGAACCCAATCTGTCCATCCTCATGCTCCACCGTGCGGTCCTCTTTGGCCTGCTCGGTGCACTCCTCGCGATCGCGGCGTTCGTCCCGTCGCTCCAGCCCATCGCCTTCATCGCCGGTGCGATCAGCGTCGGCTCGTTCTTGGTCATTGCCTGGCTCGTCGGTGGGTACAACACGCAGATCGATCGTGTCGTCAAGGCCGATCTTCTCGCCGCCGTCTGCCTCGCTGTTGGCTACGCTGCTCACTGGTATGCAAGCAGCACTCGCTGACTCGGCCTTGCCCACGCTGCGGAGAACGAATGAGCAAGCCTGACAACGGGTTGATTACTCTTTGGGACTAGAAAGTTGGTCATTACTACTGAGAGGGGTGAGGGGAAAGGGGCGAGGGGAAAGGGGTGAGGGACGAGGGAAAAACTGGGGGAAGGCGGGCGATCCGCTTCCTGAAAAACCTTGGCGGCTTCGCGCCTTCGCGTGAGAAAAACCAACCAGGTCAGCCTTGAGGGGAAGAGATTGCCCTCTCTTCTACTTTGTCAATCAACCTTCCCTGAGCAGGTTGCTGAGACGTCGTCACCACAGCCGCTCTATTCCGTACAAATCGAATGCCAAGTCGGCGCTGATGACAGGAA
>JBMOHS010000153.1:0-9594 GCA_049317725.1 Blastocatellia bacterium
TGGTCCGTCTCCGTCCCATCGATCCGGTAGCCGACACAGATCTGGATCTGCTCCAGTTCGTCGAGCACGTCGAGTTTGGTGAGGGCCAGCGCATCGAGCCCATTGACCATGACCGAGTAGCGGGCGATGACGGCGTCAAACCAGCCGGTGCGGCGTGGTCGGCCGGTCGAGGCGCCAAACTCCTGGCCACGGGCGCGGATCCCCTCGCCAACCTCATCATCGAGCTCGGTCGGGAAAGGACCGCCGCCGACGCGGGTCGTGTAGGCCTTGATCACCCCAATGACGCGATCGAGGCGGGAGGGCGGCAGCCCTGTCCCGGTGAGGGCCCCTCCGATCGAGGAGTTGGACGAGGTGACGAAGGGGTAGGTTCCGTGATCAATGTCGAGCATCGTCGCCTGGGCCCCTTCGACGAGAATCCGTCGTCCGGCCTGCGCCGCCTCATTGAGATAGTAGGTGGTGTCGCGAATGTGTGGGGAGAGAACAGCAGACCAGTGCTTCCCTTCTTCGAGAAGCTGCGCCTCGTCGATCGGCTCTCCCCCGAGCATGGCCAGCAAGCGGTTGGCTTGGCGGGCATTGTCACGCAGCCGTTCCATCAAAGCGGAGGGGTCGGTCAACTCGCCGACGCGCAATCCCCGGCGGGCCATCTTCTCCTCATAAGCAGGACCAATGCCGCGCATGGTCGTTCCGACAGCATTTCCGCCCCGACCGGCCTCGATCGCTCGATCGAGCGCGACGTGATAAGGCAGGATCAGGTGCGCGCGGTTGCTGACCATGAGGTTGTCTGGGGTGACGGTGATCCCCTTGGCCCGCAACTCCTCCATCTCCGTGATGAGGGCGCGGGGGTCGACCACCACACCATTTCCGATGACGCAGGGCTTGCCCGGATGGGTGATCCCGGAGGGAATGAGGTGGAGGACGAACTTCTGCTCGGCGCCCCCCTGTCGGATGATCACGGTGTGGCCCGCGTTGTGCCCCCCCTGATAGCGTGTGACGAGATCGAAATGGGGGGCGAGCAGATCGACGATCTTGCCCTTCCCCTCATCTCCCCATTGTGCGCCGATGATTGCCAGATTCATTGCGTGATGCGTGCGTAAGGACTTGGCAGATTGGGGGACGGGCCGTTGATGGCTCGCCCCCTCTGAGGATAGGTCAGGCCGAGCGGGTCGCCTCGAGATACTTCTCGACCGAGACGGCCGCCTGCACCCCGTCGGCAACGACATTGGCCAACTGGTAGATCGGGCGGACACAGAGGTCGCCGGCAGCGTAGAGTCCCGGAACGTTCGTCTCCATCAGTTCATTGACGAGAACCCGCCCTTCAGGATCGAGCGTGACCAGCCCCTGCACCAGCTCCGAATTGGGGATCCAGCCGATGAAGACGAAGACTGCCTTGGCGTCAAGGTCTTCCACCTCGCCCGTCGCGAGATGGCGGACGCGGATGCCCTCGACCTCCTTCTCTCCGTAGATCTCCTCGACGACAGATTGCCAGACAGGCTGGACTTTCGGGTGGTGAAGGTACTCCTCGATGAGGATCTTCTGCGCCGTAAAGTGGTCGCGGCGATGGATCGAGTGGATCTGCGAGGCGTAGCGGGTGAGGAAGAAGCCCTCTTCCACCGCCGAGTTGCCTCCCCCGACGACGGCGACCGGTACATCCCGGAAGAAAGCGCCATCGCAGGTCGCGCAGACGCTGACCCCGGCTCCGAAGAGCCGGTCATATCCCGGAACATCCAATGAGCGCGGGTGCCGGCCCATGGCCAGGATGACCGCCCGGGCCGTGACCGTCGTGCCATCGCTCAGCGAGATGGCGAACTGTCCGGCTTCGTTCCGCTCGATTCCAGTGGCACCGGTACCGACGCGCACCTCGGCCCCAAACCGCTCAGCGTGGCGAAGGAAGGCCTGCGAAAAATCGTACCCGGAGATGCCATCGGCAAACCCCGGGTAGTTGTCGATCGCTGCCGAGAAGACGATCTGACCACCAGGCACATTCTTCTCCAGCACCAGTGTCCGGAGGAGAGAGCGCCCAGTGTAGACCGCTGCGGCCAATCCAGTCGGCCCACCGCCGATGATCACGACATCAAAGTCTGTGGTCATGCTCGAACTTTCCTGTCAGGACCTCAGAGGGCCTGCTTGATCATCTCGGCAATCGAGAGGCGGGCATTGTTCGGTACCCCGACGTGGCGGGCGACCTCTTCCCCGCCCTTGTAGACGATGAGGGTCGGGATGCCCCGGATTCCGTATTTGGCTGGGGTGTGGGGGTTCTCATCGACATTGAGCTTGAGTACCTTCGCGGTCCCCTGGAAGTCCTGAGCGACCTCCTCGACCGTCGGCGCCAAGGCCCGGCAGGGGCCACACCAAGCGGCCCAGAAATCGACCAGCACCGGCTGCTCCGATTTGAGCACCTCCGCTTCCCATCCCGCATCACTCACTTCCGCGACAAACTGGCTCATACGAATCTCCTTTCCTGCGAATGCTTCTGCCGTGCCCCGGGCGAATGACCTCTTCCACCCGGAGAGCCGCCTTTCCCTGTCCCTTTCCCGACCTGACAAAATCCAGGCGGAGATCTCGCCTCTGACGGATTTGGGGGCGGATCAGACCGAAGCGGCACCGAGGCGGGCGAGGACAATGAACATTCCACGTCGGCGCCCCTTCTTCAAAGTCGGGCAGTATAGCAGACGGAGAGGCCGGAATGCACATGGCCACGGTAAGGTTTTTTCGGGAAGGGATCAGCCTGCCCGTCGTCGCGCGACCACCCGGTGGTAGAGATCGAGATACTCACGGGCAGAGCGGTTCCAGGAGTAGTCGACCCGCATCCCGTTGGAGCGGAGCGTCTCCCAGACAGGAGGGTCGTAGAAGATCAGGAGGGCCTCATAGACCTTTTCGAGCAGACGATCGGCCGAGTAGTCATGGAACTTGAATCCGGTCCCCTGGCCGGTCGCCGGTTCGAAGGACTCGATCGAGTCGTCGAGTCCACCGACCGCGCGGACAATCGGGACCGTTCCATAACGCAGACTGTACATCTGGTTGAGGCCGCAGGGTTCGTAGGCAGAAGGCATGAGGAAGAGATCGGCCCCCGCCTCGATCTGGTGGGAAAGATCGTTCTGAAAGCCAAAGTGGACGCCGACTTGGTGGGGACGGGTGTCCCGAACGTGTTGAAAATAGTCCTCGTAGCTCCGGCTGCCCGATCCCAGAAGGATGAAGTAGGCTCCAGTATCGAGAATGCGCCAGATCGCTTCCGCCAGCAGGTCGACCCCCTTCTGGACGGTCAGTCGGGAGACGATCGCCAGCACGGGTCGTTCGAGGTCGACCGGCAGATGGAACTTCTCAAGCAGCGCCTGCTTGCAGCGCCGCTTGCCCTCCATCGCCCCTGGCCAGAACGGGGCGGCGAGGGTCCGGTCTGTCGCCGGGTTCCATTCGCGGTAATCGACCCCGTTGAGGATCCCGACGAGGTCCTGGGAACGCCACCGCAGCAATCCGTCGAGCTCGTGGCCATGCTCTGGGGTCTGGATCTCCTGCGCATACCGTGGACTGACGGTCGAGAGCGCCGTGCTGAAGGAGAGCCCAGCTTTGAGCGCGTTGGCCGATTGGCGCGACTCGATCCCCCGGTGGTAGAGGTCGCCCCCGATCCCGAAGCGTTCAAGGAGCTGGGGCGAGAACCATCCCTGGTAGCCAAGGTTGTGGATGGTGAAGAGCGTCGCGGTTCCGGCGAAGTAGAGATCGGCAGCGTAGGTCGAGGCGAGGTAGGTCGGAATGAACCCCGTCTGCCAATCGTGGCAGTGAATCAGGTCAGGCGGGGGCCCGAGCCGTTTGGCCAGTTCGAGAACGGCACGGCTGAAGAAGGCGAAGCGCTCGGCATCGAAATCGCCTGTCCCGTAGATGTATCCTTGTCCGAAATAGTCGGGTTGGTCGATGAAGTAGATGGGGACGCCATCCCGGTCCTCCCGCCAAACGGAGGCCCAGCGCTCGCTGCCCGCAAAGGGCACGCGCAGGTCCTGGAGGAGGAGCCGGCCAACCCCTGGCTGCACCACATCCCCGACGCGCTTTCCAATTCCGGAATAGCGGGGAGTCACCACGCTGATCTCGCAGCCGATCGCCGCGAGCGCCTGTGGAAGAGCTCCCGCGACATCCCCCAGTCCGCCTGTCTTGGAATACGGAAATACTTCCGAGGAAGCATAGAGTACGCGCATTGGGTATCCCCTGCTCCGCGAGCCAACCCTGTCGCAGTCGCACTGGGGAGCCTTGACGGAGATCAGCTTGAATGGAGGCAGGACGATGCGATCCCCCTCCTCGACGAGGTCTCTTCCTCCCGGAGAAGCGCTCCCACCCAGCGCCCATGGCATCAGTTGAATGGGTTGAGACCGGCGCATGCTACGGGCGCGCGGGAACCCTTGTCAAGACAGGGGAAAAAGAGACAATAGCGGGTGCCTTGACGATCAACACTCCCCCCCCAGGGTCACCATCCGGGACCGGCCCGGAAATGCAGAAGGGCGTGAGAGGGCGCGTCGTGAAAGATCCAAACGATCCGCTGTCTCCATGATGAGGCAGAAAAACCACCACAGAGCTCCGTGGCCAATCTCTTCCTGTGGTGAACCTGCTCATGGCACCGGATGATAGCGGGGGGAGTTCCAAATAGATTCGATAGATAACGAGGAGGACATAGAAGCTATGAACAAACGTGTCAGCATCCTGTTGGGCGGCCTTCTCGGGCTGGCCTGCCTGCAGGGCCCATTCTCGACCGTGGGGAAAGTCCAAGACCGCGACGGAGAGGGAGCCGCCCGCGTCGCCAGTCGAGGCCCACGGGCCGAGTCGACGATGCCGACAGTACAGGGAGAGGAGATCGCGCCGGAGATCCTCGCCCGGATCCGCAAGGAGGCCACCGATAATTCGCAGATCATGTCGATCCTGCACGTGCTGAGCGATGTCCACGGTCCGCGACTGACCGGCTCGCCATCCTTGAAAGCGGCGGGAGAGTGGGCGCTCAACCGGATGAAGGAGTGGGGGCTGCAAAATGGCGCACTCGAGCCGTGGGAGTTTGGCCATCCTGGATGGACCAACGAGCGGTTGAGCGTGCACGTCGTCGCACCGTATCGCGAACCGCTGGTGGCGGAGGTGCTCGCCTGGACCCCGGGTACCAATGGCATTGTCAAGGCGGAGGCCTATCTGCTCCCCGTTCCCGCTCAACCGACCGAGGAGGAGTTGAAGGCGGTCCTTGCCGCGCACGAAGCCAATGTCGCCGGACGAATGGTCCTTGTCGGTGCCCCGGCGCGGATTCCGGTCAACTTCGACCCCCCGCCCAAGCGGCTCAATGAAGCCCAGGCCAAAGCGAGATTCTCCGGGGCAGCCCCACCGGGCCCGTCCCGCCCACCGGCAGCCGCACCGCAGGACCCGGCTGCGCCCCGCAAACTGACGCCACGGGAGGTCAACGACCAGGTCGATGCGTTCCTGCTGCGGGCTGGTGCCCGAATCCGGCTCAACGACGCAGCCATGGAGCAGCGCCGCGTCCGCGCCTTCCACAACCGGACCTTCGACCCGAGCAAAGTGGTCCCGACCCTGATCCTCAGCAACGAGGACTACGGGCGGATCAGCCGGGTCCTTGCCGGGGGGAGAAAGGTCGAGTTGGAGGTCGAGATCGTCAACCAGCTCCACCCGGAGGGAAGCACCGCTTACAACGTCGTCGCCGAGATCCCTGGGACCGACCAGCGGGACGAGGTGATCATGCTCGGCGGGCACCTCGACTCGTGGCATGCCGCGACGGGAGCAACCGACAACGCGATCGGGTGTGCAACGATGATGGAGGCGGCCCGGATCCTGCAGGCGATGGGGGTTCGCCCTCGTCGCACGATCCGGGTCGCCCTCTGGAGCGGGGAGGAGCAAGGGCTGCTCGGATCGCTCGCCTACGTCAAACGCCATTTCGGCTCAGCAGAGGCCCCTCAACCCGGCTTCGAGAAGTTCGGCGGCTACTTCAATATCGACGCGGGAACGGGTCGAGCACGTGGGATGGGGGTCTTCGGTCCCCCAGAGGCCGCGGAGGTGCTGCGGAGGGCGCTGGCCCCCTTCGCGGACCTGGGATTTGTCGGCGTCAGCGCCTCCCGCAGCCGGGGATTGGGAGGATCGGACCATACCTCGTTCAATCAGGCAGGCCTGCCCGGGATCGGGGTCGGGCAGGATCCGATCGAATATTTCAACGTCACCTGGCACACCAACCTCGACACCTACGAGCGCATCGTCGAAGAGGACGCCCGCCATTCGGCGACGATCATCGCCGCGGCGGTCTATCTTCTTGCCACTCGGGAGTCGCTCCTCCCCCGCTTTCCGGCGGCGGAGATGCCCTCGCTCCAGCCGGCACCCAGAGATTAGTAGGGGCAACCGGGGCAACCGGGGCAACCGGGGCACCCCGTGCGGTTGCCCCATCGCTCATTCAAGCGAGAATCGGGCAGGCACCAAGCCTCCTGGGTGCGCAGCGATTGGTCCGCCCCAAGCTGGCGGCGAAAGTTACCCAAGGGCCAATTTCGATCTGTAGGGGCACCCCTTGTGGGTGCCCTTTTTCTACTGTGCGCCCGTTGACTGGGGACGAGGGAAGGCACCCGGACGGCCCTGACAAAATCGTCAAATCCCATGTTCGTCGAGGAGGCGGGCCGGAGGCCCGCGCACCCAGGGGGGATCGTTTCAACACGGCCGGTGTGAGCCCGATGAATTTTCGATATTTCCCGTATCCCAACGGGGTGCTGGCTGACAGATCCTTTTTTCGGAGCAAAATGTCGAAAGTCCAGCGTCTGGCCATTGCGAGATGGCCGAACGCCCCGCCCGATCTCGACAAAGAAGAGAGGTCGGGTCCTCCGTGGTCCGCGCGTCAGACGGTCGGGGAATCCTCATCTGCTGGCGCAGAGGCAGAAAGTTCGGCCCCGGCACTGTGCAGTTGGCGGTACTCGACAAGGAGGCGCTGCATGATGTCGGAGAAGGTCCAGTTGGGATCGAGGCTGGGATCCTCGCGCATCTGGCGGTCGAACTCCTCGTAGGCACGCGGCCGTGCCCAGGCGAAAAAACCGGCGAGTTGACGATCGATACGTGGGTCCATCACTGATCTCCTGCCTTCCTTTGTCCCGGGTCTGCCATTCTCGTGTGCCCCACGATTGAAGGTCCCGCGAGTGCCAGAGGCCGGCGCGGAGGGAGAGAGGGGCGGGAGCCGGCGATTGCCCCGGGCCAAGGTTGCGTCCCGTACCCGCCGGTGCGTAAAATTGCGGCGGCTGAAATAGGGCAAGGGCGCAGAGACCTGCCCTCCAAGCCGTGTCCTCTTTCGACACGGCGATAACCCGCCAGAGTGCCGCATTGTAGAGGAAGGAGTTCGATCTTGAAAGTGAGATCCGACTGGAGCAGCGACGATCGATCGAGAGGGTTCCACCTCGCCGGTCTGGGACAAGGGTGGCGGTGGCGAAGCCTCCTGGGGCTGTTGCTCCCGGGGCTGTTACTTCTTGGATTGGGCTTCGCCTCCTTGCCGGGGACGAATGCGCAACGCGCCGGGGAGTCTGCCTTGCGAGTAGGGGCCGCTGCAATCCCGATTACGCCCTTCGGGCCCCATCCGGACTGGAAGGGCGGGATCACGCCGAGCGGTGTCTGGGGAGAATCGTTCACCGACCTCAACGGCAACAGCGTCTGGGACAGCGGCGAACCCTTCGTCGACGACCCGGCCAACACTGCCATCGATCCCAGTTCGGAGAAGAAGTACGACGGCGTCTACCTCGCGGGGTTTGGACAGAAGCGACTGGCCACAGGGCGTCACGACGACCTCTGGGCACGGACGATCGTGCTTGATCAGGGGAAGACGCGCCTGGCGATTGTCTCAATTGACGTCATCGGCTACTACAGCTCGGCGACCTACTACGGACTCGAGAAGATCACGGCCCAGCTCGACCCGGCCCTCGGCATCCAGGAGATCCTCCTCGCCAGCACGCACAGCCACGAAGGGCCCGACACGATCGGTGCCTGGGGAGACGGTCCGCTCAAGGATGGCAAGTATCCGCAGTACCTCCAGTTTCTCGATCGCCAGATCGCCCGGAGCATCACCGAGGCGGCGCGTCGGCTCGAACCAGCACGGCTGCGCCTCGGCGTGACCGACCCGCAACGGTCTCCCTCCTTGCGCGGGATGCAGACCCGGACGAGCGGCCGGCCTCCCCGCTTCTTCGACGAAGAGCTGCGCGTCATGCAGTTTGTCGCGACGCGTCGGCGGGCGACGATTGCCACTCTCGTCAATTGGAACACCCATCCCGAGTCGATGGAGGACAAGAATACGATCCTCACCTCCGACTTTCCGCACGCCATCTACCAGACGGTCGAAAAGAGGTACGGTGGAACCGCCGTCTTCATCAACGGGGCGATCGGGGCCGCCGAGATCATCGGGGATACCAACAATCGACCGGAGGATCGCATTCGCTTCGATGGCCGTGACTTCCCGCTGGTCGCGCGCAATCGGCCGGTCTTCACCTTCGAGCGGATGGAGGCGATCGGGCGTGACGTCGGGCGGGCGGCGATCGAGGCCCTGACGCGCGGGACTTGGAGCCGATCGACGACACTCGACCTCAAGAAGGCCGATCTCTTCGGCCCGATGGACAATGTGGGCTACCTGCTGCTCGGCCGGCTTGGGGTCTTCGATACGCTCCTCGCTCCAGCGGACGGCAGCCTCCCGACCTTCCGGACGAACATCTACGCCGTGACACTTGGGGACGCCCAGATCGTCACCACTCCTGGGGAGCTCTTCCCGGAGGTCTTCTATGGCGTCGCCCGCCATCGACGCACGGACTGCCCCGAGGCAGACACCGGCGCGCCCCCCGAGCCCTCGATTCGCGACGCGATGACGGCCCCCTACCGCTTCATGTTCGGACTCTGCCCGGATGAACTCGGCTACCTCGTCCCGAAGTACGATTGGCGACGAGAGCCGGTCGACCCCCAGAAGATGCAGATCCGCCAATCGGTCGATCCGTGCCGGGCCCAGGGAGTTCCCAACCATTACCACGAGACCAACTCGGCCTCGAGCGAACTCGCCCCGGCTTCGGCCTGCGTGACGGTCGCCCTCTTGACCGGCCGCGTCCCGACCGATGCTGCCTGTCGCGACGTGGCCCGCTATTCCGAGTATGTCCGTCGCCTCGCCGAAACGGCCCCGGGAGCCAAACAATGATCTCTGCCGAATCGACCATCGGACTCGTCGTCAATGGAGAGCCGCTCCGCCTCCCAGCGGGATCGTCCCTTCCTGATTTGGTCGCCCATCTTGGTCTCGCCCCAGAGCGGGTCGCCATCGAGCGCAATCGCGAGATCGTCCCCCGGAACCGCTGGGCAGAGACTTGGCTCGCCGACGGGGACTCGCTCGAGATCGTCCATTTCGTCGGCGGCGGTTGATCTCCCCCGGGGCGCATCAGCAGATTTCCGCATTGCCCCTGAATTGGTCAAGGCAACCTGAGGTCTGGACACTTTTCTAAATAATTGTGTCAGCACAAGTTACAACTTGTGACTGGACTTTGGACAAAAAATGAGATCGTTGCGGTATCGATCGTCGTTTTTTTTCATTGATCTTCGTATTACTTGGCAACCACTCAGCGTGAACTACCACTT
>JBMOHS010000154.1:0-9584 GCA_049317725.1 Blastocatellia bacterium
AACTTCGGCTTCCCGGTCAAATCGAGTTCATTCTGCTCAAGGTTTCCAAGGATCTCACGGGCCCGATCGAGAACCGGCGAGGGGAGCCCGGCGAGCCGCGCGACCTCGAGGCCATAGCTCTTGCTGGCTGCGCCGGGGAGGACGCGTCGCAGGAATTTGATCCCACCGTTCGACTCCGTCACCGCAACCTGATAGTTACGAACGCCCGGGCGCAGGCGCGCCAACTCCGTCAGTTCGTGGTAGTGGGTCGCAAAGAGCGTCTTGGCGCTGTGCCGCGGATCATCGTGCAGGTATTCGGCGATGGCCCACGCCAGGGAGAGCCCATCGAAGGTGGCAGTTCCACGACCAACCTCATCGAGCAGGACGAGACTGCGCGCCGTTGCCGTATTGAGAATGTGGGAGGTCTCGACCATCTCCACCATGAAGGTCGAGCGCCCCTGCGCGAGGTTGTCGGCGGCGCCGACCCGAGTGAAGATCCGGTCGACGAGGGAGATTCGCGCGCTCGCTGCCGGGACAAAGCTCCCCATCTGGGCGAGGATGACGATCAAGGCCGCCTGTTTGAGAAAGACACTCTTCCCCCCCATGTTGGGCCCGGTGATGATCAGCAGCCGGTCAGTCGTATTGTTGAGGGCCAGGTCGTTCGGGATGAATCGTTCCCCGAGGGTTTCGAGAATGGGATGGCGTCCGTCACGGATCTCGATCTCGTCCCCTTCGTGGAGGGTGGGGCGAACATAGTTGCGTCGGGCAGCCGTCTCGGCGAGCGAGGCCAACAGGTCGAGCTGGGCGATCGCCTGGGCGACGGCTTGCAACCGCGCGACCTCTCGTGCGACCGACTGCCGCAGCGCGGTAAAGATCTCGATCTCAAGGGCAAGGATCCGCTCCTCAGCTCCGAGCACACGGGCTTCGTACTCCTTCAGCTCCGGGGTGGTGTAACGCTCCGCTTGCGCAAGGGTCTGTTTTCGCTCGTAGTCGGCAGGTACACGATCCCTGTAGGAATGGTTGATCTCGAGAAAGTACCCAAAGACCTGATTGTATTTGACCTTGAGAGATCCGATTCCAGTCCGCTTCCGCTCCCGTGCCTCGATCGAGACGATATAGCTTTTGCCGCTGTGGGCGAGATGGCGCAACTCGTCGAGCTCTTGGTGAACCCCCTCGCGGATCATCCCCGGCTCATTGGCGGCGAGGGGCGGGTGGTCGGCGATGGTCGACGTGATCTGCAGGTAAAGATCGCGCATCTCGTCCAACTGTGCCGTCAAGCTGATCAGCAATGGGCTCCGCGACAGTGCCATCAACTCCCGCAACCCGGGCAGGAGCCCGATCGAGGTGGCGAGCGAGAGCAGGTCCTGTGCGTTGGCTCGTCCGAGCGTGATCTTGCCCGTCAACCGCTCAAGGTCGGCGATCTCCTTCAGCAGGCGACGCAGGCGGTCCCGCCGCATCACCGATCCGCAGAGTTCCTCGACCGCGTCCAGCCGCGGGACGATCCGCTCCATCTGGACTTCCGGACGCAACAACCACTGGCGCAAGAGCCGCCCGCCCATTCCCGTCTGTGTCTCGTCGAGCACGGCGAAGAGGGATCGGCGCCCCTCGACCAGGTCCAGGTTGGTGACCGTCGCGCCATCAAGGAGCAGGTGGTCCTCGGCGGCATAGTAGTTGATCTGACGGATGTGGCTCGCCTCGACCTTCTGCGTGGTGAGGATATAGTGGAGGGCGGCTCCGGCCGCGGCGATCGCCAGCCGCTTCTCCGCCAATCCAAAGCCTTCGAGGTCATCGACCTTCATCTGGGAACAAAGCAGGGAGTTGGCATGCTGCTCCCCAAAGACCCAATCTTCCTGAGGAGTCAGGACAACCCCCCCGACGGCCCACGGAAACGCGGCCAAGGTTTGGTTGCTGGCTCCAGGTGTTTCCTCAGTAGCGCCAGGGGAGGCAGGTCCTGGTGTCTTGAAGAGCGGGCCGAGCGAGGCCGGGTAGAGAACCTCCCGTGGTCCGAAGGTCTCCATCTGCTCCGAGAGTCGCTCCAAGGCTCGCTCTCCGAGCAGCTGCGTCGCCAGAAACTCTCCCGTCGAGAGGTCGAGCACGGCGAGCCCGCTCCCTTCTCCTGTTACGCAGATAGCGGCGAGGTAGTTGTTCTGCTTCGCCTCAAGCAGCTGATTTTCGATCAAGGTCCCAGGTGTCACCACCCGAACCACCTCCCGGCGGACCAGCTTGGTGTTCGATGTCGGGTCCTCTGTCTGCTCGCAGATGGCGACCCGATAGCCTTTGCGGACCAGCTTGGTGACATACCCGGCCGCGGCGTGATGCGGCACGCCGCACATCGGAACTGGGTCTCCACGCTCCTTGTGTCGTGCGGTCAGCGTCACTTCCATCTCCCGCGAAGCGAGAATCGCATCCTCGAAGAAGAGCTCATAGAAGTCACCCAATCGAAAGAAGAGGAGCGTCCCGGGATACTGTTTTTTGATCTCGTGATACTGACGCAGCATTGGCGTCAGTGCCGAGGGTCTTTCGATGCCAGACATCTGATCTCGACTCTCCCATGATCGGTGTGAAAGACGGCCTCCGATCGATCTCTTCCACCCGCATCGACAGGGCCTATCGAGGCCTCCACTTCTCGCCAAGAGACCTCCACTTCCCAGCGCCACTTTGCCGGAACCAAAAACGAAGAGTATCATATCATCCGTTTGATGTGAGGACAGTTTGCGCCAGGGGAGGGAATTCACAGCTCTTCTGGCTGAGTGAGATCGAGGTGGGCCGGCTGGTCTGATCTGGCTGCCCATGACTGGAGTTCTGACAACGACCAAGGAGCACGGCCATGGAGAGTGAAGTCAAGCCACCGACAGCCCCTGGGCCGAGTCCGCTCGTCTTGGCGGCAGACACGACGACACCATTGCTCTCCCTGCTGATTCTGAGCGGGGAGTCGCCGCTCGCCGAGATCATCTCAGTGCAGATCGAGACCCACTCGCGACGTTTCTTTGACCATCTGGCGCAGCTCTTTCGTCTCGCCCGCGTCGAGGTCGATCAGCTCGACCTCCTCGCTGTCGTGACCGGGCCAGGGAGCTTCACCGGGGTGAGGGTCGCAATGGCTGCCCTGGAGGGTCTGGCCTATCCCGCCCGGAAGCCTGTCTATGGCGTCAACTCCCTCGATCTGCAAGCCTTGCGCGTGGGCTGCAGCCTGCCCCTCCTGGTGTTGCTCGAGGCCGGGCGCGGGGAGGTCTATGCCGGATTGCGCCACCTCTCCCCGACGGGCCGTCTGACCCGGCCCGTCGGGGATCGCTTTGGACAGCCGGGACTTATTCTTCCCTCTCTCCTCGGAGAGGTCTGGCCCGGTGAGGCGGACGCGCCGCGCCGCCTCGGCCTGATCGGCACGGCCGCCCGGCGTTGCCTTCCACACCTCACCGCCCTGGCCTCCCGTTACGAGACCCACTGTGTCGAGACACCTGTTCCCGACTTGACCGTCGAGGCTTGGCAGCTTCTGCCCGTCACCGAGGGCCATCTGACCCCCCTTGCCCGCCATGCTGCCAGGCTTCACCAAGCCGGTGAGGTCCCGCGTTCTACCCCCTGCTACATTCGCCCCTCTGACGCCGAGCTCCAGTGGAGCCCGCGGCGCGAGTGATCCCCGATTGCCCCTCTCCGTCGGCTTGGCCCTTGCCACCCCAATTGCCACTGCGCGGAGGCAAACAGGGACCTGCCGTATCTGCCGATCCGAATCTAAAAAAAGCTCGGAAGAGAAGATGTCGACCAAGGATTCGTTCCATTCCTCATCTCTGAGACCAAATCACCGCGTCGCCCCCCTCTCTGCCGCTCTGGTCCCCCAGGCGGTGGCGCTCGAACTCCGCTGTGGACTGAGCACCCGTGGGATCGAGGGATACCATCACCTTCTCGCGGACCCGAACCTCCTGGCCCTCGTCGCCCTCGACTCCCCCCCACGACGCGGTCTGATCGGTCTCTTCTCGGCCACGCTCGTCCTCGATGAACTGCACATCGATAACCTGGCGACCGATCCCCTTCGACGACAGCAGGGCATCGCCGCTCGCCTTCTACGTGACGGATTGACCACCGCTCGACAACGTGGTGCCAAGACCGCTCTTCTTGAGGTCCGCCCTTCCAACCACCCTGCTCTCGCCCTCTATCTCAAATTCGGTTTTCAAATCGATGGCCGTCGGCCCGCCTATTACCACTCTCTTCTGCCCCCCCCCGCCCCTCCCGAGGATGCCCTCCTCCTCTCTTGCCGCCTCTGACCGCTCCTTGATTCGCTTTGTCCAGGACAAGATCCCTGCCAGTCTTGATGCTCTCTGGAAACTGTGCTACGGTTCCCGCAGATTGTCAGTTACCAGAAGCGCCTCTTCCTCCTGGGTCGCGCGCGTGTTGATCTGCCAAGTGATCTGCCCAGTGATCGGAGCCTTTGATCCGATGCCGCAGCAGGTCTCAAACGGGCGCTCCACTGCCAGTTCCCGTGTCTAACCAACCGGAGCGAGGGCCGGAGCGAGGGCAGGAGCGAGGGCAGGAGCGAAGATCGACAGGAGGATCTTCTGGTGTCCCGTGTCACGGGGGCCCCGTGATACCCTGACGCTGTCTCCTCCCAGGAGCCGGCATAACAACCATCCTGACCGAACCGACCTTCGGTTTCCGGTTCGCCGTCAGAGGAGAGGAATGGCCATGAGCGTATCAGTCGACGAGTCATCGCTGAAGGAACTTCTCATTCAATCAAACGACCACTACCGTCAACTCCACGAAGAACATCACCGCTACGACGAACGCTTGTCCCAACTTGCCGCGATCCACTTCCCGAACGAAGAGGAGAAATTGGAAGAGCTGACCCTCAAGAAGAAGAAGCTCTCTCTCAAAGATCAGATGGAAGCCATCTTTCACGAACACAAAGCCTCGATCGTCACCCCGTGACCTCTCTTGATCTTCTCTGCCCCCGGGACGCTGCCACTCTCGCCCGGGGGCGCGCTCCTCTTCCCTCCCTGTCTTCCCTTCCTGTACTATGCCCTATCCTTGCATATCTACTTTTGGCAAGTTTGCGTCTGATAATAAAGCGGCAAACAGAGTGTGGCGGGGAAGGGAAGCAGAAAGAGAACCTCGGGAGGAAATGATGGTCAAAGACGGCTATCCGTATGTTGGAGGATTGTTGGTTGGGGCGTTGATTGGGGGGACGATTGGCGGTCTGGGGATGGGGTGGGGTGGGGGGATCGGAGGGATCTGTCTACTGTTGGCAGGCTTTGTCGCCTTCTTTTTCCGCGACCCGGAGCGAGAGATTCCAGAAGGGGAGGAGAAGGTGGTCTCGCCAGCCGACGGACTGGTGGTGGTACTCCGGCCGCTCAAGGAGGGGGAAGGGGGATTGCGCGGAGGGACGATGGTCAGCATCTTTCTCTCCGTCTTTGATGTCCACGTCAATCGGCTGCCGATCAGCGGGCGGATTGTCCAGTCGGAATATCGACCGGGTCGGTTTCTGGTAGCCTCGCTCGAGCGGGCGTCGCAAGAGAATGAACAGCAGGAAGTGAGGGTGTCGAATGGAGAGATTACCGTGGTCTTTCGGATGATCGCCGGGTTGATTGCGCGGCGGATCGTCTGTTGGAAGAAGGCGGGAGACGACGTCCGTCGCGGAGAGAGGGTTGGGTTGATCAAGTTTGGGTCGAGGGTCGATCTGCTCCTGCCTCCAGAAGTGGAGGTCCTCGTCCGGAAGGGGGCTCGGGTCAAAGGGGGCAGCTCGGTGATTGGAAGGATACGTCAATGAAGCGGATGATTGGAGGAGAGGCGGACACCTGGAGACGAGGCCGGCAGCGGTTGCGCCGTGGGATCTTCATTCTGCCCAGCACGTTGACGATTGGGAACATCTTCTGCGGTTTCTATGCCGTGATCCATGCCCTCAAGGGCTACGATGCCTTGTCCGAAGTGCAAGCGGCGGAGAAGCTCTTCAACCAAGCGGCAATCGCGATTGGCATCGCCTGGCTGCTCGACAATCTTGATGGCAGAATCGCCCGCCTCACCAACACGACCTCCGAGTTTGGAGTCGAGTTGGACAGCATTGCCGATTTTCTCTCCTTTGGCGTGGCCCCGGCCGTCTTGGCCTATGCCTGGGGCTACGGTTCGACCCCCGGATTAGAGAAGGTCGGTTGGGCAATCTCCTTCCTCTTCCTGATTTGTGGTGCGCTCCGTCTTGCCCGTTTCAATGTGATGGCACGGACTTCGAGCGACGCCTTTACGGGGAAGACGAGCAAGCTCGACAAGCGCTACTTTGTCGGGTTGCCGACCCCTGGTGCGGCCGGGTTGGTTGCTGGCCTGATCCACTTTTTTCCATCCCCGGTCGCCGCGCAGGCCGGCTCTCAGCGCCACTGGAACAGTCTGCTCCTGCTGTTGGTGATGGGCGCCTTGGCCCTCTTGATGGTCAGCACGCTTCGTTACACCAAGTTTGTCGACCTGGGAGCCAAGCTTCGGCAGCCATTCCTGACCCTCCCCCTCCTCTCGCTGGTCGTCATGGGCATCTGGTTCTACTCGGATTGGATGATGCTGCTCGTCGCCGGCAGCTACGTGCTCTATGGCCCATTGCTGAAGGTGGGAGGACTCCTGCAGCGGATCCGCCGTGGGGGCCCGCGCCCAGTGGAACCGGCCCCCCCTCCCAAATGATCGGGAGGCAGCGACCTCCCCCCTTCACTCCTCCAGCCATTCTCCCCTTCAGCGAGCCTCTCGGCTGTCCCAATCCGAAGCCATCGCGTATACTCCAAATTTGCTCTCTGCAGATCCCAATACCCAAGGAGTGACCGCGTGTCGAGCACCTTCGAAACGATTATTATTCTCGATTTTGGATCCCAATATACCCAGTTGATTGCCCGCCGTATCCGTGAGTTGGGCGTCTACTGTGAAATTCTTCCGTACCATACCCCCCTCGCCGAGATCCGCCGGAGCAACCCCAAAGGGTTGATCCTCTCCGGCGGGCCCAGTTCGGTCTATGACGCCGATGCGCCCCGCGTCGATCGTGAAGTCCTCTCCCTCGGCGTTCCGGTCCTGGGCATCTGCTACGGACTGCAACTGCTCAGTTACCACCTCGGAGGGAAGGTTGAGCCCTCCTCCAGGAGGGAGTACGGTGCCGCTCAGGTCCGGATTACCCGTCCCAGCCGCCTCTTCGAGGGGGTCCCAGCCGAGACCCCTGTCTGGATGAGCCACGGCGATCACGTCACCGAACCTCCCCCAGGATTCTCGGTGATTGCTGCGACTGATAACGCGCTAGGGGCAGTCGAAGAGGAGGCGCGGGGCTGGTATGGGCTGCAATTTCACCCCGAGGTGGCCCACACACCGGAAGGGAAGCGGATCCTCGACAACTTTGTGCGATCGATCTGTGGGTGTCAGGGGGATTGGACAGCGGCCTCGTTCATCGAAGCCGCAGTCGAGCGAATTCGGGCTCAGGTCGGTGAACGGCGAGCGGTCTGTGGCCTGTCAGGGGGCGTCGATTCGGCAGTGGCAGCCGCCCTGGTGGCCAGGGCGATTGGCGATCGGTTGATCTGCCTCTTCGTTGACAATGGGCTTCTGCGACGAGGGGAGTTCGAACGGGTGCTGGCCTCTTTTGCGGAGTATGGGCAGCTGGATGTGCGCGGGATTGCGGCGGGGGAGCGATTTCTGGGCGCGCTGGCTGGAGTGGACGATCCGGAGCAGAAACGGAAGCTGATTGGGTACACCTTCATCGATGTCTTCCAAGAGGAAGCGGCGCGGTTGGGCCAGATCGATCTTCTGGTCCAAGGGACCCTCTACCCCGATGTCATCGAGTCACAGTCGGTCAAGGGGCCCTCGGCGGTGATCAAGAGCCATCACAATGTCGGGGGATTACCGGAGAAGATGCATCTGCAACTGGTCGAGCCGTTGCGCGAACTTTTCAAGGACGAGGTACGACAGGTGGGGCGAGAGCTGGGGCTGCCCGACGAACTGATCGATCGACAGCCGTTTCCGGGCCCTGGGTTGGCGATCCGCATTCTGGGTCCGGTCAACCCGGACGATCTCCAGCTCCTCCAAGCCTCAGATCAGATTGTCCTGGAAGAGATCAAGCGGGCTGGTCTCTATCGTGAGATCTGGCAAGCCTTTGCCGTACTCCTGCCGATCCGGACGGTCGGGGTGATGGGGGATCAGCGGACCTATGAACGTGTCGTCGCCATTCGCGCGGTCCGGAGCGTCGACGGGATGACCGCTGACTGGGTTCGACTTCCTTATGACCTGCTCGAGACGATCAGTCGACGGATTGTCAGTGAGGTTCGCGGGATCAATCGGGTTGTTTACGATATCAGCTCCAAGCCGCCCAGTACAATCGAATGGGAGTGATAAGGGGCTGCTTAAACGGTCCGCTTGCTTAAGACGGCTGGTGGGTTAAGATTTTGTTGATAATGTTTAAGCTGACATGACCGAAAGGGTTAAACGGTTTGCTTAATTGCTCTTTTCGCGGGGAGGCGCGAGGCCGCCGTGGATGGGGGGCCGCCGCGACTGGAGAGGTCAGAGGGTCGTTGCGCAAGCGTTGGAGAAGAGGTCGGGAGTATGGCCGAGAAGCGAGAGTTCGTTCATCTGCACTTACACACAGATTACAGTCTGCTCGACGGCGCGATCAAGATCGGGCCCTTGGCCACACGGGCAGCAGAGATGGGGATGTCAGCGGTCGCGATCACGGACCACGGCAATCTCTACGGGGCCCTCGCCTTTTATCACAAGATGCGTGGGGTGGGGGTCAAACCGATCATCGGCATGGAGGCCTACTATACGCGTGGGAGTCGCCACGAGAAAGGGGTCCCAGGGTTGGAGCCTGGCGAGAAGCCGACCAACCACTTGGTCCTCTTGGCGACGAGTCTGACGGGCTATCACAACCTCGTCAAACTCTCGTCGATGGCCTTTCTCGAGGGGTTCTGGCGTAAGCCACGAATCGACAGGGAGCTCTTGGCGGCCCACTCGGAGGGGCTGATCGGGCTCTCCGCCTGTTTGAGTGGGGTTCCCCCTTCGCTGCTCCTGCGGGATCGTTTCGATGAGGCGGCACGCGCGGCGCTCGAGTTCGAAGATATTTTCGGTAAGGGAAACTACTATCTCGAGATGCAGGAGCACGGGCTGGAGGCGCAGCAGCGAATACGCAAGCCGATGGTCGAGTTGTCGAAGCGGACTGGCATTCCATTGGTGGCGACCAACGACTCCCACTATCTCCTCCCGACCGACGTCAAGGCGCACGAGATGCTCCTCTGCATCGGGACCGGCAAGACGATCCGGGATCCAAACCGGCTGACCTATGGCTCTCCAGACTACTACTTTCGCTCCGCGGAGGAGATGTGGCAAACCTTTGGGGAGCTCCCGGACGCGCTGTTGCGGACGCTCGAAATCGCCGAGAAGTGCAATCTCGAGTTTCCCAAGACGATCGATCAGGTACCGCTCTACCCTGTTCCGGAAGGCTATTCCCTCGCCAGCTACTTCGAGAAGGTGGTCTGGGACGGGTATGAAGAGAGGCTGCGGGAGATTTGGCAGTTGTCCCCCCCCCGCAATCCCCTCGCGACCTACCGCGATCGGCTGACATTGGAGATCGAGACGATCAAGCGGATGGGCTATACCGGGTACTTCCTGATCGTCTGGGA
>JBMOHS010000155.1:0-9474 GCA_049317725.1 Blastocatellia bacterium
AGGCACCACTCCAGTCTCCCGGAGTGGCTCCTCGCCCCGCTGCCCCTCCCTCGACTCATCCGCCGAGGGGGAGGATTGAGATCTGCCCAATCCTAGAAGAGCAGCTTGATCGCGAACTGGATCTCCCGCGCCGGGAAGGTTCCGCGAATCGTTCCATAAGAACCACCCGGGATCGCCCGCCCTTGCGAGTCACGACGAATGTTGTTGGCATTGGTGTCCGGCACCAGGAAGTTGGTCCGGTTGAAGAGGTTGAAGGCCTCGACCCGGAACTCGAGCCGCGTCGTCTCGTTGATCAACGGAAACGACTTGTGCAGCCCCAGATCCGTCTGCCGGAAGTTGGGGCCACGCAGCGTATTGCGACCCGCACTCCCGATTGGCTGGCTGCGGTCGGTCGGTACCGCCACACCGTTGATGTTGAGGTAGTTGTTCGGATCGACATTACCCCGCGAAGAATAGAGGTCCGCCAACAACTGGTTCGGGCGGTAGGTCAACGAAGACCCGACGACGAACTGGGCGGCCGGACTGTAGACGAGATTGGCCGGCAGTCCGCTCGTCACGGTATTGATCAAGGTCATCCGCCATCCGCCGATGATCCCATCGACGACACCGTTGACGCCAGAAGCGAACCGTGCCCCCTTGCCGAACGGCAGGTCATAGACGAGGCTCGTCGTGTTGTTGTAGGGCTGGTCGTAGTTCGAGCGCCCCTTGTCGTTGGCGAGATTGCGGATGTTGCCGCGCGAATTGTCCCCGAAGCTCGCTTCGAGGTGCCCGGCCGCGTTGTCCATCGCCTTCGAGAAGGTGAAGGAGTTGAGCAGGTAGAGACCGTCCGAGAAGCGCCGCTCCACCTTGACCTGCAAGGCATGGTAGTTGGCAAACCCCCCATTGTAGGACGCTTGGATGAAGGAGTAGGTGGGGAAGGGGCGCCGATCCTGGAGTGGCGTCCCCGCCGCCGGATCGGAGGCGTTGTTCGGTCGTGCCTGGTTGTAGTCCCCGAGGTTGATCAGCTTGTTGCTGCGATTGCCGATGTACCCAATGTCGACCAGCAACTTCAGGGGCAGCTCGCGTTGCAGCGTCAGGTGCCAGCTCTGGACATAGGCCGTCCGGGTGTCGCGTGGCGTGAAATTGACCCGTGCCGTCAAGGTATTGAAGCGCTCTGGCGCGACAAAGCCCTCGGGGAAGCCCTGCTCCGTCACCCGGAAACAGTTGATGAAGGCATTCCCGGTGCAGAGGCCCTGTGAGGGCTGCTGGGTGATGCTGTTGCCGACGATATTCGGGCCGTTGAAGGCGAGGAGGTTCTCGCCCCCCAGGCGGTTGAAGTGGATGTAGCTGATTCCGTAGCCACCACGCAGCACCGTCTTGTCCAGCGCCTGGTAGGCGAAGCCGATGCGCGGTGCCCAGTTGTTGAAGTCGGGATCGACCAGGGCCCGATCATAGATCGATCCCGCCTTCGCCCGCAGCAAGGTCAGGCTCTGCGGATCGAAGTTGGCCAGCAGATTGTCCTTCTCCCACTGCGGCGTCGCAAATTCGTAGCGAACACCCAGGTTGAGCGTCAGCCGCTGGTTGACCTTGAAATCGTCCTGCAGGTAGGCGAAATGCATCCGCTGCCGATAGTTGACGATGACGTTGTTGTTGAGCGAGTAGGTGCTGCGAGCCCCCATCAGAAAATCGGCCAGATTGTAGAGGTTGTTGCTCGACGCACCTGACGGCCGGCTGAACTGGCCGGAGTAGCCGCTCTGCCCATACTTCGGGTTGAAGTCGTCGATCTCGGTGTTGATCGCCTGATACTCATAGCCCATCTTCAGGCTGTGACGCCCGGCGAGCATCGAGTAGTTGAGCCGCGGATTCCAGACAAACGGATCCTGGAACTGGGGATTGCTGCTCTGGCGTCCGAGCCCGGTATAGCCACCGATGCTCTGGGTGCTCAGCCCACCCGCGAAGCGGGGATCGGTCGGCAGTCCTGGGAGTCGGAAATTGGGATCGCCGACGCCGGTCGGCGTCTTCCCAGCCAAGGTGCGCGAAATTCCCAGCCGGAATTCGAGCACGGAGGTTGACGAGAGATTGTGGGTAACCCCCGAAGCCAGCTGCTGATTGAGCACCCGCACGTAGGCATTCGCCTCACTGAAGACCGGGCCGGGAATGGTCGGCGCCTCGAAGTTGTTGACCTTGCGCTGGCTGAGCCGGGCAAAGACAGTCGTCTTCGAGTTGAAGGTGTGGTCGATCTTGAGATCCCCCTTGTCGTTGTAGAAGCTGCTGCGCGGCAACGACTCGAAGTTGTTCGCGACAAAACCGGTGGCATCTGGACTGGTGATCGGCGAGACCAGTCCGGCCATGACCTGCCGGGCAAAGGGCGTGATCGCCGCCGCGGGGATAACCCCATTGGCATAGACCTCTCCGGTCAGCGGATTGCGCACCGGAACGCCGAGACGTCCCTCCCGTTGGGCGACCGTCGGGACCGTCCCGAAGCTGAGGGAGCGCGTAATCCTGCGGAATCCTTCGTAATTGAAGAAGAAGAAGGTGCGATCCTTGACGATCGGCCCCCCAATCGTCGCGCCAAACTGGTTCTGGATCAAGACCGGCTTCTGCCCGCGGGTCGGTTTGAAGAAGCCCGTCGCGTTGAGCGCCGTGTTGCGGAGGAAGTTGTAGGCCGAACCGTGAAATTGATTGGTTCCGCTGCGGAGGGAAGCGTTGATGACCGCGCCGCCGGCACGGCCATACTCGGCGCTGAAGTTGTTGGTCTGTACCCGGAACTCCTGGACGGCATCAGGGGAGGCCTGGACGACCTGATTGGAGAAGCCCTGGTTGCTCGTCCCGTACGAGTTGTTGTCAACTCCATCGAGGACGAAGTTGTTGAGCGAGCTGCGCAGTCCGTTGACATTGAAAGACGCGTCACGACCGCCCGATCCCTGGTTGTTGAGCACCGAACGGCGCACACCGGGGGAGAGCAGGGCAAGATCAGCATAGGCCCGCCCGTTGAGGGGCAGGTTGACGATCTGCTCGCGGTTGATCACTTGGCCACGGTCGCTCGTCTCCGTCTCGAGGAGCTGTACACTGTCGGCCGAGATGGTCACCGTCTCCGTCACCGCCCCCGGCTTGAGCGCGAGATCGACCCGCTGGCGCGCCCCCACCTTGATCTGGACGTTCTCCGCAATCCCTCGCGTAAAGCCCGCTGCCTCCGCGCTGACCGTGTAGACGCCGATGCGGGCGTTGAAGAACTGGTACGCGCCGCTCTCGTCCGTCACGGCGGTCGCGGTCACGCCGGTCGCTACATTGCGCAGGGTGACCGTTGCCCGTGGAACCACCGCCCCGCTGTCGTCTGTCACACTCCCCAGAACCGTCGCGGTATCGAACTGGGCGTGGGCGACAATCGCCATCACCGCGGTGATCGCTACGAGGCCGAGTGCCCCCCACATTCTGCTGAGGAGACGTCGATTCCCATCCCCTCTCCCCTTCCTCCCGCTTCCTTTTCGCTTGCTCATCTTTGTCTGCTCCTTGATAGCCGGTGCTTGATGCCATCCCCCTTGAGACAAAGGGTGGGCGATACTTCCAATGCCATAAGTATGAAGTTGTCGGAGTAACTGATAACCCTACTGGACTCATCTTATGGGCAGCTCTTGCCGATGTTAAATTTACGTTAAGATAGGGAGACTTTCCCCCAGTGTCAATCAAAAAAGAGGCCAGCCAGATCTCTCGCGCCGTGACGGGCTGGAGGGATGCGACTTCGGAAAAGAGTTGACAAGCGAAATGGGGAGAGCTACCTTCGCGTTTCTTGCGCAGTCCGATCAGCCAGACCGCGCCTTGGCACGACAGAGAGGGTCCCCCGCCTCTCTTGATCATTTGGCCCCCCCAACTGCCCCCCCGTTTGACTCACCCTGATTGGTCCTGATTGGACCCGAAAGGAATGCGGGCATATGAAAAGAATGATCCACGGAGACCCAAGCTCGGCGCTGGACTGGCTGGGGAGAGCGGGGGTCAGATCAGGAGGAGGATGGACCGTCCTCACCCCGCACCCCCGGGCAGCGTGCGCGCTGGGCGTCCCACTGTGGACATTAGAGGGAGAAGCAATCCGGCGGCTGAACCAGCACCACCAGCGGGTGATCTCCGCTGTCGAGCAGCAGATCCTCCTGGCAGGTGTTCTGCGAGAACGCGAGAGAGACGAGGGAGGCCATTCCCGGGCGATCGACCCGCGAGGCGCAGCCCGTCGCCTGCGCCACGGGATCGAGACGCTCCTGCGCAGCACAGAGGCGCCCGAAGAGGCGCTCAAAGGGGAGAGCGAGAAGCAGCTGGTCGAATTGGCGGAGATACTGGCCGGGTACCGGTCAGTCTTGGCGAGAGAGGGGCTGGTCGATCCGGCCGAGGTGCTCTGGCGAGCAGCTCGACTGGAGGGGGAGCGACTGCCCCTCCTGGTGTGGGGATATTTCGCACCCCGCGGGGACGAGCTGGCCTTCCTCGACACCTTGGCGGGGGACGACAGCCACCTGATCCTCCCCCTTGGACCAGAATCGATCCTTGCCGAGAATCGTGGCTGGGTCGCTTGGCTGGAAGGAAGAGGGTGGACCGTAGCCCCAGCGCTGCCCGAGGCATCACCGCCGATCGTCAAGCCCGTCGGATGGCGAACGGCAGAGCGATGCTGGCGAGGGGAGGGGGAGAAAGCGGCCGGCGCGATCGAACTCTGGTCGGAGCCAACGGTCGAGGAGGAGGTACGGGCGGTCCTCCGCGAGGTCAAGCGGCTGCTCGTCGAAGGGATCTCCGCCGGGGAGATCGTCCTGGTCACCAATCAGGAAGCGATCTACGGCGCCCGCCTGCGGGCCACCGCCTGGGAGTATGGGATCCCGGTACGTCTCCCCAATCAGCGCCCCCTCGGCGAGTCGATCTTCGGGGCTTGGCTGCGCCTCGCCCTGAAGGCGATTGGCGAGGACCTCCCCTTCGAGGCGACGCTGGGAACGCTGGCCCACCGCGCCGGGCCGGGCCTCTCCAACGCGATCCTTCATCGACTGCTGGAGAAACATCCACGCGGAGCCGACGCCTGGCGGGAAGGGCTCGCTGGGGGTGAGCCCCCCGACCCGAAATGGACAAGTTGGCTGGCCGCGCTCGCCTGGCCACGCGAAGCCTCCCGGGCTGTGTACACGAGACGACTCGAGGCCCTTCTCGATCTGCGCCGATCGAGTGCCCAGGCGGCTGACTCGTCCGGGGCCGGCGATGCGGGGGAGAGCGAGTTTCGCCAAGAACTCATGGCGATGGAGGGGGACGACGAAAACCAGTCGATCCCACTCGCACAGCAGATCGAAGAGTGGCTGGAGTTGATCTCGATTCTGACCCTGCCGGGGGAGCCTGCCCCGCTGGGACAGGTCGTGGAAGTCCATCGTCCGGAGGCACTCTCCGGCGCGTCCTGCCGCCAACTCTTCGTCATCGGGATGATGGAAGGGGCCCTGCCGGGCTCTCCCGCAGCGGGCCCGTTGCTCGACTTTCAGGTGCGCCAGAGGCTTGCGGAACGAGGAATCGACCTCGGATCGGCGGTCGCGCAAGTCCGCCGTCAAGCGTTGATCTTCTCCTGCGTCCTGGGAACGGCGACGGAGCGGATCGTCTTCAGTCGCGCCCGTCAGCAAGGAGGAGAGGCGGCAATCCGCTCGCCGTATCTCGACCGGCTCGGCCTGGAAGAGAAGAGGACCGGCGGAACGGCAGGGGAGAACGGGCGGGTCGTCGACGTGATCGCGAGCCCCGAGGAGGCGCGCCGCCACTTCTCCGAGTCCACCCCCGACTGGGGGCCGGATCCACTCCTGCCCGCGCTTCGACACGCCATCGCGGTCGAACGTCGCCGGCTGGGCCCTCTGCCGCCAGACAGCTACGATGGCATCCCGGGGGTCCCCCTCGAGCACTTCGAGAGTCACCGCTGGAGCGCCTCACAACTGATCTCGATCGGAACCTGCGCCTTTCAGTGGTTCGTCCGCTACGGATTGGAGGCGGGGGAGGCGGGGGAGCCCGAGGAGGGGCTCAGCCCGAGACTGCTCGGGACCCTCTACCACAAAGCCCTCGAACTGTGTCTGAGCGGCCTTCCACCGGGAGAGGACCTGCGCGCCCACGCCCTCCGTCGACTGGAGTCCTGCTTTCTTGAGGCGGAGCGGGAGGTCGAGCTCTCGGAATTCCCTGCCCAATTGCCGGGATGGCGCGCACAACGGCGGGAGCACCTCAATCTTCTCGCCAAAGCAATCCAGGCCGACGACTTCCTCGCCCCCGGCGCCACAGTGGTGGGGCAGGAAGTCCGTTTTCGCGGGGAGTTCCACGGCCTGCCGGTCAGGGGAGTGATCGATCGGATCGATCGTCTCCCGGACACTCCTGGCGAAGAAGGTCGCCTCCTCTTTCTCGACTACAAGACCGCCAAGAAGGCTCCGCTTGGAATCCAGAACGAAGCGGGTAAGGCCAAGATCGACCTGCAGATGCCCCTCTACCAGATCGCAGCGGGCCCAACGCTCTACCCAGGTCAGAAGATCGAGGGAGCCTACTACTCCCTCAACGGGGCGGCGCGGATCAAGAACCCAGATCCTCCCCCGGACGGATGGCTTGAGACCTTCGCCAGAGAGGTCCTCGCGAAGGTCCGAGAGGGGCGCTTTCCGGTGGCCCCCGATGTCGGACGCGAGGCCTGCGGACGCTGCGAGTTCGATCCCATCTGCCGCATCGGCCCGCGCCTCGACCGCAAAGAGTGGGCCCAGGAGAGGAGGACTGGCGCATGAGAAATCGACTGACTCCAGAACAAGAGGCGGCGGTCCAGACTCGCGGCAGCCTCGCGGTCTCGGCCGGCGCCGGAACGGGCAAGACGCTCCTCCTCGCCCATCGCTACCTCTTTCACGTGCTTGAGGAGCGGCAGAGCCCCCTCTCGGTCGTCGCCATCACCTTCACCGAACGGGCCGCCCTGGAACTGCGCGCCCGCATTCGCGAGATCCTCCACGCAGAACTCCAGCGACCTCCCGAATCGGAGCCGGCAGGGGAGGAAGAGGGTGCGATCGACAGGGAGGTGATCCTTGCCGAGCTGGAAGCGGCGCAGATCAGCACCATCCATGCCCTCTGCCGTCGCATCTGCCAAGACCACCCCGAGGAGGCCGGGGTTCCGCACCACGTCACCATTCTCGACGACATTTCACGGGGCCTTCACCTCCCGGGATGGATCGAGGACGCGCTCGACACCCTGCCCCTGGAGATCTACGATCGCCTCCCCTACTCGGTACTGCGCGCGGCCCTGCCCCCCCTCCTCGAGGATCCGGTAACCGCCGAATGGGCCTTCGAGCAGGATCCAGCGGAGTGGCCAGCCCGTCTCGCCGAGGAACGACAACGACTTCGCACGAGCTTGACGACAGATCCGCTCTGGTTGTCGTCCGCAGCCTTGCTCGAAACCCTCTCTGGCCCCCCGGGAGACCTGATGGAGTTGAACCGGCAGACAGTCCTCCAGTCCCTCGCCGTGATGCGGGACTCGGAAGCCGCCCACTCCGACGCCCTCGCGCGCATCGCAGCCATCAAGGTGCAGGGCGGAAGTGCCGCCAAATGGGGGAAGGAGTCCTTCGAGGCCACCAAAACGGCGATCAAGGCCCTGCGCGCCCAGGCCCAAAAGCTCCACCCGAAGGAGGTGGCCCTCGACTGGGATGGGACGCCGGAACGGGCACAGCTCAATCGAACGATGGTCGAGCTGCTGCCGAGCTTGCGCGAGGCCTTCCGTTGGACCCAGGCCCACATCGACCGGGCGAAGCGGGCGGCCCGGCAGCTCGACTTCGGCGATCTGGAGCTGGGCGCGTGGCGGGCGCTCGCCTCCCCGGCGGTTCGTCGCTACTACCAGACGCGCTGGCGATCGTTCCTCGTCGACGAGTTCCAGGACACCAACCCGGTGCAGCGCGCGATTCTCGATCGCCTCCAGGAAGGGAGTACCATCACCATCGTCGGGGACGCGAAGCAGGCGATCTATGGATTCCGGCGCGCCGGGCACGAAGTCTTCGAGGAGGCTCGTACCCGGATCCTCGACGGCGGGGGCAGCAACCACTCGCTCTCCCGCAGCTTCCGGACCCACCAGCGCCTCATCGAATCGTTCAATCAAGTCTTCGCAGAGCTGCTCGCCGTCCAGCACGAGCCACTCGACGCCGCGCGACCGTCCTCTCCGCACGACGGCCCGTCACTCCGCTGGGTGGTACTGGAGCAGGAGAAGCCCGCCCGGGGGCGCAGCAGACCGTCCGCTCAGCTCGAAGCCGCCTACCTTGCCGAGCAGATCGAAGAGATCCTGCAGAGCGGACATCCCGTACACGATCCCAAGACGCAAGAGGTGAGGCCAGCCGGCCCCGGCGATGTGGCGATCCTTTGCCGGACCTGGGCCTTGGCCGAGATCCATTCCCAAGCCCTGCTCGAACGGCAGATCCCCTCCTGCCAACGGGGAGGCAGCAACCTGTTCCAAACGATGGAGGCACGCGATGGTCTTGCCTTGCTCGATCTTCTCGGGAATCCGCTCGAGAATATTCCGCTGCTCGGCGTGCTGCGCAGCCCCTTCTTCGCGATCAGCGATCGACACCTGATGGAGGTCCGCCAGCAGTGGCGATCCTGTCAGCCAAGCCCCGCCGAAGTGCCCGAGAGCCTCGCCCCCCAGAAAGGGCAAAAGGCAAGGAGAGCGCTCACTTGGTGGACGATGCTCGAAGGCCTTGCTCCGACGCTTCCCTCGCCGGTGGCCCGTGCCGTGGCGATTCTCCAACAGCTCCTCGCGGCCCGGCGGGAGCACTCGGCCAGCCAGCTTTTTCAGATGGCCAATCGACTGACCGGCTATGATGCGGTCTTGACCCACCTGCCCAGCGGCGAGCAACGCCTCGCCGATTGGCGGGCGCTGCTCGATCTGATCGAGCGGATCGAGTCCGATGAGGGCGAGGATCTCATTACCGTCTGGCGGCGGCTCCGGCGAATCCGGCAGCTCGACTTGAGGGTCCCCCGCCCGTCACTCGAAGCACGGGACGCGGTCACCGTCTCGACGATTCACGGTGCCAAGGGGCTCGAATGGCCAATCGTCGTCCTCCCCAGTCCTCCACGCACGAGTCCCGGGCGACCTGCAGTCCATTTCGATCCCGAGCTCGGAGTCGCCCTCTCACTCACCGACCAATCAGAACCAGAGTCCGCAGAGGAGACGGGAACGAAGAAGAGATCACCCGGCCCAGCCCCCTTCGAGCTGCTCGAGCAGCGGGCTCAAGCCAGAGAGGAGGCGGAATCCCGCCGATTGCGCTATGTCGCGATGACGCGTGCCCGGGACCTGGTGCTGCTCACCTCCCCCGACCAGAAGGAGAACGACAAGGTCCCGGAGCCCCTCACCTCCAGCCTCCTTCAGGCCGGAATCGTTCCAGAGAGGATCTCCTTTGATCCCCCGCGGCCGAGTGCCCCGCCAGACGGGGTGTCAGCCCAGCCAAGTCGGGTGGATCTCTCCTCCATACGACTGCTACCTGACCCACTCACCCTGACCGAGCC
>JBMOHS010000156.1:0-9243 GCA_049317725.1 Blastocatellia bacterium
ATTCTCCATTCTCCATTCTCCATTCTCCATTCTCCATTCTCCATTCTCCATTTACACCATTGCTCCCAGCGCAGGAGGAGAGTAGATTGACAAGGCAGCACTCCCAACAACTTGCAGGACATTGGAGGAACGACCCGATGAGAATGGATCGCGAGACGGTAGCGGTACTGACGGGAGCCGGTTCAGGGATTGGGCGCGCGTTGGCGATCGAGCTGGCCGGCCGGTGTGGGGGGTTGGCGTTGGCGGACGTCGATCGGGAGGGGTTGGCCGAGACGCGCGCGCAGTTGGGCGCGGCAAGTTCGTGCCGGGTCAGCGAGCATCTCGTCGATGTCGCGGACCGGGCGGCGATGACCCAGTTTCGGGATGAGGTGCTGGCGACACACGGGGCAGTCCACCTGCTGGTCAACAATGCGGGAGTGGCCCTCATTGGGACGGTCGAGGAGGTCTCGCTGGAGGACCTCGACTGGCTATTGGGGATCAATCTCCATGGGGTGTTGCATGGGGTCAAGCTCTTCCTGCCGACACTTTTGCAACAGGATCGCGGCCATATTGTGAACATTTCGTCCGTTTTTGGTATCATCGCGCCGCCGGGACAAGCGGCCTACGCCGCAAGCAAGTTCGCGGTGCGAGGGTTTACGGAGGCGCTGCGGCACGAGCTGTCGGGGAGTCGAGTGGGGGTGAGTGTCGTCCACCCGGGAGGGATCCGGACGAAGATCGCGCGGCGAGCCCGCGCCGGAGCGGGGGCCGATCCGGCGCTCGCCGTGACGGCGGGAGACCACTTCGACCGGGTGGCGCGGACGAGGCCCGAGGCGGCGGCGGCCAAGATCGTTCGGGGTATCGAGCGGGATGCGCCGCGAATCCTCATCGGGCCAGACGCCTGGCTGATCGACCGGGTGCAGCGCTGGTTCCCGATCCGCTACGGTCGCCTGATGCGGCGGTTTCTGGAGCCCTGAGCAGCAGTCTGAAGAGGAGTGAGGAGGCAAGGCATGCCAAGCTGGCAGTCCCATCTATTGACCTTCATCTCGCGAAAGACCTTCAAGGAGCCGGCGGCGCGACAAGCCTTCGACGAATGGGAGACGGTGCGCCGGGTGCGCCGTCGGGTCGAGGACGGGAAGCGGTGGCGAGCCGCCCTGCCGGCAGATGTGCGGCGGGAGCCGACGGAGATTCGCGGTGTCGCCGGAGAGTGGCTCATCCCGGAGGGGCACTCCGGGAACGAGGTCATCCTCTACCTGCACGGGGGAGGCTACCTCTTCGGATCGCCGGCGTCCCACCGCAACCTGACAATGCATCTGGCGAGGACCGCGCGGCGGCGGGTCTTGGCGCTCGACTACCGGTTGGCCCCGGAGAATCCCTACCCGGCGGCTCTCGAAGACGCGCTGGCAGGGTATCGGGCGCTGCTCGAGGACGAGGGGATCACGCCGGAGCGGATCGCGATTGGCGGGGATTCGGCGGGAGGCGGGCTCGCCTTGGCGACGATGCTCGCCGCGCGCGAGGCGGGACTGCCTCTGCCGGGCGCGGCCTTTCTCTACTCGCCCTGGACGGACTTGGCTGGGACGGGCGATTCGCTCGTGCGAAATGAGGCCTCGGACGCGTTGATCTCCGGGAAGGAGGTCCACCGGATGTCGAAGCTCTACTTCGGCGGGGCCTCACCACGTGACCCATTCGTCTCCCCGCTCTACGGCAAGTTTCACGGGCTCCCCCCGACCCTGATCCACGTCAGTGACAACGAGGTCCTCCTCGACGATGCCTTGCGCTTGGCGGACCGTGCGCGGGAGGATGGCGTCGAGGTCGACCTGCGCGTGCGGGAGCGATTGATCCACGCCTGGCCGGTCTTCGTCAGCTTCCGCCTTCCGGAAGCTTTTGAGACCGTCCGGGAGACCGCCAATTTTCTCGAAGCGACACGTCGCGCGGCCTAGGGTTCGCGCCCTCTTCAACCAAAGGCAATCGATATGACGGAAGAATTGAAACGGAGTGGGCATCTCGTCGTGACGGTCGGCGCTGGGCCGGCCGGCATCTATGGGGTGCGGAAACTGGCCGAGGCAGGGCACGAAGTGATCGTCCTCAACCGCGACATCAAGCCGGGTGGTCTCGTCGAGTACGGAATCTACTTCAACAAGCACAAGCTGAAGGAGGGGGTGCGGAAGCAGTTCCGCAAGATCCTCGTCGATCCGCGGATCCATTATCACGGTCACGTGCGGATCGGGGAGGAGGCGGACCTGACGCTCGACGAGATCCGGGAGAGACTCGCCCCCTCGGCGATCGTCGTCGCCGCCGGGGCGCAGGGGACCAAGGCACTTGGCATTCCGGGAGATTACGCCGAGGGGGTCTATCACGCAAAGGATCTCGTCTACCACTACAACGGCCTGCCCCAGTTCAGCCAGCGGGAATTCCGGATCGGACAGCGAGTGGCGATCATCGGGGTGGGAAATGTCATGGTCGACCTTGCCCACTGGCTGGTGCATGAAAAGAAGATCGGGGAAGTGATCGCCATCGCCCGGCGCGGGCCCTCCCAGCGGGCCTACACGGATGTCGAGATCCAGGCGGTCGCGGCGAACCTCGATCAGGAGGACTTGCGCGCAGAACTGGAGCGGGTGCGGCCTGCCCTCGAAGCCGTCGGCGAGGATCTAGTGAAGACGACCGCCGAGCTGACCCGCCACTGTGGGGTGAAGTCAAAGGAGGGGGAGAGTCCGACGCGGCTGCGCTTCCGCTTCCTCAGCTCGCCGACCGAGGTGGTGCTCAACGGGGCCGGGCAGGTCGAGGCGCTGCGGGTCGAGCAGACGATCCTCGTCGAGCGGGGAACGAGCCTCGCCGCCAAGGGCACGGGAACGTTCGTCGACATCCCTTGCGATACCGTCATCTTTGCGATCGGCGACCGGGTCGACGAGAAGCTCGGCCTGCCGTGCACCGGAACCGAGTATGTCCGTAATCCGCATCCGGATCCCCTCCACCCGGGCGATGAGGCCTATCAGGTCTACGACCCGGCAAGTGGCACGGTCCAGGAGGGGCTCTTCGTCATCGGCTGGTCCCGCTCGGCCTCGGACGGGGTCGTCGGGAAGGCCAAGCTCGATGGGGAGCGCGGCATGGCGGCCGTCAATCGCTACCTCGAGCGCGTCACCCCGGGCAATCCGGCCCCGGCGGAGCGACTCGCGCATTTCCGGTCGCTGCTCGAGGCACGCGGAGTCCGCGCCGTCACCTACCCTGAGGTCCAGAAGCTGGAGGCTCACGAACAGCAGGTCGCGACCGAGAAGGGGCTCGAGGCCTTCAAGTATGCCACCGACGAGGAGATGCTCACGGCGATCGGGGCCTCTGCCTGATCCCGTCCCCGCTCAGGGGCGCACCACCAACCAGCGGTAGCCGCGCGCCGGCACGGTGACCCGCCGCCGCAACTGGGCCTCCCGATCAAGCGCCACGCGCTCGGGGGGCCCGTCCTCTTGGGCCACCGTGGCGCTCCCCTCCAGTCCGGCATAGTAGAGTGGAAAGACCAACTCCTCGGTCCGCTCCTCGTCGGTGGGGTTGTAGACCATGGCGAGTCCGCGCGTCTCGAGCGTGGGGTTGACGTGGAGGATGGCATCGAGGGTCCGCCCGTTGGCGCGTCGCACGTGGATGATGTCCGATTCGAGGATTGCCCGGTAGCGTTTGAACCATCCGACCCAGCGGAGGACGACGGCCTTCGTCTCCGGGCTGTCGTAGAGGCGCGGCCCGCGATAGCAGGCCTGCACACCGAAGCCAAAAGCGTTGGCGAGATGCTGGTCATAGTCGGTGAGGTGCTCGCGGAGGGGCTCGATCGTCGCCGCCGCGCCTCCCCCCTGGTACTCGACGAGCGGCACGAACATCCACCCCATGCTCGGCGTCTTGAGCCACGTCCCATCGAACATGTTCTGGCGGGCGTGAATGTGTTGCTGGGCGCGCGGGAGAGACCAGTTGCTCTCGCGATAGCCCATGGCGACCTTGTTCGAGCCGGCGAGGAAATAGTTGTCAGGGACGTTGAGGTAGAGGCCACGTTGCCGCGCCCACCCATAGAATTCGCTGATCTGCCGGTACTGGGACCACTGCGAGTCTTCCAGTCCGCGGTGGCCCGGATGGGTCGTCGAGGCGCAGACATCCCCCGGGTAGCTCCCATCGTGCTCGAGCAGCGTGAAGCCTGTTCCCTCGAGAAAGCGGCGGATCCGGTCGAAGTAGCCGAGCCCCCAGCGGCTGCCGAGGCAAGGCGATTGGTTGAAGATCGCCCCCCCGGTCTTGCCGGTCCGTGGGTTGATGACATCGTCCTCTTCACTGATCCGGCGACTGGCGAGCAGGGAGTAGCCTCCCAGTTCGAGCCCACGCGCCGCCGCATAGGCCCGAAATTCGCGAAACTTGCGCAGATTCCCCTCCGAGGTATCCTCCATATCGAAGCGGCTGCCAAAGCTGAGAATGACCATCTCGAAGCCGCACTCGGCCGCTTGGTCGATCGCCGGGTAGACGACCGCCGGGTCGGTCGAGGTGAGGTGCATCATGATCGGGTTCTCCAGGCTCCACGGGGCGAACTGGCGGTACATTCGCCGGACCGCCAGCCCTTGCCGCTCGCGGTCATCGCTGTCGTGGAGGAGGAGAAAGGTGCGGAACCCGTCGAAGCGCTCTCCCGCGCCAACCAGCGCGTCCGGTCCGAGCGGGGGGCGTACCACCAGCAGCGCCGGCGTCTTCCGTTCATAGTTGACCTGGGTGGCATAGTCCGGGTCGACCTCCCAATGGACCGTCCGGTTGGAGCTGGTGATCGACATGCCGCCAAAGGCGAAGTCAGTGAGGACCGTCATCCGCGGCCGACGCCACTCCGTGCTCGGATCGACGTGCGACTCCGCCTCGACGACCCGCAAGGTCTCCCCGACAAATCGCTGGAGTCGCACCGTTCGGGACGTCCGGTTGACGACCGAGACCGTCTTGGCGAGAAGGGGCAGGCCGTCGTAGAGGTCGTGGCGCACCGCGACCTCAATCCCAGCCTCCGTCGGATGGCGGAACCAGAGGGTCAGGCTGACCCCGGAAGGGGGCCACGCGATCCCTTCGGGCGCGTGGCGCACCCGTTTCCAGTCGATCTTCTCGACCAGAGGAGCCGTCTCATGGCGGACGAATTGGAAGGCTGCAGGGTCACTGCGCATCCCGGCCAGCCAAGCCGGGCTGAGGTAGGCGAGATTGGGCTGCCCGATCAGGCCGCCGACCGGGTAGCGAGTCCCATCCAGCTCGACGATCGCCTCCGGGGCCACCGCCCGCAGAAAGGACTCTCCCGTGCCCAGGTGCTCAAGGTCGATCGTCGTCGCGTTCGGTGAGAGTTGGATCGTTCGCCGCACCAGGCCATTGGTCAGCTCGATCTGCTGCGCAACGGGCCGCTCGACCACCCGCGCCCGCCACTTCCCGCCAGTTCCGCTTGAGACGAGCCAGTCCCCATCCCGCGTCTGGGCCATCCCGGCTGGCGCAACTCCCCACCCCGTGCCCCATCCGACAACTCCAACGACGAAGACGCTCAAGAGCCACCGCCCCCCGCCGCTCCCTCTCCTCCCGATCGACACTGTCACGATCCCTCCCTTCGTTCGCCCCACCGGCCCCGTTGTCCTTGACGAGGCAGTTGACTCTGCCCGGGGTCGTTGTCTACTATGCCAGTTTCGCGCTTCTGCTTGCATTCTGTCTCTGGATGGCTCTCAGTCCAACGGAAGAGAGCCCCGATTCTGATAACACGGGAGGCCACCTTGATCGAAGTGGATCATCTGACCAAGAGCTACGGGCAATCAAACGCTGTCGACAACATCAGCTTCAGCGTGGGCAAGGGGGAGATCCTCGGCTTTCTCGGTCCAAATGGTGCGGGAAAGACGACGACGATGCGGATGCTGACCGGCTATCTCCCCGCCAGCAGTGGAACCGCCCGGATCGCTGGATTCGATGTCTTCGAGCAGTCGATGGAGGTGCGCAAACGGATTGGCTACCTGCCCGAAACCCCGCCCCTCTATCCAGACATGACCATTGAAGACTATCTGACCTTCGTCGCCCGGATCAAGGGAGTTCCGGGAGGAAGCATTGATGAGCGGGTCGACGAGGCGATGGAGAAGACCAACCTCCTCGAACGACGCGATGAACTGATCAAGCGGCTCTCGCGGGGGTACAAGCAGCGCGTCGGGATCGCCCAGGCGATCGTCCACGACCCGGATGTTGTCATCCTCGACGAGCCGACCGTCGGGCTCGATCCCAACCAGATCAAGGATGTCCGCCAACTGATCAAGGACCTCGCCGGCCAGCACACCCTCATCCTTTCGACCCACATCCTGCCCGAGGTCGAGATGACTTGCGACCGCGTCGTCATCATCAACCGGGGGCGTATCGCCGCGATCGATACCACCCAGAACCTCCGTCGCCAATTCGAGCAGGGCGAGCGGATCGTTCTTGGCGTCCGCAATGGCTCCGATGAAGTCCGCGAGAGGCTCGAGGTGACCCTGCAGAAGATCGAGGGCATTCAGCATTTCGAGCTGACCCCGCAGGAAGAGGTCGGCCAACTGACCGCCACCCTCGAAGTCTCTCCGGGGCTCGACCTCCGTGCTCCGCTCGCCGCGCAGGTCGTCTCGAATGGACTCGACCTCCTCGAACTGCGGACGATCTCGGTCAGCCTCGAAGACATCTTCATGCAACTGACCATGGAAGACTCCACTCCGACCTCGAACGAGGCGGCGAACACGTCGGTGACCGACAACTGATTTCCACGAGGAGCGATCACGATGAAAGGGATTCTGGCAATCTATCGGCGAGAGATGCAGAGCTACTTTGCCTCGCCCATCGCCTATGTCGTCATTGGATTTTTCCTGGTGATCACCGGGTATTTCTTCGCCAACATTCTCGGCATCCTCATGGAGCGCACGATGATGGCGCAGATGCAGGCGCAGCGGTTCGGGGCCCCTCCCGACGTCGACGTCGTCGGAGAGTTGATCCGTGCCTTTGTCGGGGTCATCGCCACGGTTCTCCTCTTCCTCGTTCCAGTGCTGACCATGGGAGTCTACTCGGAGGAGCGGAAACGCGGCACGATGGAGATGTTGATGACCTCGCCAATCACCGAGTGGCAGATCGTCCTTGGCAAGTACTTCGCCTCCCTCTCGCTCTTCTGCGTCATGCTCTCCCCGACGCTGATCTACCACGTCATCATCGCGCGGTACAGTGAGCCGGCGCTGCCCTGGCGGATCGTGGGTACTGGCTACCTGGGGATCCTCCTGATGGGCGGTGTCTTACTGGCAATCGGGTCCTTCATCTCCTCCCTCACCGAGAGCCAGATCGTTGCCAGCTTTGTCACCTTCGCCATCTTCCTGATCCTCTGGGTGCTCGACTTTGGAGTGCGCGGGGCGACGACGCCGACGGGGGAGGTGCTCAAGTACCTCTCGATCTTGCAGCATTATGATTCGTTTGCTCAGGGAGTGATCGACACGACCAGTGTCGTCTTCTATCTCTCGATGTCGATCTTTGCGCTCTTCTTGACGTTGCGTACCATCGAATCGATGCGCTGGCGCCGGGCCTAGGCCATTCCGCCAGGCCTCCGAACAGATCGACGTCCGTGTTCCGCCAGAGAAGCGAACAGCCGAGGAAAGGTGTTATGAAGAATCTTCTTCAACAGTACAGTGGAACTGCGGGATTGATCGGAGCCTCGATCCTGCTCTCCGGATTGATCCGCTACGCGACCGGAGAGGTCTGGGATCCGATAACCCTTGGCCTGACGATTGGGGGCGGCGTTGTCGTCCTCCTCTCGTTGATCCTCAATCTGGGTCAGGTCCGCGCCTCGCTGCAGGGGCGTTCCGGCAAAGGAACCGCCAACCTCAGCGGTCTGCTCCTGGCAGTGATCGGGATCCTCGTCGCCGTCAACTATTTGGGGTATCGCTATCACAAGCGCTTTGACCTGACGGCGGAGGGGCTCTACACGCTCTCCGACCAGACGCGGAAGATCGTCACCGGTCTCAAGAGGGACATCTCCGTGCTCCATTTCGACAAGGTCGACAACCAGCCGTTGGCTGACCAGATGAAGGAGTTCAGGTCGCTCAGTCGTCGGATCAGCTTCCAGCGGATCGATCCGCAGGAGAAGCCCGATCTGGCGCGGAAGTACGGCGTCCAGCGGATGGGAGAAACACTGGTCATCGCCGGAGACCGCACCGAACGGCCGAGCGCGACCACCGAACAGGATCTCGTCAACGCGCTGATGAAGGTCACCCGCGAGCAGCTCAAGTCGATCTGCTTCTTGACGGGCCACGGCGAAAAGGATCTTGCCGGTTCTGACGCCGAGGGCTACCAGTCGATGGAGAAGGCACTCCAGCGCGAGAACTACCAGACGCGCTCGATCAACCTCGTCAGCGAGAACAGTGTGCCCGGAGATTGCTCGGTCCTGGTGGTAGCCGGGCCGAAGAAGGCGCTCTTCCCCCAGGAAGAGAAGATAATCGAGACCTATCTGCGCGAGGCCGGAAAAGTCCTGCTCCTGCTCGATCCCGAGACCGATCCGGGGGTGGCCGCCCTCCTCAAGGACTGGAATCTGGAGCTGCGCAATGACACCGTCGTCGACGCGAGCGGCGTCGGACGGCTCTTCGGAACGGGACCGGCGGTTCCGCTTGTCAGCGAGTACGCGAGCCATCCGATCACCCGCGACATGAGCCGAACGGCGACCTTCTTCCCGCTCGCACGCTCCATCGGCAAGCTCAATGAGTCGGGCAATAATCAGGTGATCACCGAGCTGCTCAAGACCTCAGAGCAGAGCTGGGGGGAGACGGAACTCGTTGCCGGCGAAGCCCGCTTCGATGACGGGAAAGACCAGAAGGGGCCAGTGACCCTCGGGGTGACGGCGACTCGTGCCGTCGGCGAGAAAGAGGCCCGCCTCGTCGTCATCGGCGACTCCGACTTTGCTGACAACAACTATGCCCGCCTTGCCGGGAATGGAGACCTCTTCCTCAACACGGTCAACTGGCTCGCCCAGGAGGAGGATCTGATCTCGATCCGACCCAAGAGCCCGACCAACCGGACGGTCACCATGACCTCCAGTCAGCAGCGCAGCTTCTTCTTGTTCATCGTGCTGCTCATGCCCCTCGCCGCCATCGTCAGCGGGGTCTACGTCTGGTGGAAACGGCGGTAAGGGAGATCCCCTTAGTGCCTGACGCGTTGATCTTGACGGGCAGTTGATTGCCCTCTGGACTTTGGACATTTCGTGCCCAAAAGGGGGCATTTCCACCAGCGCCCCAACGGGGCGCCGCATACCAGCCCAGG
>JBMOHS010000157.1:0-9220 GCA_049317725.1 Blastocatellia bacterium
GATCGTACTTGGCGAGGACCACGTGTAGCGAACAATAGGGGCCTCGCCGCCACCGTGCAGGGGGGCGAGGATTCGCTCGGCAGGATGGCCGCCCATCGCATCGTAGAAGCGACGGGCGGGATGGTTCTCTTCGTAGACCCAAAGGTGGACGGGCTCGGTTGGAGCCACGAGAAGAGCCCGGTCGGCAAAGTGGGCGAGCAGTTGCCGGCCAGTTCCCTGTCGTTTGAACCCGGGCAGGACGTGGAGATTGTCGATGAGGGTGCCCCAGGGCGGATCGGCATCGGGCAGGGCGAAGATGAACCCGACCGGCTGCTCCCCGTCAATCGCCAGCAGGCCGAACGCCCGCCTCGGCCACGCCTCGGCGCGGGCTTGCCAGAAGGCGGCACGATCGGCGGCCAGCTCCTCTTCGAGCCAAGTGTCAGGGATGATTCCCCGATAGGCCGACGACCAACTGAGCGTGTGAAGATGGGCGAGGAGAGGGGTGTCGCTCGGGTTCACATCCCGGATCTGCAGACTCATTGCGGGGAGGTCCTTTCCGGCGAACGATTAGGGTCTGACGGGCTTCCCTTGGCCAAGGCCAGAATCTCGGTGCGGATGCGGGGCCAGACACTCGACTTTGGATCGACGACGACAAAGTGGTCAGCGTCCGGCAGGAGGACCAGTTGGGGGCTGTCCCCCTTCGCCGCAGCAGCCGTGGCATAGCTCGTTGCTTGGAGTGCGGGAACGGCCGTATCGGCCTCTCCCTGGATGAGGGTCACGGGAACGCCGAGCGGGAGCATGGCCAGAGGAGAGGTCTCGGAGAGGGCCTCGACAGGCCCGCGGATGCGCGGGAGTTCAGCATCACACGCCGTTCCGGTGCGGTTCAGATCGGTCAGGCCGGCAATCGGGACGAGCCCTGCCAATGGCAGCGGGTTGGCGCGGTAGAGAGGACTCTCTTTCGGGAGCTTCGCCCGCCCCCCGGCCCAGAGCGTGAGGTGGCCGCCCGCCGAGTGGCCCGTCACCACGACCCGGCGCAGATCGAGTGGATAGTCGCGTGCGAGCTTCCGGAGGTGGTCGATCCCATCGGCGATATCGTCAAAGGTGCCCGTCCAGCCTCCTCCCTCCTCTCCCAAGCGGCGGTATTCCAGCGTCCACGTCGCGACTCCGCCAGCAGTCAGATCCGCGCTGAGATGGCCCATGTATTCATGTCCATATTCGGCCAACCAGCAACCGCCGTGGATGACGACGACGACGGGAACCGCCGATTCTGCCCGATCTTTGGGGAGGCGCAATTCTCCAAACTGCTGCGGTGCCTTGCCGTAGGCGAGTCGATGATCTGCAGGCGGCGGTGGCCGTCGCAGGATCTCGCGGGAATCGGGTCTCTCTTCGCTCATGGTCTTGGTCGCTCCTGGCCAGAGGGCGGCAGTTGGGGGAAGAAGAAGCAAAAGAAGCAGGGCGCCCCCGATGCAGAGGCTCGCCCACCCACACGAGCCAGGATGGCGCGCCCGCCATCGCCTCAGCAGACCTTCGCGAGAGGACATCTTATCCGGCCCTCCGTCCAAGCAGCCGATGCCATTTTTCACGCCAGCCGGTGGCGAAGACGAGGCCAATGACCCGGGCAAAGGCCCGTTCAAAGCGGGCCGTGTAGGGGTACCAGATCGGTTCGCGCGAGAGGCCGAACCGGTCGGTAACGATCACTTGTTGATGACAGAAGCGGCGGATACCCTCGGCACCGTGTCGTTTGCCGATGCCACTCTGCTTGAGCCCACCCGAGGGGGCATCGGTGACACCAAACCCGACGATGACGTCGTTGACGCAGGTGATGCCCGCCTCGATCCGTGCCGCCAAGCGCTCGCCCCTCGCCCGATCACGCGTCCAGACACTCGCGTTGAGCCCATAGGGGGAGTCGTTGGCGAGGCGGAGTGCCTCTTCGGCGTCGCGGACCCGCATGATCGGCAGCGTCGGGCCGAACGTCTCCTCGGCCATGATGCGCATCGAGTGGTCGACCCCCGTCAAGACGGTCGGCTCATAGAACCGTCCGGGGAGTCCCGGGTGGAGACGACCACCCGTCAGAACAGCCGCTCCGCGCTGTCGCGCGTCCTCGACGTGGGCAGTGACAGTCTCGATCTGCCGTGGGAAGGTCATCGCCCCGACATCGACTCGGCGATCGCCGACCTCCTCCTCCGCATCCTCTCCCTGACGGAGGGCGCGCGTCCGCTCGACAACCATCTCGATGAAGCGGTCGGCAACGGGTTCCTCGACATAGACCCGCTCGACGGAGATGCAGACCTGCCCCGCATTGGTGAAGGCCCCCCAGACGGCGGCGTTGGCCGCCCGCTCGAGATCGGCATCGCGCAAGACGACCATTGGGTCGTTCCCCCCCAGCTCAAGGCTCACCGGGATCAGCCGGCTGGCTGCCCGTTCCGCAACCTTGCGCCCCGTCGCCGTGCTGCCGGTGAAGGAGATCATGTCGACCTGGTCGATCAGGGTTGCTCCGACCTCCCCATAACCATGCACCACCTGCACCAATTCCGCAGGGTAGCCCTGCTCGCGCAGGTGTGCTTGCAGGATCTCGACCCCGCGCTGCGCAATGAGTGGCGTCCATTCCGATGGCTTGATCAGTACTGCGTTCCCAGCCATGAGGGCCGGAATCGCCTCTCCCACTGTCAGAATCAACGGGAAGTTCCACGGCGTGATAAAGCCGATCACGCCGCGCGGCTGGTAATGGACGGTGACGCGCTTCGTCACCAGCATGTGGGGAGTGATCCGGTGTGGGCGAAGAAACTTGCGACCCCGGCGTGCATAAAAGGTCAGCATGTCGCAGACATAGGCCAACTCCGTCTGGGCCTCCATCCGCGGCTTGCCATTTTCCCGGCAGAGCAGTTCGACCAACTCTTCACGATGGGCCAGAAAGGCGTTGCGCGCGGCCAACAGGACCTCGGCACGCCGCGCGGGCGGCACTGCCCGCCACGCTTGAAAAGCCGCACGGGCACGCTCGGCTGCTGCCACCACCTCGGCCGGGGTCGAGACTGGAACTGCGCCGACCCGCTCCAATGTCGCCGGACTGACAATCTCGATCACGCCTGGAGAGTCTCCAATCGTTGCTTGCGCCATCCGTTCTCCTCTCTTGCCCGATCTCGGCCGCTACGATCGTGCCACCAGTTGATATTCGAGGACCACGACATCCTTGACGCGAATGGTCCCCCCGGCCGTCGAGTAGGGGGCAATCCCAAACTCAGTCTGGGTGAGGGGGTAGGATCCGACGGCCCGCAACTCCTGCGGAGTCCGGGTCACCGTCACGGGCAGGCGAATGTCGCGAGTGACGCCGCGCAGGGTCAGAGATCCGGTCACCTCCACCTCGACTTGGTTGTCTTTGCGTGCAGGTCGCAGGCTGACCTCGCGCGAGCGAAACCGGATGAGGGGATAGCGGGCCGACTGGAGGACTTCGTCGTGCATCGAGCGGGTGATCTTGGCGCGATCGCTCTCCTTGACCTTCTCGTCGAGGACGACGATCGAGGCGGCGTCAATCTCCAACTCAAGACGGGCCTCAGTGTAGCGATCATCCGGGATCGTCACCTCGCCGCGGAACGATTTGACCCCCATCGTGTGGTCGTGGGCGAGGAAGCGGAGGGCCCCCGCCTTGGCGACCCGGATCCAGAAGCGGCTCTCCTGCGGAACCAAGCGAAAAGTCACTGGGGCCGGTCCCCGGGCCTCCGCTGAGCGCTCCGGTCGACCCGGCAGCGATTGCCAGAGCGGCAGAAGCAGGATCATAGCCAAGCCGGGAAGGCCCCAAGCCCTTCTCCAACGCCGCCACCGATCCGCATCCCACCGCCAAGATCGACTCATCCCGATGCCTCCTTCGTCACCCTTGCGCGTCACAGGTCCTTCCCCCAGCCACCGTCCAGTTGCGCGAGGTCCTCCTCCGGGGGAGACCAGCGATAGTCGTCGATGCGGCAGCGCCCCTTCTCATCGAACTGGACGCCCTCCATCTCGAGGAGTCGCTGCTGGAGGTCGGGCGGTTGGGTCAGGCCAGCCGTCGAGCAGCCCCCTTGCGCGTTGATGACCCGGTGCCAGGGGATCTGCCGCTCATCCTGCGGTGTCGCGTGCATGACATTGCCAATCGCCCGCGCATCGTACCCCTCTCCCAAGAGACGAGCGAGCTGACCGTAGCTCATGACGTACCCCGGGGGAATCCGCAGGACCAGGGCATAGACCCGCTCCCGATACCCCGGTTGCAGGCGGGGCTTCTCTGGCGATGGCCGCTTCCGCTGCACTTGCTGCTCCTCCTCGTCCCTCACCCCTCGCCCCTGATCCCTCGCCCCTCGCCCCTCGCCTCTCATCCAAAGAGGGCAGGGACCTCGCACCCCAGCATCCGGAGATAGACATAGAGCTGACCACGATGATGGATCTCGTGCTCCAGGGCGAGCGTCAGCAGGGCCAGTCGTGGCATGGTCGATTGTGGACCAAAGGGGGTGATCGTCTCTTCCCACGCCTCTGCGGGGAGCGCCCGCACCCTCTCGATCGCCGCGGCATGCGAGGCCCCATAAGCGGCCAGCAACTCGGCCGTGTTGGTATAGCTCGGAAACTCTGACGGATAGGTGCCACTCACTACCGCGTCGGCCAAGCCCATCTCCGCTTGATAGAGATGGTTCATCAATCCGCCAAGCGTCATCGCCGAGTCGGTCGGTTTCCAGTCATACTGGTCATCCGGCGCCACCTTCATCAGGCGAAGCGTCTGTTTGTGGATTCGCTCCCAATTGCTGAGGGATTGCTCGAGCGCGTTTGGAATGGCCATGACAACTCCTTTGTGATTCTCTGATCGTTGCGAAGAAGAGGGGCGAGAGGGTCGACGATCGAGGACCGATTCTCTCCCCAGGAAAAATCAGGACTGGCGCAGAACGACCCGGGCTGGCGCGCCGTCTCCGCCATCGATCCGCAGGGGCAGGCAGAAGAGGTCGTAGTCGCCAGCCGGGACTTCGCGCAGATCGAGCCCCTCAACGATGACGACATCACCGGCGAGCAGCGTCCGATGGGTCACCGGCTCTTCGAAGTCGAACTTCTCAACCGAGAGGTAGTCGATGCCCACCAGGCAGACCCCACGCTCGACGAGCAGGCGCGCCGCGTCGGCTTCCAGATGGACATATTCCCGGTGAAAGGTTGGGTCTGCTGGCCAGAAGCGCCCATTCTTCGTCTTGAAGAGGAGGCGGGAGACCCCTTCCCACGGGGCTTTCGCCAACCAAGCGGCATCGATGACATCGACCTCCCCCGTCTCCATCACTCGGCAGGGCCCAATCAGACTGGGCAGGGACAACTGATCTATCGTTCGGCCCCCGCGGAGGAAATGGGCGGGGGGATCGATGTGGGTTCCAATGTGGGTCGTCAAACTGAGATGGGAGACCGAGACGCCATCACCCGCCTCGAACGATTGGACCGGCGTGACCTTGACCGGCAGGTCGCCCGGATAGACGGGAAGACGGTTCGAGATCGGGACGGTGATATCGTAAAATCTCATTCGCGAACCTCATTCGCCTCTCTTGGCAGACCGAACGGACTGAAAGTCGAATATTGAATGGGCCCCGCACGATTGTCAATCAGGCCTTCCCAGCCGCCCCCATTCGCGCAATCGGAAGGGACGGAGAGCGGCGATTTTTGCTTTCCAACGGATTGGAGTAGACTGGCAATTTATGCGGGGAGTCGGCCAAGTCACCGATGATGGGTACGGGAGGGCCCGGCCTTGATCAACGACACGTCCCCCCGCTCCCAGCAGCAGCGAGGCACTTGGTATTGTCATGATCACGCCCCCCCTGGAACTTGAGCTTGAGGTAGCGCGGAGGCTGGCGCGGGAAGCTGGACAGATTCTTCTCGAATACTACCAGCAACCGACGACGGTCGAATGGAAAGGGGAGGACGACCCAGTGACAGCGGCCGACCGCGCCGCCAGCCGGCACCTTGTCGACGGCCTCTCCCGCCTCTTCCCCGGGGATGGGATCCTCTCGGAAGAGGCCCCGGACGATGGCTCGCGCCTGACGCACGATCGGGTCTGGATGATCGACCCGATGGACGGAACCAAGCAGTTCATCGAGCGGATTCCAGAATTCTCGGTCCAGATCGGTCTGACGATCGCCGGGGTCCCCCAGCTCGGGGTGGTCTACCATGCGGCGGTCGATCGGCTCTTCTTCTCGACTGTCGGGCGAGGAGCGTTCGTCGAGGAGGCGTTGACGACCAAGCGACTGCAGGTCGACTCCGAACGCCTGCCCGCGCGGATGTCGTCGGCGATGAGCCGCTCGCACAACAGCCCCGTCGTCAACGAGATCATGGCCCGCCTTGGCATTCCCAACATCGTTCAATCTGGCAGCGTCGGACTGAAGATGGGGATGCTCGCCGAGGGCCGAGCTCACCTCTACCTTCACCCCGCGCAGCAGACCAACCTCTGGGACACCTGTGCCCCGGAAGCGATTCTTCGGGAAGCTGGCGGAACGATTACCGATCTCGAGGGAGCCCCCCTCGACTATCTTGGGCAAGGGGTACGCAACCTGCGGGGCATTGTCGCGAGCAATGGGACCATCCACCAGCAGATTCTCGAACTGACCCGGAAGATCCTGCCGCGGGAGACGTCCAAGTGATGCGGCGCCCGCCTTCGCCCCCTCTGTGACTGTGGAAGGGAGACAGACCTTGAGTCAACCGATGAACCGCCAGGAGATCCTGCGAGCTCTCCCCTCGGTCGATCAACTGCTGCGCCTGCCCGCCTTGGAGGAGGCGATCGGGCGGAGCGGGCGGGATCAGGTACGCGATCGTCTGCGCGAAGTGCTCGCCGACCTGCGGCAGAGCTGGTTGGAGCAGGGGGCTCTGCCAGGTCCGCCAGAGGTGATCCGCGAGGAGGTCCTCGTCCGACTACACCACCGCCTGGGTGACCGGACCCGACGGCGAACCCAGCGTGTGATCAACGCCACCGGCGTCGTCCTCCACACCAACCTCGGGCGTGCTCCCCTCGCGCCTGTCGCGATCGAGGCCATCCGCGAGGTGGCCTCCGGCTACTGCAACCTCGAATATGACTTGGCCTCCGGCAAGCGCGGCAAGCGCGGAACCGGGCTCGAAGCGATGCTCGGCGATCTGCTCTCCGCTCCCGCCGCCGCCGTTGTCAACAACTGCGCAGCCGCGGTCTTGCTGACCCTCAACGCGCTGGCGGAGGGTGGGGAGGTCATCATCTCGCGCGGGGAGCTGGTCGAGATTGGCGGCTCTTTCCGGATCCCGGACGTGATCGCCAAGTCCGGGGCTCGCCTGCGCGAAGTCGGCACCACCAACCGGACGCGGCTGAGCGACTACGAGGCAGCGATCACCCCGGAGACCAAGCTGATCCTGCGCGTCCACCCCTCCAACTACCGTATCGTCGGCTTCACGCGCAAACCCGAGTTGAGCGAACTGGCTGGACTCGCCCGCGCGCACCAGATTCCGCTCTTTGATGACCTGGGGAGTGGGAGCCTCGTCGACCTTCGCCCGATTGGCATCCCGGAGGAACCGACCGCCGCCGAGTCTCTGGCGGCCGGGGTCTCGGTCGTCGCCTTCAGCGGGGACAAGCTGCTCGGTGGTCCGCAATGTGGAATCATTGTCGGCGAGGCGTCCCATCTGCAAAGAATCAAAAGCAACCCGCTGATGCGGGCGCTGCGTGTCGACAAGCTGACCTACGCCGCTCTCGAAGCAACCGTCGCGTCCTACCTCCGCGGAACGGCACGCGAGGAGATTCCCGCGCTGGCCGCGCTCCACGCGACGCGGGAGGAGACGGCGGGGCGCGTAACGAGATTCCTCGACCGGACAGCCGCGAACAGCCTGCCGCTCCGCCTCGAAGCGATCGAGGGGAGCTCCGTCGTCGGCGGCGGCTCAGCTCCGGAGGTTCAGCTCCCGAGTGTCCTCGTCCGCGTGGCGCACCCGACCCTTTCGGCGGTCGAGCTGGAGACGTGGCTCCGCCAGCAGACCCCACCGATCATCGGACGCATCGAGGATGACCACCTCCTTCTCGACCTGCGTACCGTTCATCCGGAGGAGGAGGAGTCACTGCTCGCCGATCGGCTGCAGGCTCTCAGCGCGCGGTCGGGTCCGGAGACAGCCAACGATACGAGACAAATGCGAACCGCTGACCATCCGGCGACCAGCTCGGTACATTGATCGTTCCCTGTCCGCCCATCAAGCGGCAGAGTTCCCGCACCTTCCCGGTGGCCAGATCGAGCAACCGCAGGGCGACCGGCTGGTTGGCCGGATGGGTCGCGGGATCGATCGGCTCGAGGTAGCTGAGAAAGACGACTTGCTTTCCGTTCGGTGACGGGTGGGGAAACCAATTGTTGAGACCATCGTCTGTCACCTGGGTCTGCTCGCTCCCATCGGCCTTCATCCGCCAGATCTGCATCTTGCCGCTTCGCACCGAGTTGAAGTAGATGTGCCGCCCATCGGGGGTGTAGTCGGGGCCATCGTCGAGTCCCGGCGCACTCGTCAACTGCCGCTCCTCTCCGCCTTGCAGTGGAATCGTGAAGATGTTGAAGTCTCCGTTGCGTTTGGCAACATAGGCGAGGAGCTTTCCATCCGGGGACCAGCCGTGCCAGTAGGAAGGTACCTGGGTCGTCACGAGGCGAGGAGTCCCGCCGTCGATAGGGACGACGTAGATGGCAGAGTTGTCGCGGGGGGCGATCTCACGATTGTTGTGGCTGATCGCCAGCATTGTCCCATCCGGAGAGATTCCGTGATCGTTGTTCAACTGGTTGGCGAACCCGGTCGGAATCTCTTGTGGACTCCCTCCCTTGACGGGAAGGCGGTAGAGCTTGCCCTGCCGATTGATCAGCAGAAATTGGCCATCCTTCGTCCAGTTGGGTGCTTCAAAACGGCCTGCTTCCCGATGGATGAGCTGTCGCTGCCCAGTCTTGAGATCATAGATCTCCAGGGCACTCTCCACCTCGCGCCGCGGGGTCTGTGCCTCGACCAGCACCGTCAGGAGAAGCCAGAGCCCGAGCAGAAGGCTGCCCCGCAGGCAGCCAAGGTCGATCCGCGGCAGTTGTCGTATGTTCAAGCGATCCCTCCCGTTCATCTCTCGATTTGGCCTCTTGCGGACAGAACCGAAATCTGTGTTTCAGCCGGAGCACTCCTCCAGCACGCGCGACAGAGTGTGGACCAACCTGGTAGCGTCTTCCCTGGAAAAGGGCATCGGCGGACGAATCTTGAGGACATTATGAAAAGGCCCATCCGAACCGAGCAGGAT
>JBMOHS010000158.1:0-9054 GCA_049317725.1 Blastocatellia bacterium
GTCCAGCCGGGGATCTCCCGGTCGAGTCGTCCGACACAGGCCGGATAGGGCACGATGCTGTACTTGCCCTTGACGCCTGCCTCCATCGACCAGTCGGCGAACTTGCGAACGAAATCGTCTGGGATCTCGTCTGGCCAACTCTTCCAGGCGTATTGGTTGTATCGCTCCGGAAAGACTGCCGCGAACTGCGGGACTGCGAATTTGTTGAGATTGACCAGACAGGTCGAGTCGTCAATGATGATGCTGACCGGGACCCTCGTCCGAGGGTTGAGGACCCGCACCTTCGGGTCACGCGCCGGTCTCTCTCCGGGAGACTGCGGGAGCCAGCGGCTCCCCATCGCCGCCGCAGTCGTGCCCAGAAATTGGCGTCGAGAGAGGGGTGCCGAGATCAGATCATTCTTCACGTTTCTTCTTCCTTTCCGTGCCCAGGCGCTGTCTGCCGAGAGGTGAAGATCGCCAATGACGATCCGCCACGATTCACACGTGGCAAGTGGCTTCCAGCGGGGCTATCTTGGGTGAACTTCCCGGTCATTGCAAGCCGATTGCTGGCCAGTGGAAGGGCCAATCTCTCCGGCGCTCTTCTGGGGGAAGGCTCGACGGGAATCATCGCGTCTGGTCTGGGTTTGACGTGCCGAATGGAGGGATCACGAGTGGAAGGCAAAAAAAAAGGTGATCAACAAAGGAGAACGTTGATCACCTCATCACAAACTTTACACACCAGCTGTAACGCAACTCCCCAGGCTTGGTTCCCAAATTTTTCGCCCTTGTTTCTTGGGACGGGGAGCGTGCGCTCGTTACTTCTTCTTCGCCTCGGCAGCGGGCGCCGTCAGGTCAACGACGGGGGCATCGGCGGCGTTCTTGCAGGCCGAGGCAATGCCGCTCTTGCAGGATCGAGTCGTGTTGTAGGTCTCACTCCGCGCGATGACCTGTTTGTTGGCAGCGAGCAGCACGAAGTAGGGGTCGCCGTTAGCCGTCTGCCGGGTATCGAACCGCTCCGTGTTGGCGGCATTCTTGCGCACCGACTCAATACCGTTCTTGGCTCCCCGCTTTTCGTTGTAGACCTCACTCGTCAAAATGACTTGTCCATTGCTTGCTTTGAGGCAGAAGCAGTATCCGGTCTCGACCTTCTTCAGTTCGAATTTTCCTGCCATCGGATTCCTCACTCTCTCTTTCAGGTGCTGATGGTTCGATTGGTGTGGTGAACACCTTGGAATTGAAACGATGGCTCTCATCCTACGGGATTGTGCGAACGGACGGAAGGGCAGTCAGGAATAAATGCGGAAAAACGATCCTTTTCCGGCACTGCAATTGACCAGATGGATCTCTGCGCAGGGCCAGACTGCGTGGGAAAAGCCAGGACGGGGAAGGGCGGCGGTTGACGGGGGAAGGTCCGTTGCGTGGTGGGAGGAACTGTGATATCAGACCATCTGTCGACCACGCTACCAATTCGCACAGATCTCTCCGGGCTTGGACCGGTCAGGAGCAAAGGAGTCAATTCCCAAATGAAGAGACGTCAATTTCTCCAGCACGGAGCCGGGCTGGTGGCAGCCCCGGCGGTTCTGCGACGTCGCGCCGAAGCGCGTTATCAGGAAGAGTTCGCTGGCCGACGCCCCCGCGTAGGGTTGATCGGGACTGGATGGTACGGTAAATGCGACCTGCTGCGGCTGCTTCAAGTGGCCCCGGCGCAGGTTGTCTCGCTCTGCGACGTCGATCAGAAGTTGCTCACCGAAGCGGGAGAGATCGTCGCCGCGCGCCAGGAATCGAAGAAGACCCCCCGCCTCTACCGGGATTACCGGGAGATGCTCCGCGAGAAGGATCTGGAGATTATTCTGATCGACACGCCGGATCATTGGCACGCGCTTCCGATGATTGCCGCCTGTCAGGCCGGGGCCGACGTCTTCGTTCAGAAGCCGATCAGCGTCGACCTTGTCGAGGGGCAGGCCATGGTCGCCGCCGCCCGTCGTCACCAGCGCGTCGTGCAGGTCGGGACGCAGCGTCGCTCGACGCCCCACCTCATCGAGGCGATCGAGCAGATCATCAAACCTGGGCGACTCGGCCGGATCGGTCTCGTCGAGATCTACTGCTACTACCATATGCGGACGCGCGAGAATCCCCCGGACACTGCTCCGCCGGATCATCTCGATTATGAGATGTGGACCGGGCCGGCCCCGCTGCGCCCTTACAACCGCTTGGTCCATCCGCGAGGCTGGCGCGCCTTTACTGAGTATGGCAATGGCATCGTCGGCGATATGTGCATTCACATGCTCGACACCGTGCGCTGGATGCTCAACCTTGGGTGGCCGAAACGGATCTCGTCGAGTGGTGGCATCCTCATTCAAAAGCAGAGCAAGTCGAACATCCCCGACACTCAGACGGCGACGTTCGACTTCGACGACTTTCCGGTTGTCTGGCAGCATCGCACCTACGGCACACCGCCCGATCCCAAATATCCGTGGGGCCTGACAATTTATGGCGAGAAGGGGACGCTTAAGGCGAGCGTCATGGGCTACGACTTCCTTCCCGTTGACAAGAATGAGTCACCAATCCACAAGGACGTGACCTATGAGCTGGATCGGTATCCCGAAGACCAGACCGAGAAGGATCTCGAACGGCACGTCGCCCCGGCGATTCGCGGACACATGCGGGATCTCCTCCGTGCGATCGAGACGCGTCGCCGCCCCGTCGCCGATATCGAGGAGGGACACATCTCGACTGCCAGTTGCATCCTTGCCAACCATGCGCTCACTCTCGGTCGGACCCTCGCGTGGGACGCCAAGACAGAGCGTGTGATCGACGATCCAGACGCCAACCAGCTCTTGGCGAGACCTTATCGAGCCCCCTGGGTTCACCCGGTGCCGTAGCGGGTTGCCCTCTCCGGGGGGAGGTCTGTATCATCCACACCATGGTTGCGCGTCGATTCATCATCTCCGGGTCGGTCCAGGGCGTTGGCTATCGCTTCTTCACCCTGCGCGCCGCCGCGCGCCATCAAGTCTTCGGCACCGTCCGCAACCTGCCCGATGGCCGGGTCGAAGTCGTGGCCGAGGGAGATCGTGACGCGATCCGTGAGTTCAAGGACGATCTGCTTGCTGGCCCGAGCCTCGCCACCGTCACTGATCTCGATGAGGCCGACATCCCGGTTACCGGCCGCTATCGCGATTTCCGCATCGATCACTGAGGTCGTTCCGACCTTCGCCAGATCTCATCAGGGAGAACAGATACTGCCATGTCCAACACCGCCAATGACGATCTCAAGAAGATCATTCGTGAAATCCCGGACTTTCCCAAACCGGGCATCCTCTTCTACGACATCACCACTCTTCTCAAAGACGCCACAGGCCTGCGCGCGGTCATCGACCGGATGACGAGCCACTTCCACGGGCAAAAGGTCGACGCTGTTCTCGGGATCGAGGCGCGGGGCTTCATCTTTGGTCCGGCTCTTGCCTACCACCTAGGCGCGGGATTCGTCCCCGTCCGGAAACCCAAGAAGCTGCCCGCCGAAGTCGAAAGCTGGAGCTATGACCTCGAATACGGGAAGGACACTCTCGAAATTCACAAGGACGCCATCGGGGCCGGTCACCGCGTGATCATTGCCGATGACCTCCTCGCGACGGGTGGCACCGCCGAAGCGGTCGTCAAACTGGTCGAAAAGCTCGGCGGCACCGTCGCTGGCCTCGCCTTTGTCGTCGAACTCGAATTTTTGCAGGGACGCAACAAGCTGGCTGGTTACGATATCTATTCGCTGCTACAATACGCTTCGTGATTGGTCGGGCTTGTAGCTCAGGTGGATAGAGCGACTGCCTCCTAAGCAGTAGGTCCCGCGTTCGAGTCGCGGCAAGCCCATCCTCTCCCCCATTCTTTCTCTCCGACAATTGGCTGACGGGGCTCTCTCCCCCGCGTCGAGGACTACCGGTCGAGCCGCGCGAGATTCACGACCTCCCGTTTGAGGTTGTTGCGGACGAAGAGGAGCCGCCGCCCATCCCGTGACCATTCGAAGTCAAGGATGAGGTCCTCGTTGAATTTGGTGACCTCGGTCGGTGGATCGCCGTTGAGCGGTTGGCGCCAGATGTTGCTGACCTGCTCCCGCGCTTGGATGTACTCGAGGGCCTTGCCATCGAGGCTCCAGCGGAAGAATCGGTATTTGCGGTAGAAGGGGATGGGGAGTGCGAGTTTTTGGACAGGAGCACCGCCATCAAAGGGGATGATCGCAATCTTGCGGGTGGCATTCTGTTCGTCGTCGTGATAAATGCAGGCGATCCTCTTGCCATCGGGAGAGATGACCGGCGATTCGCTGGCCGTCTGGGTGAGTTGGACTGCGGTCCCTCCCCCAGCGGGGATGCGCCAGAGAGTCCGGACCCCGCTCTTGAGGGAGGAGTAGACGATCCACCGCCCATCGGGAGAGAATTCGGCATCTTGGTCCCCCGTTCCGTGGGTGAGTTGCCGAAGACCTGTCCCGTCCAGGCCCATCCGGTAGAGGTGAATCTGCCCTGTTCGGCTGGAGCTGAAGACGATGTCCTGCCCTGCTGGAGAGACGACGGGATAGCGATTGCTGCCCTGATGGCGGGTCAACTGGCGGGAATTTCCCCGGAGGTCGCTGATCCAGATGTTCTGGCCCGTCTCGTCCCGTCGCGAATAGACGACTTCTCCTTGCGGCGTCCAGGAGATCCCTTGCCCGCCATCCTCCCCGCTATCCGCGGTATAGCTCTGATAGGTTCCAGGAGCTGACGGCTGGGTAAAGTAGAGAGAATGGGCCGAGGAGGAGCGGACGATGAGGATCTCATCCCCGTGCTGGGTGACCGAGGGTCTTCCAATGTAATCCCAGCGGTCATCGGTGATCTGCTGTTCCTTGCCAGTCTTGGAAGAGAGGAAGAAGACTTGGTGGACAAGAGAGGTGGAAGGCAGCTTGCCGAGAAGGATCAATCCGCTGTTGTCCGGGAGCCAAGCCGTGCCGAGGATGTGTTCCCAACGGTGCGGCGAGAGCGCCACCTCTTTTCCACTGGCGACATCAATCCCGACAACCCCGAAGTGCACTCCTCCGCGGGAGCTCCCCGCTGTGGTGGCGATCATCTTTCCATCTGGGGACCAAGCGGGGCCATCCATCGGGTAGAAGTCGGGAAACTTCCGAGATCTCAGTCTCCGCGGGGAGGTTCCATCGCCTCGGGCAGTGATCAGTACACTCTCCCCCAGCTTCTTCGTTTCCTGGAGATAGGCGATCTCCTCTCCATTCGGGGAGAAAGTCACTGGGCTGTCGACCCCGCTCGTCAGCACCTCGGGCTCGCCTCCCGGCAGCGCGACGCGGATCAGTTCGTTGAAGTGCGGAGGGGTGATATCACGGACCCGCACGACATAGAGATACTGGTCGTCGGGAGAGATCGTTGGCCAAAGATAGCCATCTGGGCCAGGAGGGATCAGCAGGCGACTGATCTTCGTCCGCCGGTCCATGATCCATGCACTGAAGGTGTTCTGGGTGTTCGAGAAGTAGACGAGATGGCGACCATCGTGGGTGATGGTCGCCAGTTGTTCCCGTGTTCCCTCCGCGGAGACCGAGATTGTGTGCTTCTGAAAAGGGAAGCGTGTGAGATAGAGGTGAAGTTGAGACAGGCCAAACAGGACGATCAGGAGAAGGAGGAGTCCGAGCGCAGGGGCGGCAACTCGGGTAAGGCCCATCAGCTGCCGGGTGCGGTTCAATTCGTCGAGCAGCTCGTCGAGCGACCCGAACCGCTGGTGGGGGCTCTTGGCCAAGCAGCGGTGAATCGTCCGGCCCAGTGACGCCGGACTTCTCCGAACCAGTTGGCTGAGGGGAGTCGGCTCCTGGTGAAGGATGGCATCTTTCAGCATTTCGAGATTGCTGCCGACAAAGGGACGTCGCCCACTCAGCATCTCGTAGAGAATGGCTCCGGCACTGAAGACGTCGGTCCGCCAGTCGAGTGGCTGCTTGAGGATCTGTTCAGGGGACATGTACTGCGGTGTCCCGAAGAGGTCACTCGCACCGGTGGAGGGACCTTCTCCACCCGTCTGGGACGGCGATTCCTCTCTCTCCACGACCAATCGTGCGAGGCCGAAATCGAGCACTTTGAGCTGCCCCTCCGCCGTCAGCATGAGATTCTCCGGTTTGAGATCTCGGTGGAGGATTCCCGCCCGGCTGGTTGCTTTGAGGACCTTGACGAGTTGCTGCGCGATCCCGATCACTTCCAGTGGGGGGAGCCTCCCCGTGTTGCCGGGCTGTTCGAGCAGAAGCTGGCGCAAGGTCTTCCCCTCGATCAGCTCCATGACGAGGAAGTGCTTTCCGTCGATCTCGTCGATGTCGTGGATGGTGACAATCCCCGGGTGGTTGAGAGCGGAGGCCATCTGTGCCTCTCTCCTGAACTTTTCCACACGGCTCTGATCCTGCGTGAAATGGGCGGGCAGAAACTTGATCGCGACCCGCCGACGCAGTCGCTCATCCCAGGCAGCATAGACCTTTCCCATTCCCCCTTCGCCAAGCAACTCTTGAATCAGGTATTGACGGAAGACTTGCCCGGTGAGTGGTTCGTCAATCTGCAGATCGAAGCTGAGTTCTGTCTCCCCGCCGAGGGGGCCAGGGGTCGACCGGAGTTCGTCCGTTGGAGTGAGGAGCTCCCGTTCGACCCGGGCGCGGAGAGCGGCATCACCCCCACACTCACGGTCGAGCGCCTCTGAACGGGCCGCCTCTGGAAGCGACCGGACCTTGTCGACAATGGACTGCACTTTTTCGTACCAAGTCAGTTCGTCATCCATGGCGATCCCCTCACTTCAGCTCTTTCGTCTCGGCTAAGTTTCGTCGGGAGGTTGTTCAAGCGGCAATCCGCAGGCGGTCTGCGGGGATGGCCAAAGGGGCGAGATGGTCTTCGAGCCACATCCGGCCAACCTTCCAGTCCCGTTTGACGCCAGCAGGCGAGATGTTCAGGGCCGAGGCCACTTCATTGAGGGTCATTCCCCAGAGGAATCGCAGCTCGACGATGAGACTCTTTCGTCGGTCAAGCTTGGCGAGCTGGTTGAGGGCTTCTCGCAGCGCGAGGAGGGTGACCAGATCCCGATTGGTGCAGAGCAGCTCGTCAGAGAGGGGGACTTGTTCCAGATTCCCCCCACGGGAGGCGGAGAGGGCACACCGGTATTGGTCGATGACGATCTGGCTCATCCATTTTGAGCAGATCGCATAGAAATGCTCCCGGTTCTGCCACTCGATCGGTTGCTGTCGGTAGAGCTTGAGGACCAACTCGCTGACCAACTCCCCAGTTTCAAGCCCGAGCCTCTCTCGTGTTCTGCGCATTTTGCGATGGGCAATCGCGAGCAGTTGGCACATGACAGCTTCCATCGCCTCTTCCCGCCCCGCCATCTCAGGACACTGCAGCTTTGCCAGAGAGATCGTGATCGATCCTTTTCCGCTGGCCGACGTTTGGGCGGAAAACTCGCGCTCCTCTTCCTTAAAGAGAACTCTCCGATTCGTTTCTGACTGATTCATGGCTGATCAATTGACCGATAAAAGAAGGAGCAGGTTGACAGATTGACGAGCCCTCCAGCCCAGATCAGCTGCACCACTGGAGACGTCCCAGAGAGCAGAGAATTGTCTGGTGAAGGTGGATCGACTCTCAGTCCCACCCAGTGACGTAGAGGGGCTGACCAGCTTGTCCGACTCAATCGCTCGCCAGTTTGGGGATCCTTCGCCCTCACGTCGACCAGAGGGGCAATGGCTTCTCTCAGGTTCGTTCCCTGGTCTCGTACAAGGCTACTTCCAAGATCTTGATTCTTGGAAATTCATGATCTCACTCTGAACATTTGGACATACTTCGACCCCAACAATTCTCGGCTTGGAAAGTAGCGACATCCAGTGCACGTCACAACTATTCTCAATTGAGACTTGTCGAGTGGGGACAACGTCTTGGATGGTTCTTTCCCACGCTCTCCACAACTCCCACGATTTTCTAACATTTGGGTCAAATTATTTTGTAGTCATCGCAACATACAACAAGAACTGACCCTCGTCTACTACCAATTCAGGTAGGGCAGGAAGACAGCTACACTGGGCGAGAGGCTGGGAAAGAAGAGGATGGAGTTGGACAATGGTACTCCCCGTTGTCAATACAAAAAATCGCCAACATTAAGGTGTGATCTTTTCGCCACCAACTAGCGTACTGATCCAGGACAAGAAGGATTGCCGGAGGATCGTCGGGTAGATCTTGAGCAGGGCGGTCTGGGACTCTGGGTGGAGGACAACGTCGCAGGCATTGTCTCCGAGCGTCAAGAACAGGTCCGTGTAGGTAGTTGCAGCATGGTTGAAATAGGCGTTCTTGATGGATGTCTGACTGGTGTTGCCGATGCACGGGCGACCGGCCCACAAGCTACCTCACCTCTCATCCCCCCCCGTACCCTTCTGAATCAAGACTTTGTCCCGCGCAATGATCTTCCGGAACGATTCGTTGGTGGCAGCCCAATCCACGACATCCACCTTCCACGGGAGGTCTGATTCGGAAAAATCATTCCTCAAGCTGGCGCTGACATCCAATGAGAGGGGCTGGTCGGTGATGATGGCCAGATCCAGGTCTGAAAACTCCTTGGCCGTCCAAATGGCACGAGAACCGAAGGCCCAGACCTCATATTGAGGCACATTCCTCTGCAGGATCTCGCGAACGATGGCCCAGTGCTCAGGTTGAAGGTCGATCAAAGGGGAGGACTGCTTCATGTCATGCGTGCCTTGATCTGATCCCGCAAATAACGAGCCTCGGCGAGAAAGGCGGGAATGCCACCTACGACCTCCAGTGCAACGTCCTCGTCGTAGGTGTGGCTGGTTTTGGACCGCATCTCGCGGTAGCGCTTCCAGTCTGGCCACGCCCCCAGCAGCACTCCTTGTTCATTGCCGGAGCGAATGAGGTCCTGAAAGATCATCTCGTCGTATTGTGCGGGGGTAGGAGAGGCGAAAGCCAGATAGCGCTTGAGCATCTTATGGCTGATTTCGTAGGTGAACTCAAACCGTTGAATCAGTCCGTCACGGATTTGGATATCACTGATCTCCCGGTGGTAACGCGCCAAGCCTTCGTCTAA
>JBMOHS010000159.1:0-8981 GCA_049317725.1 Blastocatellia bacterium
GGGGTCGGCAATCTGGATCGGGGAGATGACGCGGTGGGAATTCTGATCGCCCGCCGGTTGCGGGCGCTCCTTCCGCCAGAGGTCGAAGTCCGCGAGGCCTCTGGAGAAGGGGCTGGACTTCTCGACACTTGGCAAGGGGCGGAGGAGGTCTGGCTGATCGACGCCGTCCGACCCTCGGGCTTGCCGGGACGGATCTACCGCTTGGACGTGACGACCACGCCGCTGCCCTCCGACTTCTTCCACTACTCGACCCATGCCTTCGGGGTCGCCGAGGCGGTCGAGCTGGCGCGCGTGCTTGGTGACCTCCCCCGGGCCCTCTTCGTCTATGGCATCGAGGCCCAGTCGGTTCGCCCCGGGGCCAATCTCACCCCCGCCGTCGAGGCGGCTCTGGAGGTTGTCGTCGCGGAGCTGCTCACCGCCGTCACTGCTGCCCATCTGCGGAATTCCCCGATTCCTCCTGCGTGAATTTCCACTCCATCCCATCCCGGAGCCATCGAAAGACCCGCTGCTTGAGAGAGGTGGTGGGCGACTCCCGAACTCTCTTCCTGGCATCGAAATTGCTCACTTGACGAGGGGAGGCGTCGTGTCTTTCCAGGATGTCACGAAGAGCGGGAATCTCCTTGGACCTTTTGCAGAGGGAGCTGACGATGATACGTGAGGAGCAGATCAGGGATCTCGAACGGGATCGGCCCTTCGGTGCCGCGTGTCGCCTGCGGATCGTTCTTGAGGGGGCGGTCCAGGGAGTGGGCTTTCGTCCGTACGTCTATCGCTTGGCCCAGGAGCTGGCCCTCAGCGGATCGATCCGGAATTCTGAGCAGGGTGTCGAGATCGAAGTCGAAGGGCCAGAGCGGCTCCTCCTCCAGTTCCAGCGGCGGCTGCGGACGGAGCTGCCTCGGCACGCTTTTCTCGAGCGCCAAGAGGTCGTGTTTCTCGATCCGCAGGGGGAGGGAGGCTTCGAGATTCTTCCCAGTCGAGGGGGACACCGGCAGCAAGACTGGAGTGGTCGGGGAGTCAGCGCGTTGGTCTTGCCGGACTTCGGCGTCTGCCCGGAGTGTGCGGGCGAGATCTTCGATCCGGCCAACCGGCGCTACCGCTATCCGTTCACCAACTGTACCCAGTGTGGACCCCGCTTCAGCATTCTCGAGTCGCTGCCCTACGATCGACCCCGGACGACGATGCGCCATTTCGCGATGTGTGCCGCGTGTCAGGCAGAGTATGACGATCCAGAGAACCGCCGGTTTCACGCCCAGCCCAACGCCTGCCCGGCCTGCGGGCCGAAGCTGCGTCTGCTCGGGATCGACGGTGGCTCACGTGGCGAGGGGGAGGCGGCCCTGATCGCTGCGGAAGAGGCCCTCCGGGTGGGGTGCGTCGTCGCGGTCAAGGGCGTTGGGGGCTTTCACCTGATGGTCGATGCCCGCGACGAGCAGGCGGTGGCCACTTTGCGGGCACGCAAGCAACGCGAGGAGAAGCCGTTGGCGCTGCTCTATCCGAGCCTCGAAGCGGTACGCCAAGACTGTCAGGTCACCCCATTGGAGGGGGAGCTGCTGCTCAGTCCGGCGGCGCCGATCGTCCTCCTGACCCGGCGGGCCGTGCCCGGTGGGGCGTGGCGATTGGCCGAGGGCGTCGCGCCGGGCCATCCGGTCCTCGGGGTCATGCTGCCCTCGACACCTCTTCAGTGCCTCTTGATGGAGGATCTCGCCTTCCCGCTGGTCGCGACGAGTGGGAACCTCTCCAGCGAGCCGATCTGCATCGACGAGGAGGAGGCGCTGGTCCGCTTGGCCGGCGTCGCCGATCTCTTCCTGGTTCATGACCGTCCGATCGCGCAACACGTCGATGATTCCGTTGTCTGCGTGGCGGTGGGGCGGGAGATGGTTCTGCGCCGCGCCAGGGGATATGCGCCGCTCCCGATTTCGCTCTCTGGGCTGAAACGGAGACCGGATCCGCGACAGGCGGGAAAGAGCGAGACGGGACCGCAGATCCTCGCGCTCGGCTCCCACCTCAAGAACACGATCGCCCTGGCCACTCCGGAACAGGTCATCGTCAGCCAGCACATCGGGGACCTTGAGACAGCGGAGGCGTGTCGGGTCTTCGAGCGGGTGATCGACCGCTTCCAGGAAATCTATCAGGTTGCACCGGTCCTCATTGCGCACGACGCGCATCCGGATCATCATGCCTCGGCGTATGCTCAGCGGCAGTCGTTGCCGACGCTGGGAGTGCAGCACCACTATGCGCACGTGCTCGCCTGCATGGCTGAGAACCAGTTGGATCCCCCCCTGCTCGGGGTCGCCTGGGATGGTGCGGGAGATGGGCGCGACGGGACGCTCTGGGGGGGCGAGTGCCTGCGGATTCTCGAGGTGACAGGAGATCGGCAGGTCGGACAGGGCTTCGATCGGGTCGCCCATTGGCGAACCTTCCCCCTCCCGGGAGGTGAGCGGGCACTGCGAGAGCCGCGGCGCGCGGCGATTGGGCTCCTCTACGAGATGGAGGGGGACGCGCTTTGGCGCCAAGAGCGGGCGCCTCTTCCCCTGCAGCAGTTCAATCCAGGGGAGCGGGCGGTCTTCCGTGCGATGCTCGACCAAGGGATCAACTGCCCCCGGACGTCGAGCGTCGGCCGCCTGTTCGACGCGGTCGCCTCTCTGCTCGGGATCCGACAGACGACCACCTTCGAGGGGCAGGCGGCGATCGACTTGGAGTATGCCATCGCCGGATTGGAGACGGAGGAGAGTTACCCGGTTCAGTTGATCCTGCAGGCCGAAACGGAACCCCGGCTTGAGGACGACGTTGGAGCCAAGGGCGATGATCGACCGCGCATCCTGCTGCTCGATTGGGAACCGATGGTTCGCGCGCTTCTCGCGGACCTTGCTCTCGGGGCCCCACGCCCGCTGCTGGCCGCCCGTTTCCACAACACCCTCATCGAGTCGCTGGTGATCCTCGTCAGCCTGCTCGGAGAGGATCGTGTCTGTCTGACCGGGGGCTGTTTCCAGAACCGGTACTTGATCGAGCGAACGGTCCGGCGGATTCGAGAAGAGGGCTATGCTGCCCATTGGCACCGACAACTCCCCCCAAACGACGGGGGGCTTTCGCTTGGCCAAGCGGTTGCCGCGCTGCGTCACGATCCGGGCGCGGCCTCTCCGGGGTGAGAGGTCGTCAGGGAGAGAGGCTCCCCGCCCTTGATGACCCACCCCATTGTCACATGCACAAGAAGGGACTGAAATGCGATCGATCCAGGAGATTGCCGAGAGGTTGGAGATTCCGCGAGAGTACCTGCTCTCCTACGGGGAGCAACTGGCCAAGGTCAAGCTGGACTTTCTGGAGAGCGCACCGCGAGGCCCGCAAGGCAAGATGATCCTGGTGACGGCGATCACTCCGACCCAGCACGGGGAGGGGAAGACCCTCACGTCGATCGGCTTGACCCAGGGGCTCAGCCGGATTGGCTGTCGGGCGGTTGCCACACTCCGCGAGCCCTCGCTCGGCCCCGTCTTTGGGCTCAAGGGAGGGGCGACGGGAGGCGGTGCCTCCCAGGTGCTGCCGGCGGAGCGGATCAACCTTCACTGCACTGGGGATTTTCACGCGATCACTTCGGCCCATAATCTGCTGGCGGCGGCGGTCGACTGGCACCTCCATCAAGGGAACGAGTTGCGGCTCGACATCAACCGCCTCTTCTGGCCGCGGACGATGGACATGAACGATCGAGCCCTCCGCCACATCGTCACTGGCCTGGGTGGCAGCGCCAACGGGACCCCGCGGGAGACAGGCTTCGTCATTACCGCCGCCTCGGAGATGATGGCGATTGTCGGGCTGGCGGGGTCGCGCGAGGATCTGCGCCATCGCCTCGGCGAGATTGTCATCGGTGCCGATGTCGACGGGCGGCTCGTTCGTGCGCGGGAGCTCGGCTTGACGGGGGCACTGATGGTCCTGCTGCAGGACGCCCTCCTCCCCAATCTGGCCCAGACGACCGACGGAACTCCGGCCTTCGTCCATACCGGTCCCTTTGCCAACATTGCCCACGGCACCAGCAGCGTCCTCTCGCAGCGGATGGCCCTCCAGTGTGCCGATTACGTAGTCAACGAAGCGGGCTTTGGGGCCGACCTCGGCGCGGAGAAGTACTTTCACCTGGTCATGCCCCAGTCCGGCATCCGGCCAGCGGTGACGGTCCTGGTAGTAACGGTGCGGGCCCTTGCCTCGCACGGTGGAGAGACGGGCGAGGCGGGCCCCGCGGCGGTCGAGCGCGGGCTGCCTAATCTGGCGCGTCACCTCGACAACCTTCTCCGCTTTGGTGTTCCGGTCGTCGTCGCCATCAATCGATTTCCGACCGATCAGCCCGCCGAGATCGAGGTCATCCGCCACTACTGCGAGGGGCGCGGGCTGCCCGTCGCCGAGTCTGAGGCCTACCTCCGCGGGGGCGAAGGGGCTGAAGCCCTTGCCCAACGAGTCGTCGAGACGGCCAGCTCTTCTTCCAGTGGCATATCTGAGATCCCTCCGCCGCTCTATTCCCCGGATCTTCCCTTCGCCGAGAAGATTCGGCGCGTTGCGTGTCACATCTATGGCGCCGATGGTGTTCGGATCGAGGCGGCGGCACAACGCCAGCTCGACCGCTTCGCCGCGCAGGGGTATGGTCACTTTCCGGTCTGCATGGCCAAGACCCAGTACTCCTTCTCCGACAATCCGTCCCTGCGTGGTGCCCCGTCGGGCTGGACGCTGACCATCACCAACGCCAACCTCTCTGCTGGGGCCGGCTTTGTTGTCGCCGTCGCCGGGTCGATGATGCTCATGCCGGGGTTGCCCAAATTGCCCCAGGCGTCCAAACTGGACCTCGACGCGCAGGGACGCATCATCGGCATGAACTACTGACGCTCCTCACCTCCGGGGGAGCCGGGAGAGACCTCATGTGCTTGGCAGTTCCGGGGCGGATCCTCCAGATCGATGGTGAGGATCTGCAACGCACAGGAAAGGTCAGTTTTGGCGGCATTGTCCGGGAGGTCAACCTCAGCTTTGTCCCGGAAGCGAGGATTGAGGACTATGTCCTGGTCCACGTCGGGTTTGCGATCGGGGTGATCGACGAATCGGAGGCGCGGCGCGTCTTCGAGTACCTCCGCTCGATCGAGGATCTGGAAGAGTGGCCGGAAGGACAAGAGGACCCGGTGGCATGAAGTACCTCGATGAGTACCGGGATGGGCGCGTCGTCCGGTCGCTGGCGCAAGAGCTGGGGCGTCTCACGACCCGTCCCTGGACGCTCATGGAGGTCTGTGGTGGCCAGACCCACTCGATTGTCCGCTATGGCATCGACCAGCTGCTCCCTCCTCAATTGACGCTGGTCCACGGTCCCGGCTGCCCTGTCTGCGTCACTCCCTTGGAACAGATCGATCAGGCCCTCTCGATTGCCGCCCGTCCGGAGGTGATCTTCTGCTCGTATGGCGATATGCTCCGCGTCCCGGGGAGTTCGCAGGATCTCTTTCTGGTCAAGGCTTCGGGTGGGGACGTGCGGATGGTCTACTCGCCACTCGACTGCCTGCGGATTGCCCGGGAGAATCCTCGCCGGGAGGTCGTCTTCTTCGCTGTCGGATTCGAGACGACCGCTCCGGCAACCGCGGCAGTGGTTGTCGAGGCGGCGAGGGCTGGGCTCACCAACTTCTCCGTCCTGGTCGCGCACGTGCGGGTTCCACCAGCGATGGAGGCGATCCTTGCCGCCCCGGATCAGCGGGTTGAGGGGTTTCTGGCGGCGGGCCACGTCTGCTCGATCATGGGAGTGGCGGAGTATCATCCGATCGCCGCGCGCTACCAAGTGCCGATTGTCGTCACCGGCTTTGAGCCGGTCGATCTGCTCGAGGGCATCCTCTGCTGTGTCGACCAGCTGGAGTCTGGACGCCACGAAGTCGTCAACCAGTACCGCCGATCGGTCCGCTCGGAGGGCAATCCGCCCGCGCAGGCCCTCCTGCGAGAGGTCTTCGAGGTGGTCCCGCGCAAGTGGCGGGGACTGGGTGAGATCCCGGCGAGCGGGCTCGCCCTCACCCCTCGCTATCGGTCCTTCGACGCCGACCAGCGCTTCCCTGGCACGGCCCGCCCCGTCGAGGAGCCCGCCGTCTGTATCAGTGGCTTGATCATGCAAGGATTGCGCAAACCGAACGATTGCGCCGCTTTTGGAACGGAGTGCCAGCCAGAGTCACCGCTCGGCGCTCCCATGGTCTCGAACGAAGGGGCCTGTGCCGCCTACTATCGCTATCGCGGCGCCCCACAACCCCGCAATGGAGGAGAGATTCGATGAGAAATGGACGTGTCGAGAGAATCACCAGCGGTGCCCCAACCCGGCTGACCGTCACCAAACTCACTCACCAAACCGGGGCCCTGCTCCTGCTCGCCTTCTGCCTGGCGGTCGCTGGGGCTCCGGCCGTTGCCCAGACCACTGCTGAGAAGATGGGCTACGGTCCGCAGGATCGCTTGCTGATGGTCCACGCCGACGACATCGGCATGTCCCACTCGGTCAACGTCGCGACGATCGAGGCCTTCCGCAAGGGGATGGTCACCTCCGGCAGCATCATGGTCCCCTGTCCCTGGTTTCCCGAGATCGTTGCCCACGCCAAAGCCAATCCCGATCTCGACCTCGGCCTGCACCTCACCCTCACCAGTGAGTGGAAAGGGCTCCGCTGGCGCCCGATCGCCCCTGCCGACAAGGTCCCGGGGCTGCTTGATGGGGAGGGCTACCTCTGGCGCTCCGAGCGCCAGACCGCGATGAAGGCCACCCCTCGTGAGGTTGAGATCGAGCTCCGCGCCCAGATCGAGATGGCCCTCGCCGCCGGCCTCAAACCGACCCACCTCGATACTCACATGGGCACGCTCTATACCCGCCCGGACTTCTTCGAGGTCTACACCCGCCTCGGTAAGGAGTATCGCATCCCCGTCATGGTCATGCGCCCCACCCCCGAAGCGATCGCCTACGGCAAGGCCACCGGCTCTCCGATCGGCGAGGAGGCCCTCCGCCGACTCGAGAAGGAGGGCTTTGTCATGCTCGACTATCTGGTGACAGGGGTGCCCGGGCGCAACTATGCCGAACGCAAGGAGTCATACAAGAAGCTGCTGCGCAGCCTCAAACCCGGCGTGACCATGCTCATCGTCCACCTCGGCATGGATGATCCAGAGCTCAAGGCCGCCACCGGATCTTGGGAGCAACGCTACGGCGATTTCCTCAGCTTTACCGATCCCGAGATGGCCGCGCTCCTCCAGGAACTGGGCATCAAGCTGACGACGTGGCGCGAGATGGGCCAGATCGCTTGGAAGACGCCGATGACGACTCAGCCGGTCCAATAAGAATGGAGAATGGAGAATGGAGAATGGAGAATGGAGAATGGGGGGGAATGGTAACTTTAAGAGATGATTGTAGAATCGAGACACGAAGAAGAAATGGAAAATGAAGATTTCTCCCACCCAAACCCTTAGTGGCTTGGTGTTTTCGTGTGAGAAAAAACAACTGGGCCCACGCCAGGGGGAAGAGGTTCACACGGAGGCACAGAGAACACCGAGAAGAAGATTGAGACTCTGGTTGTGCCAATAAATGACGAACTTGGACCATCTGGGGTTGTCATCATTTGACCGCAGGATCCCTTGAAGTTCGTCAATGCCGTGAGTAGTTACGAAGAGAGAGGCTACCCGGTAATGAAGTTCCGGTGTGCGATGACGCACGGATTCTCAGCCAGCGTGTCCAATGCGCTCACCGCCAAGACCTCAAGGCCAGAAAGAGACGTTTCGACGGGTGTGTCCGTCGATCCTGGGGCTTCTCCCGAAATGACCTGGCCCTTGCCGTATTGGTAGTCCAGAAGATGGAATGGTACCGCAGGATGGCCCCGCTTCCATCTGCGGAATTCCCTTGTTGCTACTGATCCCCTCGTCCGTTCCTCGATCTCCAGATGAGAGGGGATCAGTGGTGATGGTGGCATTTCGTAATACTGGGTTTCGATGACGATCGGGCCATCCTGATCTCGGCTGCGCAATCCGTCCGCACCGCATTTGGCTGGAAAGGCGAACAGATCAAAAGATCGTCGACTTACCGCGACATCATGCGATTGATGCGTTGGTGAGTCACGGCACGTAAATCGATTCGAACTCCCCGAAGGCAAGGAGAGCGGAGAGAGAAAAGAGGGGCTTGGGGCCGCAAATCGTTTCGTTTTGGTTGCGGTTGGTCATACACTACGCTGGTCAAGTTGGAGAGAGAGCGAAGGGGAGTGCGGACCGGTCCTGGCTGACGGGGGTCGGCTCTGACCCATCCTCTCATCAATGGGACGGAACCATTCCACACAATTCATGAATCCTGGATTTTCACGATGGGCAGAGTCGCTACGGGTAGCGGCGAGCGCGATCTTGGCAAACCGGCTGCGGTCAGGTCTGACGGTGGTCGGGATTGTCATTGGGATCGCGGTGGTGACCGTCGTCGCGGCCCTGTTGGAGGGGGCACAAGGGTTCATCAATCAGACGGCGGCAGGGTTGGGGCCTGGGATCGTCCGGATCGACAAGGCCTCGTTCCAAGACTTCATCGGGGACGCGCAGGCCTTTGCCGAGGCGCGGGCGAAGCGGCCCGATGTCAGCTTGGAAGACTACCGTGGCCTGCGGACTCGGATGGGGGATCGGCTGGTGATTGGGCTGCGGGCGGATGCGGCGCTACCGGTCCAGCGAGGGAACAAGTCGCTGGCGGGGGTGATCGTGCAAGGCGTCACCCCGAATCTGAGCGAGCTGACGACGGTCAAGATCGACCGGGGGCGCCCCTTGACCGAGTTTGACGACCAGTACCGGCGGGCGGTCTGCGTCATCGGCAAGGACGTCGACGAGTTCCTCTTTCCGGAGACGGAGGCGGTCGGGAAGTGGATCAAGCTCGGGTCGGCGGAGTATGAGGTGATCGGGGTGGCAGCGCCGCTCGGTTCGTCGATCGGGGCTTCCCAGGATGGGTTCGTGCAGTTGTCGTTGGGGACCTTCACCAAGGTCTTCGGGGCGCGGTC
>JBMOHS010000160.1:0-8980 GCA_049317725.1 Blastocatellia bacterium
GGAACCTTCCCGGCGCGTGAGATCCAGTTCGCGATCAAGCTGCTCTTCTAAGATCGGGCAGATCGATCTTACTCCCCCCCGCGGCGGATGAGTCGCGGGAGGGGCGGCAGGGCGAGGCGCCACTCCGGGAGGCTGGAGTGGGGCCTCGCCCCTCTCCTTTTTGGTGCAGGGATGGTATGCTGCGCATCTGCAGGTGGGATCACCGCTCGAGTGAGGCCCGCAATCAACAACTGGATCGAGAATGAATCGTGGAAGGAACCGGGGAGCGGATGGGAGAGCTGACGCGTGTCGATGATCGGATCGAGGCCGGCCGGATCGTCGCGATTCTTCGTGGCGACTGGGGAGGGGCCGAGGAGGAGATGGTCGCAGTCCTGGAGACGTCGGGGCTGACGGCGGTCGAGGTGACGCTCAATTCGCCGGGGGCCTTGCAGACGATCGAGCGGGTGGCGAAGCGGTTTGGAGCCCGGATGGCGATCGGTGCGGGGACGGTTCTCCACCAGGAGCAGGTCGAAGCGGTGGCCGGTGCAGGCGGTCAGTTTATCGTCTCGCCGAACCGGGACCGGTTGGTGATCGAGGCGACGCGGAGGTGGGGGCTCTTCTCCCTCCCGGGTTGTTTCACCCCTTCGGAGATTGTTGAAGCGCTCAATGCGGGAGCCCAGGCGATCAAGCTCTTTCCGGCACAATCGCTCGGCATCGACTTTCTGCGGGCGATGGCGGGCCCATTGCCGGGCGTGCGCTTCGTTCCAACGGGTGGAGTGACACCGGAGGGGGCGCGCACCTACCTCGCGGCCGGGGCCTGGGCGGTCGGCGTCGGCGGAGAACTCTTTGGGCGGGGGAAGATGGACGATCAGCGATTGGTGGAGCTGAGAGAGAGGGCGGCGGCCTATGCCGCGGCCGTGCGTGAGGTCCGGCAGGGAACTTCCTGAGGGGAGGGATCGTGGCCCAATCTTTGATGGCCCGTGCTGGAACCTGGATCGGCGTCGATCAAGGGACGACCAACACACGAGTCTGGTTGGTGGGGGGAGGAGAGGTCCGGTCGATCCGGCGGGTCCCGGTCGGGGTGCGCCAAACGGCGCAGGAGGGATCGGCGGTGGCCTTGCGGACGGCCCTCCGCGAAGCGATCGGCGAGGTGCAGACGGCCAGCGTCGAGCAGGGATGGTCTGAGCCGCCGGTGGCAGTCCTTGCCGCCGGGATGATCAACTCTCCGCTCGGTCTGGGGGAAGTTCCCCACCAGCCCGCGCCAGCCGGGCTGCGTGATTTGGCCGCAGGTGCAGTCTGGAGACTCTTTCCGGAGATCACTCCACTCCCCTTTCTGATGGTGCCGGGCGTCCGCTCCGGCCCTCTCGGCTGTTCCCGGGAGGAGATCGGCACGACCGATGTCATGCGGGGGGAGGAGACGCTCTGTCTTGGCCTGCTGGCCTCGGGGAGGCTCCAGCCGGGTGGGACTCTCCTCAATCTCGGTTCGCACTGGAAGGTCATTCGGATCGATTCGCAGGGGCAGATTGCCGGGAGCCACACCTCCCTGGCGGGAGAGTTGATCCACGTCGTACAGACCCAGACGATTCTGGCCGGATCGGTTCCGGCGACGCGACCGGCTCAGCTCGACCCGGCGTGGTTGGCCGCTGGGATGGGTGAGGAGTCGCGCGCAGGCCTCCCGCGGGCGCTCTTCTGTGTTCGGCTCCTCGAACAGCGGCTGCCGGAGAGCACGCCGGACGAGCGGCTGGCCTATTTGGTGGGGGTGGTTCTGGGCGCGGAGGTCGAGGCCCTTGGTCGCCAAGGGCATCTCTCGAGTGGGCAGCCGGTTCTCCTGGCGGGGGGAGGCGTTCTGGCGGCGGCGTGGCGCGAGGTGCTCGCGCGGCGCGGGATTCCTGCCGCTCTCCTCTCCGAGCAGGAGGGGGAAGAGGCCCTCCGTGCCGGGCTGCAAGCGATTCTGGCCACGCGGGAAGACTGGCCGTCCCCAGTTGGTTCGATGACAAGAGATGGAGGCACCCATTGAAGACAGAGTGGTCACGTGAAAGGGGTGGGAGAAAGCGACGGGTCGGTCGGATCGTCGGGATGGTCGGTCTCCTGCTGGTCCTGTTGAGCTTGGGGCTGGTGGGACGGGAGTCAGCTTGGACCTCTCCGGTCGAGTCGGCTCCCGGTCCGGTCGAGTTCGGACGGGACGTGTTACCGATTCTCTCGACCCACTGCTTTGTGTGCCACGGGCCCGACGAGCGGAATCGACAGGCTGGACTGCGCCTTGATCTTGAAGAGACGGCCAAGGCGGCGCGACGTCAAGGTGCCGCCATCGTTCCCGGTGATCCTGGCCAGAGCTTGATCGTGCGCCGGATCGAGCACTCCAATCCCGATCTGGCCATGCCACCTTCGACCATCCCGCGTCGGGTAAGCCCTGAAGAGGTCGCCACCTTGCGCCGTTGGATTGCCGAGGGAGCGAAATGGGGCCGCCACTGGTCCTTCGAGCCGGTTCGCCGGCCACTCCTGACCAACGAGACACGCCATCCGATCGACCAGTTGGTCGACCGGACGCTGGCGACACGCGGCCTCCAGCGCCAACCGCTGGCCCCACCTCATCAGCAGGTACGCCGCCTCTGGCTTGATCTGATTGGTCTGCCGCCGCCGCCTGAGGTGGCGGACCGCTTTGCCGCCGACCCCAGCCCAGAGGCCTGGCGCCGTCTGGTCGACGACCTGCTCGCCCGCCCCCAATTTGGCGAGCACTGGGCACGAGTCTGGCTTGACCTCGCGCGCTATGCCGATACCAAGGGCTACGAGAAGGACCTCGGGCGGACCATCTGGCCGTGGCGGGACTGGATGGTCGACGCGCTCAACGCCGATCTGCCGCTCGATCGCCTGACGGAGCAGCTGCTCGCCGGCGACCTGCTCTCCGATTCCGATCAACGTCGCCGCATCGCCACCGCTTTCCATCGCAACACGATGACCAACGACGAGGGTGGGACCGACAACGAGGAGTTTCGCGTCGCGGCGGTCAAGGATCGGGTCGATACGACGCTGCAGGTCTGGATGGGGCTGACCGCGGGATGCGCCAAGTGCCACACCCACAAATACGACCCGATCTCCCATCGCGAGTACTATCAACTCTTCGCTATTTTCAATCAGACCGAGGATGCGGATCGCTCGGACGATGCTCCGACGCTCGATCTCTCCACCAGCGACCAACGGGCGACGCTCGAACGGCTCAAGAGCCACTTCACCACGCTCCAGGGGAAACTCCCCCCTCCGGAGTCGCAATTACCCCTCACCGCTCCCTGGCAACTCCTCGCCCCGCAGACGGTGGCGACCAGAGACGGCAGCACGCTCGCGGTCGATGCCGATGGCACCGTGACGGCGCTGGGCAAGTCCCCTCCCGAAGAGACCTACACGGTGACCTATCAGGTCCCGCCCGGGCGCTACACGGCCCTCCGGCTGGACGCCCTGCCGGAGCGGCTGGCCGACGAGCAGCAGGCGGTGGGTCGCAACAACTGGAAATCGCATTTCGTGCTGACTGAACTGTCGCTCCGATGGGGGCAGGCTTCGCTGCGGATCAAACAGGCCCGGGCGGGCTATGCTGACAAAGCGGGTGCCCCCGCCGCTGTGATCGACGGGGACGAGCAGACCGGCTGGTCGGTGGAGGGGCGCGGACGTGAGCCTCACGCCCTGCTTCTGGAACTGGCCGAACCGCTGCTTGTCCGGGACGCGGGACGTCTCGAACTGGTCCTCTCCCAGCAGAAGGGAGACACGACGACACTGCGACGGTTTCGTCTTGCCGCCACTGCGGGGAGTCCGGCTCGCCTTGCGCTCCCCACATCCCCCTGGCGGAAGGTCTATGATCAACTGGCCAGGATCGAAGCGGAGCGCCAGCAGCTGGAAGAGGCAATCGTTCGCTTGCCGGTCATGCGCGAGCTGCCAGACGCGAAGCGGCGGGAGACCCATCTCCACGTGCGCGGCAACTTTCTCGAACCCGGAGAGCGGGTCATACCGGGAGTGCTGTCCTCTTTTCACCCCTTGCCGAAAGGGGCTCCGGCCGATCGTCGTGGCCTGGCCCGCTGGCTGGTCGACCCGGCCAACCCCTTGACACCCCGCGTCTGGGCCAATCGAATCTGGGCCCGCCTCTTCGGGGTTGGGTTGGTTGAGACGGAGGAGGACTTTGGCACGCAGGGAAGTCCTCCCAGCCATCCGGAGCTGCTCGACTGGTTGGCGGGGGAGTACCGCGACGGTGGCTGGTCGCTCAAGCAGCTTCTGCGGACGATCGTCACGAGTGAGACCTACCGGCAGTCCTCGACCGCCCCGGAATCCTTGCGGGAGAGCGATCCCGCCAATCGGCTGTTGGCGAGGGGCCCCCGGTACCGTCTCAGCGCCGAGGTGCTGCGCGACCAAGCCCTGGCCGTCGCTGGCCTCCTCTCGACACGAGTGGGAGGGCCGCCCGTCATGCCCCCACAGCCGGCAGGTCTCTGGCGCTCGACCTACAACACCCGTAAGTGGGTCGATGCCGAAGGGGAGGACCGCTACCGGCGGGGGCTCTATACCTATCTCAAGCGCACCACCCCCTATCCCTCGATGACGACGTTTGATGGCGGGAGCGGTGAGGTCTGCCAGATCCGTCGGATCCGGACCAATACCCCACTCCAGGCACTGGTGACACTCAATGACCCGGTCTTTTGGGAGGCAGCCGGAGGATTGGCATCCCGGATGGTGCGGGAGGCACCGGCCACTCGCGAGCAGCGCCTCGCACACGGTCTGCGGCTCGCCTTGGTGCGCCCGCTTCGCCCGGGCGAGCTGACCCCTCTGCTGGCCCTCACCGTTGAGCTGGAGTCCTCCTTGGCGGCGCGGCCGGAGCAGGCGGCGGACCTCTTGCGCGCGGCCCGGGTGGAGGTTCCCTCGGGCCTTACCCCGGCCGAGATGGCGGCTGCCGTAGTGGCGGCGAGCGCCATCCTCAATCTCGACGAGCTGCTCAGCCGTGGCTGAGTGACATCCCATTCTCTGGCACGATGACGGAAGGGAGAAGCCATGATGGACCGATTCACCCGACAACAGACCTTGACCCGACGCCACTTTTTCCAGGGAGCGGGCCTCGGCCTCGGTGCGATGGCGCTGCAGCACCTGCTGGCCCGTGACGGGATTGCGCAGACGCCCCAGCCGGACAAGTCATTTCTGATCCGGCCACGGGCCAAACGCATCATCTACCTTCACATGGCGGGCTCCCCCTCCCAACTGGAACTCTTCGACTACAAACCGGAGCTGCGGAAGCTCCATCTGCAGGACGCGCCACCGTCTTTCCTGGAAGGGAAGCGTTTCGCCTTCATCAAGGGGGTTCCGAAGATGCTGGCGGCCCAGTTCGCCTTTGCCCGTCACGGGGAGAGTGGGCAGTGGGTCAGCGAGCTGCTGCCCCACTTCGCCAAGGTGGTCGACAAGGTCTCGATTCTGCGAACAGTCCACACCGATCAATTCAATCACGCCCCGGCGCAGCTCTTTGTGCAGACCGGCTCGCCGCGCCTTGGCAACCCTTCGTTCGGTTCGTGGGTCACCTATGGCGTTGGCAGCCTCAACGAGAATCTGCCGGGGTTCGTCGTCCTGCTCTCCGGTGGGAAGACGCCCGACGGCGGCAAATCTCTTTGGGGATCGGGCTTTCTGCCGAGCGTCTACCAGGGGGTGCAGGCGCGCACCGAAGGGGATCCTGTGCTCTACCTGGGCAATCCGCCGGGAGTCGATCGGACCCTCCGCCGCCGCACCCTCGATGCGCTCACCGAGATGAACCAGGCGGAGTATCGCTCGACAGGCGACGCCGAGACCTTGACCCGTATCGCCCAGTATGAGCTGGCCTACCGCATGCAGATGGCCGTCCCGGAGGCCATGGATCTCACCCAGGAACCGAACCATATCCTCGAACTCTACGGGGCACGGCCGGGGCATCGCTCCGATGCGGAGAGCGCCGAGGATCCCCGGCTGCTCTATCGGGGTGACGACCCAACCTTTGCCAACAACTGTCTGCTGGCGCGTCGCCTCATCGAGCGTGGGGTTCGCTTCGTCCAGCTCTACGATTGGGGATGGGATCATCACGGAACCTCGCCCGGGGAGTCGATCGACGAGACCCTCCCGATCAAATGCCGGCAGGTGGATCGAGCCATGGCTGGCCTCCTCGTCGACCTCGAACAGCGGGGACTGCTCGACGAGACGCTCGTCGTCTGGGGGGGCGAATTTGGGCGCACCCCGATGATGCAGAACAACGTCCGCACCGAACTCCGCAAGGGCTTTGTCGGTCGCGATCATCACACCAATGCCTTCACCATGTGGATGGCGGGTGGAGGCATCAAGCCCGGTCTCGCCTATGGCCAGACGGACTCCTTTGGCTACCACCCCGTTGACCATTCGGTCAGCATTCGCGACCTCCAAGCGACATTGCTCCACCTGCTTGGTCTCGATCCCCACCGCTTTGCCTACCCTTACCAGGGCTTGCAGCAACGCCTCATCGGGCCAACCGATGAGGGACAGGTTCTGGCCGCTCTTCTCGCTTGAGAATCGCTGCCACGTCAGCCGGAAAAGGCGAGATCTTCTTGCCTTTTCCGGGTTTTCGCGGCATAGTCCCCATCGTCCTGACAGCTCTCTCATAGCCAGATCCAACAAATTCGACGGCGGGCAGCAGCCACTTCCCGCAGGTCTCCCCGTGTTGCAGGGGGGAGACGCCTGATCCTTGGCGTGCTTGCCACTCGCCATCGGGCCCAGACCGGGAAGAGATTGCCGAACCAGGAAAAGTCTCTCGTCCGCTGTCCAAGCAGACCCCCTGAGGGCTTTCGCGATGGCGACGCGTATTACCATCACAACGGATGAGGATCCTAAAAAACCTTCCTCCAATTTCGGGCTGAACTGTTGTCTTCTCCTGCTCGCCCTGGGTGGGGGAGTGGTCATCGTCAAGAGGCCGATTCTATTGCAGATGGGCAAACCTATCCTTCGCAAGCTCCTCGAGCTGATCCTGCTTCTTTTCAAGGCACTCTACACGTGGCTCCCGGACTGAGAGAGGTGGGATCCGGTCTGGATTTTCTCGCGGCTCCGTGCCACGATCCTCTCGCGATGTATCAGGGGCGCACAGGGAGTCATTCTCAGTTCAGCCCCAGTTGATGGAGTGAGAGGAGCCAAGTCAGAGATGTCAGAGACTCCAGCGTGGATGCAGAACCCAGTGCGGGCGATTGAGGAGACGAAGCGGTTGTTGCGCGGATCCATTCCGGATCTCGAAGCCCGGATGCGACGATTGGATCAGTGGCTGGCGGACGAGGTGGCCACGATTTGTGCGGCAGGGCCGCAGGTCATCCCCGAAGTCGAATGGCGCTCTCTCCAACGCGATGGGATTCGGGGCTCACTTCGGGACCAAGTCCATCGACGGGGTTGCCTGATCGTCCGGGGCGTCTTCGAGCGGGAGCGGGCGATCGAGTGGAATCGTGCCATTGGCGACTACATCACGACCAACCACTACCTCGACAAGACGACCAGCCGAGCTGGCCTCGACCGCTATTTCAGTGGACTGGTCGCCGGTCGCCCCCAGATCTACGGCCTCTACTGGTCGAAGCCCCAGATCGAGGCACGACAGGATCCGGCGATGACCACCCTGCGATCGCTCCTCCATGGCCTCTGGGAGACGCGTCGCCAGGATGGGACAGACGAGTTCGATCCCGGTCGGGACTGCCTCTATGCCGACCGGCTCCGGCGTCGCCAGCCGGGTGACACAACCTTTGGCCTTTCTCCCCATTGCGATGGAGGGTCGATCGAGCGCTGGTGCGACCCCCATTTTCGCTCGGTCTATCATGAAGTCCTCTTTGGGGACGTCGAGGCCTATGACCCATTCCGGGCGGAAGGGCGCACCAGCACTCGCGAAATTCCTTCCCCCGCGGTCTGCAGCGTCTTCCGAACCTTCCAGGGCTGGACCGCGCTGACCCCTCAGGGCGCAGGGGATGGCACGTTGCGCCTGATTCCGATTGCCGCGAGCCTCGCTTGGCTGCTCCTGCGGGCATTGCAGCCCGATGTTCCTGAGGACGATCTTTGTGGAGCAGCGGCCGGCCGTGCCTTGGGGGTCGATGCCACGTGGCACTCCGCCCTTCTTGCCGGCCTCGTCTCCCTCCCTCGCATCGAACCGGGCGACACGGTCTGGTGGCACCCTGACGTCATCCACGCGGTTGAAGACCTCCACCAAGGGACAGAGGAGAGCAACGTCATGTACATTGGAGCCGCTCCGTGGTGTCCCCGCAACGCTGCCTTCCTCCCCCGGCAAGCCGAGAGATTTCTTGAGGGCCGCAGCGCTCCCGATTTTGCCGCCGAGGACTACGAAGTCGACTTCCAGGATCGCGCCCAACTGACCGATTTGACGCCTCTCGGCCGCCGACAGATGGGCCTGCTCCCCTGGTGAGAGCCCTTCGTCGCCCTCCACCCCCGTGGCTTCCAGATGGACAAGCCTCGCACGATCCCGTATAACAACCCCTCACGAAACCGCCCACGCAATCCGGGCATACGCAATGGAAAGGCAGGGAAAACAGGTACATGGGACGATCTATGCGACAGATCCGCACGTGGGGACTTTGGCTGGTCCTCCTCTTGACCGCCGGAGGGCTCAGTGGGCAATCGGCCCAATCCTCACGAACCGTGCGCGTCATGAGCTACAACATTCGCTATGGTACCGCCAACGATGGGGAGAATCACTGGGACAAACGACGGACTTTTCTGGTCGACACCATCCGCCAGTTTGACCCGGATCTTCTCGGGACACAGGAGACCCTCGGGTTTCAGCGGGATTATCTGGCGGAGGCCCTTCCCGGGTACGAAACCCTCGGGGTTGGGCGGGATGATGGGGCGGAGAAGGGCGAAATGACCGCACTCTACTTCAAGCGGGAGCGCTTCGAGAAACTCGATGGCGGCCACTTCTGGCTGAGTGAAACCCCGGAGATTCCGGCGAGTAAGAGCTGGGATGCCGCTTTGACCCGCATGGCGACCTGGGTTCGCTTGC
>JBMOHS010000161.1:0-8964 GCA_049317725.1 Blastocatellia bacterium
GCCGGATCATGCTGCAGAAGATGGAGCGGATCGAGAGCGTCGCCGGGCAGGAGTCTGCCAACTTCAAGCTCCATCCAACCAGCCGAACCGGGGATCAGGTGTTGATTCTTGACCGACTCTCGATCGGCTTTCCGACCCGGACCCTCGCGGAGAATCTGACGCTGACGCTCCGACGGGGAGATCGTTTAGGCGTGATCGGGGGCAATGGCACGGGCAAGACCACCTTTCTACGGACGATTCTGGGTGACCAAGCACCCTTGGCAGGTGATCTCCGCTGGGGAACGGGAGTCAAGACAGGCTACTACGACCAGCGGCTGAAGCTGGTTGATGATCGCCATACGGTCCTCGAGGAGCTTCGCAGTTCGGCTCCCTCGACCGTCCCCGATGGCGAGTTGCGAGGCTTTCTCGGGCGGTTTCTCTTCACCGGAGACGATGTCTTCAAATCGGTCGCGACCCTCTCCGGCGGAGAGAAAGGGCGGCTGGCCTTGGCCCGCCTGATCTATTCCCGTGTCAACGTCTTGATCCTCGACGAGCCGACCAATCACCTCGACATTGCCTCCTGCGAGGCGCTCGAAGATGCGCTCAACGAGTATGGCGGGACGATCATCACCGTCTCCCACGATCGCTATTTTCTCGACCGGATCGCGACGCGAATCCTCTCCTTTGGCCCTGCGGGAGTCGAAGACTTCGATGGTGGGTACAGCGAATTCTACGAAGCCCACCACCGCACGGCGACCGTTCCCGTGTCGATCCCCGAGCCAGAGCGAGGGAAGGCACGGCGATCGTCTGAGCCCGCTGCGCGAGAGTCAGGAGGCCAACGACAGAAGCGGCCGACGGGACCGTCCGCGGCTGAACTGGAAGCGGAGATTCAACGCCAGGAAGCGGCGCTCGCCGAGCTGACCGATCGGTTGAGTTCCGAGGAGGTGGTCCGCGACCGGGAACAGATGCTGACGGTGACCGGTCAGTACCAAGAGGCCGAGTCGAGCCTCCAGATCCTCTATCGCGACTGGGAAGTGGCCCTCGAACACGAGGCAGGCAACGGTGCCGCCGCAAAGTCGGGCGCGTCCTCACGCTGAAGGGTTGCTGATTGGGCCGCTCTCCCTCTCCTCACCGGAGGAATTCAAGACATGCCCCCCAAGACCTTGGCCGCCCGCCAGCTCGATCAACGAAAAATTCCCTACGAACTGAGAGCCTACGAGGTGCGCGAGGACGAGCTCGACGCCGTCACCGTGGCGTTCAAAGTCGGGATGCCTCCTGAGGCGACCTTCAAGACATTGGTCGTGCGAGGCGATCGGACAGGCGTCTTCCTGGTCTGCCTCCCTGGAAACGCCGAGCTTGATCTGCGTCGAGTGGCTGCTCAGACAGGGAATAAGCGGCTCGACCTCGTTCCCGTCAAGGAGATCCAGTCCCTGACAGGCTATATCCGTGGCGGGGTCTCCCCGATTGCCACGAAGCGTCCCTACCCCCTCCTGCTCGACGAGAGTGCACGGCAGCACGCGCGGATCAGCATCAGCGCCGGACAGCGCGGTCTTCAGTTGCTGCTCTCTCCAGAGGCACTGCAGGCGGTGACCGGGGCGACTTGGGCCGCGGTCACCATCGAGCAGTGATCGTTGAGCACTCAGTTCTTCCGTGGAAGCCGGGCAATCTCCTCGAAGTAGTGGACAAACATCCGGATCCCACCGGACGTCTGCTGCCAATCGTAGTTCTCGTTCTTGGCATGGTAGCCGTGTTCGGGTAGGCTCAGCCCGAGGAAGGTGATCGGGGCCTTGAGTCGCTTCTGCATGGTAACGACCGCGCCGATCGAGCCTCCCTCCCGCGTGAAGGCGGGCTCTTTGCCGAACGCACGCTTCATCGCTGTCCGCCCGGCATCAGCATATGGACCGTGGAAGTCTCCCAGATAGGGCTCGAGCTCCTGGGTGGCGACGACTCGCACATCCGGATTGAGGGAGCGGACGTGATCGCGGACGAGCCGAGTGATCCGACCCGGTCGCTGATCTGGCACCAGCCGCGTACTGATCTTGGCTTCGGCACGATAGGGGACGATCGTCTTGACGCCGGGCCCGGAGTACCCCCCTGTAATCCCATGCACCTCGAAGGTCGGCATCGCCATGATCGCCGTCAGCACATCGGCCTCACTCTTCAAGTTGGGCCGGATCGATTTCAGTTCGTGTGCTTTGAGAAATCCCCGCGTCGTGAAGCCGGAATCGACAAAACTGGCGATCTCGGCGGCGGTCGGTTGTCGGACTTCGTCGTAGAATCCAGGGATGAGGACTTGACCGGTCTGCGCGTCGTAGCACTGACTGATCACCTTGGCCAGCTCTCCGATGGGGTTGCGGGCGGCTCCCCCGACCAGCCCTGAATGGACATCCTTGCGGTGTGTCTCCAGTTGGAAGAGAAAGGTCTGCAGCCCGCGTAAGCCGTAGGGGATGGCCGGCTGTTTGCGGGAGATCCAGATGGTGTCGCTGACCAGGACGGAGTCGGTCTTGAGCTCCGGCAGGTGCCCCCGGACAAAGGTGTCGAAGTTGGGGCTCCCGATCTCCTCCTCCAATTCCCAGATGAATTTGTAGTTGAGGGGGATGCCAGCGGCGACCGCGTACCGGACCGCCAGCAGAGCGGTCAGCGCGGGCCCCTTGTCGTCGGTCGTTCCCCGGCCCTCGTATCGATCTCCATCGCGGAAGAAGGTGAAGGGGGCCCGATGCCACTCCGAGGAGTCGGCGGGCTGGACATCAAGGTGGTTGTAGATGGTGACGGTTGGATAGGCCGGATCGACGATCAGTTTTCCGAAGACGACGGGATTGCCCGGTGTCTCGACTGGGCAAGCCTCGGCACCAACTTCGCGCAGATAGCCTGACGCGAGCTCTGCGCAGCGGCGGATGTCTGCCTGACATTCGGGATCGCTGCTGACGCTGGGGGTCTCGACCAGTGTCGCCAGCTTCTCCTCGAACTCGGGGCGGACACTGGCAATATAGTCATCGAGCTGACGGTTGGGCTGTTCTCTTTTCATGAGTCGATTCTCCTCTCATGGGATCCATCTGGATGGGCTGTTTTCTGGTGGGGACCGATCGCTCTGGCAAAGCGAGCCATCCCTGAATTTGATTTTTCAATAGAGCCGGATGTTGTCAAGTTCGATCCAGCGCATTGCAAGCGGGGGGCCAGCCATCTCGAAGCTGGTCAGGAGCAGATCCTTGGCAGTCCAGTCAGGCCCAGGGAGCTTTCCCGGGCTTCGCTGGAGTGTCGCAAAAGGAATCCGCTGGGTCTTCCAGCCCGCGGTCGCGGTGAAGGAGGCGGCAAAGGGACGGTTCTCCCGAACGGATGCCGTCGTCAAGACCAGTCGATAGGTCCCCTCCCCCCGCACGTCGAAAGAGACGCCCACAAAGCGCGAAGCGTCGACCGGCTCGATCCCGCCCCGACGGAAGGGAAGCTGGAGCCGAACGAACGGGTTCTCTGCTGAGCTGAGCCGGGCGGTGGCGAGCAGGCTCTTGCCCCTCCCTTGTCGCTCGACACGATCGAAGATCACGCGGGAGGGCGCGACACCGGGCTCTGTCGCATAGACCCAGCGGGTATCCAACCGGCTGCGCCCGTCTGGGGAGTCGAAGTCATCGAGGAGCGCCATCCCCGGAACTGTCGGCAGGGAAGTCCCTTCCGCGGTCGCGATTCGTTGGGCAAGGGCAGACCGATCGACCTCTCTTCCTCCCAGAAAGAGATGGCGGATCCGTCGGAGATCGGCGAGCTGCCGGTGAGGCTCCCCGTCGACCACGAGGAGGTCTGCCAGCCGCCCCGGCGCAAGGGTCCCGCGTTCTGTCTCGAGCCGCAAGGCCTTAGCGGCGGTCCCGGTGGCGGCGGTGATCGCCTCGAGCGGGGAGAGCCCTCCGGCGGCGAGCAGTTCCAGCTCCCGCAGAGTCGCCCACCCGTGATGGGTCCCGGTGACCCCCGCGTCGGTTCCCACTCCGATCGCCACTCCCGCCTGTCGTGCCGCGCGCAGATTCTCACCCAAGTAGTGCCAGCGGCGCTGGCGGTAGGGCGTCTCCCGCCCGGGAACCGGCGGCCAAGCCGCAGGAGCCGCTTCTCCTGCTGGCGTTCCATTGACGGGGCGGGTCAGCGGCGGCTCGATCGCCTGCCGGACGATCGGATCCAGCACCACCTCGAGGAGCGGCGAGAGGATGGAGCGCGAGCGAGGCTCATAGACGGCCAGCGTGTTGACATACGTCGTGCCGTTGGTCCGGAGAAGCTCGAGCAGGCTCGCGTCGGCAATTCCGTCCCCGATGCCGTGGGCAAGGACATCCACCCCGGCTTGTGAGGCCAGCCTCGCCTGGTCCCGACGGACCGTGTGGGTCAGCACCGGCCATCCTTCCCGGTGCGCTTCTTCCACCAGGGCGGTCAGCGTCTCCAGGTTCATGCTGGTCATATCTGGAGCCGCTCCGTACCGCCACCCATCGGTAAAGACCTTGATGACATCTGGGCGGTAGGCGACGACACGCCGAATCGCCGCGCGCGCTTCGTCTGGCGTCGCGACCTCCTGGGAGAAGAAGTCTCCCCGCCCACCCTCTGCACCGTGCCCTCCCGGTGTCGTCAGACGTGCCGCCAAGCTGAGGCGCGGTCCGACGATCACCCCTTCCCGGAGCAGCCGCCTCATCGGCTCGAACGTCTCTGGGTAGGTTCCAAAGTCGACGACCGAGGTCACCCCGCAGTAGAGATAGGCAAGCAGGTTCTTCGGCCAGTCTCCCGCAATCCCACTTGCCGTCCCGTAGGGCAGGTGCGTATGCAGATCGAAGAGGCCCGGCAGAACCGTCATTCCCGCCGCATCGATGCGGCGTGCCTCGGGCGGGATCGCTAGATCCACCCCGACGGCCTCGATCCGGTCCCCCCGGATCAGGATCGTCTGCGTCGACGGCACACTCCCTGTCCCATCGATCACCGTGCCGTTGACCAGGGCGATCAGGTTCGATGCGGAGCCAGCCTGGCGGGGGCCATCCGCGATTCCCGCCCGGGAGTGGGCACCGCTCATCCACCGCTCGCCCGCCCAGCCGCTGCCCAGCCCGCCCAGGAGCAGCAGCCCCAGTCCCATCTTGCCCGCGTGCTTGGTGAATCGATCACTTCTTCTCAAAATCTCGCTCCTCTTTCGCTTCCTTGCTCCTGATTCGACGGCGGGATGATTCCTGTTTCCTCTTCAGGGGACTATTCCAGGAAAGAGATAGGCCTGGGAGAGGACCAGGAGTCCCACCAGGACGGCCATGGCCACACTGTGGAAGAAGACATAGCGAAGGATAGGTCCCTCCTCCCCGTGCTGGCCAGTGGCCACCCCTGCGACCACGATCGACTGGGCGTCGATCATCTTTCCCATCACTCCGCCGGAGCTGTTGGCGGCGGCGGCAAGCACCGGGGAGATTTGTAGCTGCTCCGCGGTGATCTGTTGCAGATTCCCAAACAGGACGTTGGAGGAGGTGTCGCTCCCCGTTAGCGCGACCCCCAGCCATCCCAGCAGGGGGGAGAAGAAGGGGAAGAGGAAGCCCGTACTCGCAAAGGCGAGGCCCATCGTCGCGTCCAATCCGCCATACCGTGTCGTAAAGCCCAACGCCAGCATCGCCGCGATCGTCACCAGCGAGAGGCGCACCCGCCGCAGCGTTCCCCAGTAGATTCTCAGCAGCCTTCCCGGCGAGAGTCGCAAGATCAATCCCGAGAGAATACCGGCCAGCAACAGGGCCGTCCCTGTCGCTGACAACCAGTTGAGCGAGAAGATGGCCTCCTCTGCTTTCAGAACGGTGACGACCGGCGGAGCCCGGTAGATCGCCTGATGGAGCCAGGGGACCTTCACTTCAATCAGCGAGAGATGGTTGAGCCAGCTCTTCATCGGCGGAAGTCCCCAGAGGAAGACCAAGATCGAGAGCAGAACCCACGGCATCCAGGCCAGCCCGGCCTCCCGTTTGCTGAATCGTTCTGGCGCCGGTTCCGTCTTGCCAGAGGCAACCCCCTCCTTCCAGATGGTCTTCGGGTGCCACACTCGCAACAAGAGGACCAACGACAAGATTGAGACGATCGCTCCGACGATGTCGACCACCCACGGGCCGTGGTAGTTGCTGATCAGAAATTGCGCGAGGGCGAAGGTTCCCCCGGCAGTCAGACAAGCCGGCCAGACCTCCCGCATCCCCTTGAATCCCGTCATCGCCCAGACCAGCCAGAAGGGGACCAGCAGGGAGAAGAATGGCAGCTGGCGGCCTACCATCGCACTCAACTGTTCGAGCGGCAAGTTGGTCACCTTCGCCAGTGCCAGAATGGGCGTTCCGAGCGCCCCGTAGGCGACGGGGGCGGTGTTCCCGATCAATGCGATCCCCGCCGCCTGTAACGGCTTGAATCCGAGCCCGATCAGCATCGCCGCCGAGATGGCGACCGGTGTCCCGAATCCTGCGGCCCCTTCAATGAAGGCGCCAAAACTGAAGGCGATGAGGAGCGCCTGCAGTCGCGCGTCCTGGGTGATCCCCGCAATCGTCTCCTTGACGACCTCGAACTTGCCGGTGACAACGGTGATGTCATAGACAAAGATCGCATTGAGGACGATCCAGCCAATGGGAAAGAGACCGAAGGCCGCTCCGTTTCCGGCGGCGGCGAAGGCCAGTCCCATCGGCATGCCGTAGACGAAGATGGCAACGACGAGTGACGCGCCCAATCCGATCGCTGCCGCTACGTGAGCCCGCACGTGCCCAAACGCGAGCAGCCCCAGCAACAGCACGACGGGTACTGCGGCGACCAGCGTCGATCCCACCAATCCTCCCCACGGCTCATAGGTCTGTGTCCACTGTAACGGACTCATTGGGTCTCCATCACTTTTCTGCCCCTCTTTTCCACGATCTTGTGCATTTTTCGCTGGAAAAATGGCGCGGAAAAGGGTATATTTCCGCTGTTTTTACAACACAGGTAAGACCCCCACCGGTCCCCCCGCCGGGCTTTCCAGATCCGAACCGATTCATTGAAGACCTGAACCTGACTGAACCCACCATGGCACGTCGCCAGTCCTTTGTTCACGCGACGGGCAGGTGGCAGCGATGGCTGCGTGAAGAAGTGGTATTGTCCCTGGTGCATCAGGCCCGACGCATCTTGGAAGTCAGTTCAACCAGGATCCAGTCTTCTTGTCCAGGATAGATCCAACCGATTCATCCCCGGCCTTGGCGCAGGAGAGAGACCGCCTATGCAATCGATCAGGCAGACTGTTCTTTTGGAAGTGACTGAGCCATCTTCCCCCACCACTGGTACCAAATTCCTCGACAGGGAGCCACGACGCTTCCCTACGGCTACTCCCAGCCCAGCAGGCTCTCCAGGCCAGATACGCCGAGACCTCCCGGTCGCTCTGCCGTCCGCCGCCGAAGAGTGGGACGTCAATGCCGCAGCCATCGTCATCGGCCTGACCGCCTTCTTCGTGACCTTTCTCTTCGGACTGGTTACCGAAATCGTCTCCGGCATGATTCCACTCGGAATTCTTAGTGCGACGTGCGCGGCCGCTCTCTGTCTGCTCGCCCGTAGCTGGATGCTCAACCGACTTCACCAACAGTCCGGCACTCCAGAGGAGATCGAAGAGTAAGGGGCCACTCCCGCCCCTTGATTCTCTCTCTCAACTCTTGGGTTTCTGTTCGACGTGACCCCCAAACTGGTGGCGCATGGCCGAGAGTACCTTCTCCGCGAAGGTATGTTCCTGTCGGGAGCGGAAGCGGGTGAAGAGGGAGGCGGCGAGCACCTCCGCCGGGACAGCCTCCTCGATCGCGGCCTCGATCGTCCAACGCCCCTCCCCTGAGTCCTGCACGAAACCGCTGTATCCGGAGAGCGTGGGATCTTCCAGCAGGGCAATCGCGGTCAGGTCGAGCAGCCAGGAGCTGACGACACTGCCACGCCGCCAAAGCTCGGCGATGTCCGCCAAGTTGAGGGAGTAGCGGTGCCCATCCGGCAAGGACTCGGCATTGGCATGCCGCATGATGTCGAAGCCTTCCGCAAACGCCTGCATCAGACCATACTCGATTCCGTTGTGGATCATCTTGACGAAATGGCCAGCCCCTGCCGGTCCACAGTAGAGGTAGCCCTCCTCGACCGTCGAGCGAGGCTGCGACGCTTCTGCCACTTCGCGGCCCGGGGTTCGCTCGATCTCTCCCCGGCCGGGAGCCAGCGTCCGGAAGATCGGGTCGAGTTGCGCAAAGGCGCTTGCATCCCCCCCGATCATCAGGCAGTAGCCTCGCTCCATTCCCCAGACTCCTCCGCTAGTGCCCGCATCGAGGTAGCGAATTCCGGCCGACGCCAGCCGACGAGATCGCCGGACGTCATCCTTGAAATGGGAATTCCCCCCGTCGATGATGATGTCGTCCTCTTCGAGCAGTGCGGCGAGCGTCTCGATCGTCTGCTCGGTCGCTGCCCCGGCAGGTACCATGATCCAGATGGCGCGAGGCCGGCTCATCTTCGCCACCAAGTCGGCGATGGACCCCGCCCCAACCGCTCCCTCGGCGACGAGCTGCTCGACGTTGGCAGGATTGACATCGTAGACCGTACACGAATGCCCCCCTCGCAAAAGTCTCCGAACCATGTTGGCCCCCATCCGGCCAAGCCCTATCATTGCCAATTCCATAGGCTGATCGACTCCCTTGGGCGAAACTCGCCCATTCATTTTTTGTAACTACTCACGGAGAGGAAAATCAGAAAGTGGACCAAGCCGACCAGAGACTGATGTCAGAACCGAAGAGATGATTACACCACCGAGACACAGAGAACACAGAGAAGAAGGTTGAGGAGTGACTCGCGCCAAAAAACAACCAACGTCTGGACAGATCACATCATTGCATGACAGAGAGATCACAGAGAAGAAGATAGGGTCCATTAAAGTTTATTGGTGCCGTGAGTAGCTCCAAATCTTCTTCTCGGTGATCTCTGTCATGCAATGATGCCATTTACTCGTGCGTTGCCCCATAGCAAAAGTCGTCCTGATCTTCTTCT
>JBMOHS010000162.1:0-8958 GCA_049317725.1 Blastocatellia bacterium
AGAATGGGCGGCTGAATCTGCTGTGCACAGAGCTCGCGCAGCCCCTCCTCGACACTCTCCGGATCTTCCACCCCCTCGATCCGCAGCTGGTCGTTGACCCCAAAGACGATCAGACCCCCATCCGTATTGGCCAGGGCAATGATCTCTGCAATCAGCTTCTCGGTGTTGCTGAACCGGACCTTCAGCTCCAGGTAGGTGTCTTCTCCGCCACGCACAATTCGCAGCAGCTCTGTGCGCGAAACTCGCTGGGCAGGCGAGGAGGCAAGGTACTCATAATAGGAACGCTCAGAGCCCGCTGGCTGGCGCGAACGCTGAGAATGATGGGAACGTTTCCGGGGCATGTCTGTTCGTGGAACTCCTGGAGGGGAGGTCGCCCAATTCGCCCAAGCGCCCCTCCTTCTGCCCCCTTCACGGGAAAGGATGTCTTACTCTTTTGTGGGAATGGGAGGGACTGGAGTTGAGCAGAACCTTGTCTTCTGCTGTCCTCTTCCAGGCCATCGTTGCTCATCGGACAGGGGATCGAAGCAACTACATCAGGGGGAAACTCACACCGCCTACGGGCCCTCCCGACATCCCCCGGTTCGAAGGCAGGAAATCCCCCAGCCGCAAACGGTGACCGGATGACGCTACTTGGTTGCGTCCTTCCGTTCGTCACCCTCCTCGGCCACTCCCTTCTTGAAGCTGCGAATGCTCTCTCCCAGCCCCTTCGCCAGTGATGGCAGGCGACTCCCTCCGAAGAGGACCAGTAGAATCACCAGGATGATCACCAATTCGGTCGGCCCCAGGCCCCCTATCAGATACAAAAAGGATGTCATAGCTACTCCGATTCCGCTCGACGGTGCCCGGTCTTTTGGCCAACCCTGCAGCGTCCAGCCCCCCATTCAGGCTCCATTCGTCCCGCCACCCAGCGAATTGCTGTTTGCCCGGTGCCTGATCGATCTCAAAACGCAGGTCATTCTAGCGTTGCCCGCGGAAGACTGTCAATTACCCCTATCTTGATGTCACTGGGAGCCGGTGGTATAGTCTGGGTCGGTTGTTGAGGAGGTATCTTCGATCAGATCTCAGACCAAATACCTGAACCAGCTATTTGTTGCCAGATAGATTTGATCCCAGAGGCGGCTCTGCCGCTACTTCTCTGATCCTGAACAAGTTGGCGTGTGATTGTCCTGGCATCGCGTCGTCGATGGTGGGAAGTTGGGTAGAAAATCGCTGGCCAGAAGAAGAGACGAAAAACGTAAGAGAAGCAGAAGAGAACCCACGAAAGAAGATCAGGTGGGAATCTGCATAGGAGAGGGTAGAGAGATGGCAAATCAAAATGGGAATTCGGGAGACAAGCTGGTCTATTTTTTGATTGGGGCGGGGATTGGAGCGATTACCGCGCTGCTCTTTGCGCCAAAGTCGGGGACGGAGCTCCGCTCGGAGATTGCCGACGCGACGAAGAAGGGGCTTGATTACGCCCGCGAGACGAGCCGGGAGTTGACGGAGCGTGCCAACGACTACTACCAACAGGGCGTCGAGCAGGTCGCGGATTTGGGCCAGCGGGGCCGAGGAGCGGTTGAGGATCTCACCGACCGCGGACGAGACCTGATCAATCGCCAGAAGTCGCAGTTTGCCGCGGCGATCGACGCCGGCCGGCAGGGCTACCTTGAGGCCAAACAGGCCGACAAGGGCGCTGCTGCCGTTGAGGACGAGATCTAGGGATCGTGGACGGCCGACAATTCCTCTGGAACCAATCTGGAATCGATGGTCGGCCGATGGGCGAAGTGGGCAGAAAGAGGTGAGGGGGGACGGTGGAGAACGGAGTAAGCATCTTTATCGCCGTTGGAATTGGGGTCTTGCTGATCACCCAAGCGGTCGTCTTTGTCGGTCTCTATCTGCTGGCTCGCCGCGTGGTCAGTGTGGTTGAGCGAGCGGGTGAGCTGCAGACCCGGGCAGAGTACCTCCTCAACAACACGGAGCCAGTCGTCAAGCTTGCGCATCATCTGATGGCGGATCTCAAGGAGGCCTCTGGATACTTTGTCCAGGGAGCGGAGCAGATTCACGCCATCACGGAGATGGCGCGAGACGAAGTGGCCGAGGTGAAATCCCTGCTCGGCGATGCGACGGCGCAGGCCCGTCGCGAAATCGAGCGGGCGCGCGGCCACGTCCAGAAGGTGCAGGAGACGATCACCGAGGCGACCGATGAGTTCGAGAGGACCACGGCGCTGGTGCAGCGCAGCATTCTGGAACCGGCGCGGGAGTTCTCTTACGTCATGTACGGGGTCCGTCGCGCGGTCGAGGTCCTCGCCACTCGCAACCGTCTTCCGGTCAATCGCGCCTACCAGGACGAGGAGATGTTCATCTGATCCGTGCGGCAGCGGTCTCACGGAGAACCCGGGACTTCAACCCTTATTGAACGGCCGGTCTTCTGAGCGGTCTCGGACGAGGCGCTCCAATCATCATCAGCACCCGAACCGGACAGCTCGATCGGTCGGGTGCTTTTTCTATTCGTGCAAGATGGGGTATCATCCCCTCTTTGTTTGGACTGTCCGTTGCTCGATAGGCCTCCGCTTGGCAGGTCGATCGAGGAAGCGTACGGAAGGTCTGCTGACCCGGCTCAGTCCAGAGACTCTGCCCGGTCGACAGGGATGAGCGAACCCTCGACAACTTATGACAAGCGAAACGACAAGCGAAACAACCCTCGATCTCAAGACCACGGTCAATCTGCCGAAGACAGACTTTGCTCAGAAGGGCAATCTTCCAATCAATGAACCTCTGCGGTTGGCGCGCTGGTCAGAGATGGGGCTCTACGAAGCACTTCGGCAAGTCCGCGCAGGTCAGCCCCTCTTTGTCTTGCACGATGGACCTCCGTATGCCAATGGCCGGATCCACCTTGGCCACGTATTGAACAAGGTCCTCAAGGATTTCTGTATCAAGTCGCGTTCGATGATGGGCCACTGGGCGCCGTACGTGCCAGGGTGGGATTGTCACGGGTTGCCGATCGAGATCAAGGTCGAGGAGGAGCTGGGAGCCCATCGGCACGAAATGCCCGTCATCGAGATCCGTCGGGCGGCCCGGCGCCACGCCGAAAAGTTCCTTGCTTTACAGCGCGACGACTTCCGTCGCTTGGGGATTCTCGGCGAATGGGACAATCCCTATCAGACGATGAACTACCACTACCAGGCCGAGATCGTGCGGGTCTTCGGAAAGTTCGTCGAGCAGGGGTCTGTCTACAAGGGAATGCGCCCGGTCCATTGGTGCATCAGTTGTCAGACGGCACTGGCGGAGGCCGAGGTTGAGTACGGTGATCACACGAGCCACTCGATCTACGTAGCCTTCCCATTTCCCGACGCAGCCAAGGCCTTGCCCGCGTTGACGGGACGCAAAGTTTCCATCGTCATCTGGACGACGACCCCGTGGACGCTGCCGGCCAACCTGGGAATCAGTCTTCATCCGTCATTCGAGTACAGCGCGGTCGAGGTCGGGGAGGAGGTCTTCATCGTCGCTTCCGGCCTGCTCGAGGAGGTGGCGGCCAAGCTGGGCTGGGCGGAGCGGGGCTATCGGGTCGTGGCCACCTGCCTGGGAGAGGCGCTCGACCGACTTGAAGCGCGCCATCCATTCATCGATCGACCGAGTCTGCTGATGAATGGCGACCACGTTACGCTCGACGCCGGAACCGGGGCGGTTCATACTGCACCGGGTCACGGGTATGAGGACTATGTCATTGGTCGACAGTATGGTCTCGACGTCTACAACCCTGTCGATAGTCGCGGCTTCTTCGTTCCGGAGGTCGAGCATTTTGCGGGGTTGCGCGTGGTTCCGCTGACAAAGGCCGACGCCGAGCGGGACGGCAATCGAGCAGTCATCCGCCACCTCGAGCAGATTGGCGCGCTCTTGCGGCAGGATCGATTTGCGCATCAATACCCGCACTGTTGGCGGTGCCACCATCCGGTCGTCTTCCGAGCGACCCCTCAGTGGTTCATCTCGATGACGCGAACGGGTCTCAATCAGCGGGCAATCGAGGCGTGCGACGCGATCCAGTGGGTGCCGGCGTGGGGGAACGAGCGGATGAAGAACATGTTCCGCGACCGACCCGACTGGTGCATCTCGCGACAGCGGGCCTGGGGCGTCCCGATCACCGTCTTCTATTGCGAACAGTGTGAGGAGAGTCTCTGTGATCCGACGGTGATCGAGCACGTCGCCCGGATCTTCGAAGAGGAGTCGGCCGATGCCTGGTATACCCGCGAGGCCAGCGATCTGCTGCCCAGGGGAACGGCCTGCCGTGCTTGCGGGGCCGCGAAGTTTCGCAAGGAGATGGACATTCTCGACGTTTGGCTCGATTCGGGATCGAGTTCGCAGGCGGTGCTGCCAGCGTACGGATTGCCGTATCCAGCCGATGTCTACCTCGAGGGAGGCGATCAGTTCCGGGGATGGTTCAACTCCTCGCTCGTCGTAGGATTGGAGGTCAAGGGTGGCCCACCCTACCGAACGGTGATCACCAATGGCTGGGCGGTCGATGGCAACGGCGAGAAGATGTCGAAGTCGAAGGGCAATGTCGTCGAGCCGGAGAAGGTGATCAAGCAGATGGGGGCGGAGATCTTGCGCCTCTGGTGTTCGGCGCTCGACTATCACGAGGATATGCGCGTCTCGGACGAGATCCTCAAGCGGATCTCGGATGCTTACCGCAAACTGCGCAACACGGCCCGCTACGGTCTTGGCAACCTCCACGGATTCGATCCCGCCGCCGACCGGGTCGCTTGGGAGGAGATGGAAGAGCTCGACCGCTGGGCCCTCGCCCAACTCGACGAAGTGACGCGTCGGGTCCTCGCCGCATATCAGGCCTATGACTTCACCGAGGTCTACCAGACCCTGACGGCCTATGCGACGATCGAACTCTCTTCGCTCTATTTCGATATTCTCAAGGATCGCCTCTACACCTACGCACCACAGTCGCGAGGTCGTCGGTCGGCCCAGACCGCACTCTACGAGATCGTGCATCGCCTGACCCGGCTGATGGCCCCGATCCTCGCCTTCACGGCGGACGAGATTTGGGAGCACCTCCCCGGTGCCTTGGCCGAGGCCCCGTCGGTCCACTTGGCCCTCTTTCCAGAAGGGGAAGAGCAATGGCGCGATACGGCCCTGCTCACCCGGTATCAGCGGCTCTTCGAGCTACGGGGCGGAGTCACCAAGGCGCTGGAGGAGGCGCGTCACGCCCGAAAGATCGGCTCTCCGCTCGAAGCTGGGGTGGTGATCACGGCAGACGCGGAGACCTGTGCGTTTCTCGAATCATTCGGGGAAGATCTCCGCTTGATCCTGCTGGTCTCACAGGTGACGCTGGTCGAGGGAGACTCCTTCGCCGTCCGCGTCGACGAGGCAGAAGGGGTCAAATGCGAGCGGTGCTGGCACTACACGGTCGATGTGGGGGCTGATCCAGCCTTCCCCACCGCCTGTCAGCGCTGCGTCGGGCACTTGCGGAAGATCGTCCCATCATCCGGGAAGGAATAGCCAGCGAGATGGCACGGCGACTTCGATATTTGCTCTTGTCGGTCGTGATCCTGCTGCTGGATCAGGGGACCAAGGCGTGGGCCCTTGCCCGGTTGCGCCCCGTGGTGATGATCGAGGTCATCCCCGACTTCTTCCGGCTGACCTTTGCCACCAATCGGGGAGTCGCCTTCAGTCTCTTTGCCGACGGGCCGGAGGGAACCCGCTACATCCTCTCGGCCATTGCATTGCTGGCCGCGGCGATGGTCTCCTACCAGCAGTGGCGGACGCCTGCGGGCCATCAACGGATGCAGTGGTCCCTCTCGTTGCTGCTGGCGGGGATTTTGGGGAACCTGATCGACCGGATCCGCTTTGGCGAGGTGATCGATTTTCTCGATTTTCATCTCGCCGACCGGTACGCTTGGCCGACGTTCAACGTCGCCGACGCAGTCATCTGCGTGGGGGCAGGGCTCTTAGCGATCGAACTGTTGCGAGAAGAACGAAGGGGGCGACGGGATGTTTCCTGAACTGTTCAAGATACCCGGGACAGAGCTGACACTGAACAGCTATGGACTGCTGCTAGCCATCGCCTTCGTGCTCGGGTTGCTGCTGATGGGGCGCCTGGCGGAGCGGGATGGGCTGGACAAGGCCAAGGCCTATGACCTTGGCCTTTGGGTGTTGGCGGCTTCCTTGATTGGATCGAAGTTGTTGATGGTCTGGACGGAGTGGGACCTTTACTACCGGGATCATCCGGGGCAGATTCTCTCGCTCGATTTCTTTCGCTCCGGTGGCGTCTTTTATGGCGGTTTTCTGGGGGCGGTGCTCGCTTCGGTGATCGTCATGCGCGTCTACCGGCTGCCGTGGTGGCGAGTCGCCGATGCCTGTGCTCCAGGGATTGCCCTTGGACAGTTTATCGGTCGGCTCGGCTGTTTTGCCGCTGGCTGTTGTTGGGGCAAGCCGACGACCTCCTTTCTGGGAGTTCAGTTTTCCGAGAAGGGGCACGAGGTGACGGGGGTACCGGTGCTCGTCTCCCATCTCAGCGACCCGGTGCAGCAGAACGTCTGGGCCGAGCGGTTGGGGGGGCTTCTCTCTCCCATCCGTCTTCATCCGACACAGCTCTACGAGTCGGCCGCCACGCTACTGCTGACCGGCCTCATGTGGCTGCTCTTCCGGCGGCGCCAGTTCACCGGCCAAGTCATCCTCGCCTACGCCATGGCCTACGCGGTCATCCGCTTCGTCATCGAGTTCTGGCGAGATGACTGGCGGGGAGAGGTCTTCACGCTCTCGACTTCCCAGTTCGTGGCAGTGGGGATCTTCATCCCCGCCCTGCTGACCTACCTCGTCCGCTGGAAACGACAGTCGGCAACATAACCGATTCCGATCTCCTCGATACCGCCATGCGACTCGCCTACTTTTCACCCCTTCCGCCGAGCAAGTCGGGCATTGCCGATTACAGTGCGGAGCTGTTGCCATTTCTGGCACGTGGTGCAGAGGTGACGGCCTTTGTCGATCAGGCACGGGAGGGACGGGAGCTTGCTCCAGGGCAGATCAACGTTCAACTGGCGGTCCACTTCGACGAGATCGATCGGGACACCCCATTTGACCTGTGCCTTTACCACCAAGGGAACAATCCCGCGCACGACTACATCTATGATCGGGCCCTGCGGACGCCGGGCCTGCTGGTCCTGCACGAGCATTGTCTGCATCACCTGATCACTTGGCGAACGCTTGGGCAGGGAGATGCGGAGGCGTATCGACGTGAGATGTTCCACGCCTATGGCCGAATCGGGGCGCGAATGGCGGTCAATCGGCGACGTGCGATCTTCAGCGAGTACCAGCAATTTCTCCTCCCGCTCAATCATCGTCTGATCAATCGCAGCTTGGGAATTATCGTCCATAACGAGTATGCGGTCTCGCAGCTCGAGTCGTTGCGCCCAGGAATTCCGGTCGAGGTGGTCCCGCATCACCTCTCTCCCGTGGCGTTGGAGATGGACGGGGTCGATCCGCTGGAGTGTCGTCGCTCGCTCGGCTTACCCGAGGAGGCCTTCCTCGTGGCTTCGTTCGGCTTTGTCTCGGAGCCGAAGCGGATTCCGGTGGTCCTCCGGGCCTTTCAACGCCTGCTCCGGGTCATGCCGAATGCGCGATACCTGATTGTCGGAGAGGACCATTGGAAGCACCAAGCGCAGCCACTGGTCGAGCAGATGGGGCTGCGCCACGCAGTGCGGATCACGGGCTATGTCACGGAGAAGGACTTCTACCGCTACTTGCGGGCGATCGATGTCCTGGTCAACCTTCGCTATCCGACCGCCGGTGAGACCTCTGGAATCCTGATCCGGAGTCTCGGGGCAGGGAAGCCGGTGCTGGTGACAGACTTTGGTCAGTTCCGGGATCTTCCGGACGAGGTCTGTGTCAAGATTCCGCTTGGGCCCCAAGAGGAGGTGGAGCTGGCAGAGCGACTGCAGACACTCGCGTATCAACCACGCTTCCGCGAAGGGTTGGGACAGCGGGCCGCCGAATGGACGCGACGCGAGTGCGCGGTCGAGCGCTCGGCTGAGCGGTATCTCGACTTGGCCCGTCGTTTGGTGGAGACGAAGCGACCTGCACGTCCGCTGGTCGAGACCGAGTCGGCTCTCGACTTTCCGGCAGAGCCCCTGCTGAGCTTCTCCGAGACGGAAGGGCAGGCCGCACTCGATGACGCCGCCGGCTTCTTTGCCGATCGGCCCGAAGCGGTTGGCTATCTCCGGACCCACGGTCGTCGACTTCTGGAGACGCTCCGCCTGACTCCGGTCGGCCACCCGGGGGCGCGGATCCTCGAGCTGAGCAGCTATCTCCAGCTCCCTGCACTCCTCCATCGGCACGCCCAGTACGGCGAGATCCTCGTCACCAACTGGTGGGAGGGTCCTCCCCCGACCAAGGAGATGTCGCTGCACCACGCCCAGACCGGTGAGACCCTCCACTTCCGGATGCACAATGTCGATGTCGAGCGGCAGCGGCTCCCGTTTCCAGACCGCTCGATCGATGTCGTCCTCTGTTGTGAGCTGATCGAGCACCTGCGCGAGGATCCGATGCAGATGTTGATCGAGATTCATCGGGTCCTGACCTGGGGTGGGCGGTTGATCCTGACGACCCCGAACATTGCCAGCGCGCATAGCGTCGAAGCCCTCCGCGCTGGGAACAGCCCCTACATCTACGGGCAGTACAACCGACGCCATCCTTCTGATCGCCACGCCCGCGAATATACCCCCGGGGATGTCCGCGCCGCGCTCGAATCGGCGGGCCTGCTGGTCGACCATCTCGAGACCCGCGATATGTGGCACGAGACCCGCGAGGAGCTTCTCCGCCAGCTTGATCGCACTCGTGTCCCGAGGGCCTGGCGTGGTGACAACATCTTTGCCGTCGGTCGGAAGCTTTCGTACAAGTTGATCCGCTACCCGGAAGAGCTCTACGACTGACCTGAATGGGATCGGACGCCCTGCAGAGACAAAGAGGGTTCACCAC
>JBMOHS010000163.1:0-8958 GCA_049317725.1 Blastocatellia bacterium
GGACAAGACGGAGGAGCTGGGCCGCGAGACTGGCGCTCCTCCTGACGGGAAGTTTAGCTTGGTCGATGATCGGTGGCGCGTCCCGGTCAGTGGCCAGTCCCCGAACGGTGATCTCCCCGCGGGAGACGGCCGAGCGGTCCGCTCCCCAATCCCCTTCCCGAAAGCGTCCCGTCGCGCGCCCCAAAGCGACCCCGACGCCGACGCCTCCCCCCAGCATGCGCCCGCAAGCCGCAGAGGTTGCGGAACAGATCGCACGGCTCTCCCGCTTCGTCTTTCTCTACGGCAAGATTGTCAATGGATTGGAAGTAGCCGAGGAGCAGGCTCGACTGGAGAAGCCCTCTCCCGAGGTGGCCGCGAGTACCAATCGCACCAGGGAGGCACTCGTCCAGAAGATCGCCGAACTCGACGAGGGGGTCTCGTCCCTGATGGGGCGGTTTCAGGCCGATCTCCAACTGCAAGTGCAGTATCTTCGACTCGCCAAGGCTGGCGACGCCTTGAAGGAGGCCTCGCAACTGGCTTCGGCAGGACAGTTTCACGAAGCGGGGATCTCGCTGACCGTCGCCATTGAGCGATTGACCGACACGATCATGACCATGAAACTGCCCTGATCCCAGGGCGAGGTGGACCGATTCCCTGCCCTACTGGGGAGCGCCCGATCCCGACGCCCCGACTTCCATCGCCCCCGCCCCCAATGCGTAGTCGATGACTGCGCGGAGGTGGAGCGGGCTCGTCCGGGGATTGAAGCCGACGAAATGGCGCAGCAGGCGCCCCTGACGATCGAAGACATAGGTCTGGGGGATGACGTTGCGCCCTTGTGTCAGGTAGTTGGCGATTTCACCTCCGGCAAACCCGATGAGATAGCCCATCTCGAGGGAGTCGACAAACTCGCGGACGCGGGAACGATCCTTGGACGGATGCTCGGTGGTCAGACCGATCACCCGCAACCCGCGCGGCCCCAGTGAAGCGGCGAGTTCGTTGAGATAAGGAATCTCTTTGCGGCAGGGACCGCACCAGGTCGCCCAGAGGTTGACCACCAGCACCTCTCCCCGGAAGTCGCGCAACCGCTTGCGGCCGCCGTCGAGGGTGGGAAAGCGGGTCTCCATCAACGGAAGAGGCGGTTCGACGGGGACAAAAGTCGCGGCGGGTTGCTGAGCCGCTCCGGCTGACCAGAACAAGCAGAGCAGCAGAAGGCTCCTCCAGATCATCTGCCAGACCGAAGGGCCCGCTCCCTTCCTGTGTGCGCGCATGTTCACTCTCCTTGGGCTGCTTCTCGGGAAGCGCTCCCGCCCGTCATCAGGAATCCAATCTCGTCGAGGCGGAAAGGCGGGGCGGCCAAGTCTGCCTTCTCGACGGGGCCGCTCTCCCCGACGATGGCCCCACCGTACATCACCAGCACCCGGTCCGCCAACGAGAGGACCTCTTCCAGTTCGGCAGAGACGAGGAGAATGGCGACCCCTCGATCGCGCAGCGCGATCAATTGGCGGTGAATAAACTCGATCGCCCCGATGTCGACGCCGCGCGTCGGCTGGGCGACGAGCAAGAGGCGGGGGGGCAGCCCGAACTCCCGTCCGATGATCAGCTTCTGTTGATTGCCTCCCGAGAGGACTCGCGCCGGCAACGACGCATCAGGGGGCCGGACATCGAACTCCCGCAACAACCGGGCGACCCTCTCTCCGATAGCTTGACGATCGAAGACGCCGAGCCCCGAACGGATGACCGGTCGTCGATGATGAAGGCCGAGGATGGCATTCTCCGTCAGGTCAAAATCGAGCAGCAACCCCCGCCGGTGACGGTCCTCCGGGATGTGGGCGATCCCCAGTTCCCGTCGTCGACGGGGACTCAACCGGCCCACCTCTTTCCCGAGAAAGCGGATCGAGCCACGATCCTGGCGTGTCAGCCCGGCGAGCACCTCAACCAGCTCCGTCTGGCCATTCCCCTCGACGCCAGCGATTCCGAGAATCTCGCCCGCGCGGAGGGAGAAGGAGACATCCCGCAGCGCGGTGCCCAGCCCGAGCCCCTCGACCTCGAGAACGAGTCCATCAGAGGTGGCAGAGGTGGCAGGGGTGGCAGGGGTGGCGGGTCCCTTCTCGACCGTGAGGAGCACCTCGCGCCCGACCATCAACTGGGCCAGTTCCGCGGCATTAGTCCCGGCTGTCCGCCGTCTCCCGACCACCTGCCCATCCCGCATCACGGTGACCTCATCGGAGATGGCGAGGACCTCGTGGAGCTTGTGGGTAATGATGATGATGGTGCGGCCCTGATCCCGCATCGTCCGCAGAATCCGGAAGAAATCATCGACCTCCGGGGGGCTGAGGACAGCGGTCGGCTCGTCGAGAATGAGGATGCGTGCCCCCCTGTAGAGTGCCTTGACCAACTCGACCCGCTGCTGCTGCCCCACCGAGAGGGTCTCGACCCGCTGGTCGAGGTCGAGATGGAAGCCGAAATCGGCGCTCAACGCCTCGATCTTCGCGCGGGCTGCTCCGCGGTCCATCCGCCACCAGCGGCCGGGCTCGGCCCCGAGCATGACGTTCTCCAAGACCGTCATCGGCGGCACAAGCATGAAATGCTGATGGACCATGCCCAGTCCCAGTGCGATGGCGTCCTCGGGCGTGCGAATCTCCCGCCGTGCCCCATCGATCCAAATCTCCCCTTGATCGGCCTGGTAGAAGCCGTAGAGGATCTTCATGACCGTCGACTTCCCGGCTCCATTCTCGCCGACGATCGCGTGGATCGAGCGCCCTGGAATCGTCAGGTCGACGTGATCGTTGGCGATCACTCTCCCGAAAGCCTTGGTGATTCCGCGCAGTTCGATCGATCCTCTTGGCTCCGACTTGACTTCCATTCCTTCGTCCTCGCCTTCCAATAGAGTCTTGGTCCATTCACTCGGCAGTGATCTTACTCGGAAGGGCGCGGAGCCGACGCTGGATCTCGCGCCTCCGCCTCCGCCATCGCATCCGTGACCCGCAAGCGGCCCGCAATGATCTCCCGCTTCGCCTCTTCGACCCGATCGATCACTTCCTGGGGAATCAGGTGGCGATTGAACTCATCGAGCGCATAGTCCACCCCTTGGTTGGCCAAGCCATAGACATGGACGCCTCCCTGAAAGCGACCCTCGACCTCCTCCTGGACCACTTGGTAGACAGCATTCTCGATCCGCTTGAGCATGCTCGTCAAAATAAAGCCGGGCTTGATCCAGTTCTGGTTCGAGTCGACGCCGATGGCAAACTTTCCATAGGCCTCGGCCGCATCGAAGACGCCGAGACCGGAATTGCCGGCGGCTTGGAAGATGACATCCGCGCCCTGCTCGTACTGGGCATTGGCCAGTTCCCGCCCTTTGCTGGGATTGTTCCAGGCGGCATCGGTAATCCCGACATAGTTGCGCAGGATCCGGATCCGCGGATTGACGTAGCGGGCGCCCTCTTCATACCCGGTGGCAAACTTGTGGATGAGCGGAATGTCCATGCCTCCGACAAAGCCGAGCACGCCGGTCTGACTCTTCGAGGCGGCGATCATCCCGACCAGGAATGAACCCTCGTGCTCCTTGAAAAGAAGGCTGGCGACGTTGGGGAGGTTGGTGGCGGAATCGATCAGGACAAAGTGGAGCTGGGGATAGTCCGCAGCGACCTGCTCGATGATGGGGCCCTGGACAAAGCCGACCCCGGCAATCAGGTGGTAGCCGTACTGGGCAAAGGCACGGAGGGCCGGCTCGATCGAGGTCGGATCGCCCGGCTCGACGTCGCGCAGCAGGATGGGGAGGGAACGTCGCGCCCGCAGCATGCCTTCGTGGGCGGCGCTGTTGAAGGAGCGGTCGTCCTTGCCACCGATGTCGAAGACGATCCCGACCCGCGTCCGACCATCCCCCGGCCCATCCGCCGGATCCCGCGTGGTGCAGCCAGCGGCGCAGAGCAGGAATACCAGCAGCGAAAGCCATCCGCAGCAGCGATTCCTCTTGGGACCTCTTCTGGTTGGTCGTGGCGAAGGCATCGGCGACTTCTCCTCTCGGCTTGGATCAAGAATAGGGACGTCTCAGATCTCGGCGAGGATCAATGGGCGCGGGGCGGGAGGCGACTCCTCGATCTGCCACGCCGCAGAGAGCCTGGCGATCATCCGATCGAGGGGAGCCGGATCGTTGTACCAGGCAGTGACGAGGGGGTCCCCAGGGCGCACTGGGTCCCCGCGCCGGGCGTGCAACTCCAGTCCAACCCCAAGATCGATCGGATCCTCCAACCGCGCGCGACCCGCCCCCCAATCCATGACGATGCGGCCAATCCCGGTCGTGTCGAGCCTGGCAACGATCCCCGGCCGATCTGCACAGATCGTCTGCTGAAACCGCCCGCGTGGCAAGATTCCCGGATCGTCACAGACGCGCGGATCTCCCCCCTGCAGTTCGATCCCCTGCCGGAACCGCTCGAGTGCCGCGCCGCTCTGCAACACAGACCGGATCTCCTCGCGCGCCGCGTCGAGCCCCGGCCGTGCCCCACTGACCACCAGCATTCGAGCCGCCAACTCAAGGCAGAGCGCCGCCAGATCTCCCGTCGACTCCCCACGCAAGACCGCCAGTGCCTCGGCCGTCTCGACCCCATTCCCGACCCAATGCCCGAGCGGCTGATCCATGTCTGTCAGGAGGGCGGTGACGCGCTTGCCCATTCCCTGCCCCACTCGCACCATCAACTCGGCCAGCGCGCGTGCGTCCTCTTCCCGACGCATGAAGGCCCCATTGCCAGTCTTGACGTCGAGGACGAGCCCGTCGATCCCCTCGGCCAGTTTCTTCGACATGATCGACGCACACATGTAGGGCCGGAAGGGCACCGTCGCCGTCAGATCACGCAGCGCGTAGAGCTTGCGATCGGCCGGCGCAATCTCCTCCGTCTGTCCAATCAGGCAGAGCCCGCAGCGCGCGAGGATCGAGCGGAATTGCGCGAGAGAAAGTTGGGTCTGAAAGCCAGGAATCGCTTCGAGCTTATCGAGGGTCCCCCCGGTGTGCGCGAGGGCCCGCCCGGAGATCATCGGGACGGCGACGCCGCACGCGGCCACCGCCGGGGCCACCACCAGCGAGGTCTTATCTCCCACCCCACCCGTCGAGTGCTTGTCGACCTTCGGCATCGGCAGGTCGCTCAGGTCGAGCACGATCCCGGAGCGCAGCATCTCCTCAACCAGCGCCAGCGTCTCCTCCTCGGTCAGCCCTCGCAGGAAGCCGGCCATGAGCCAAGCGGCCATCTGGTAGTCCGGAATCGTACCCGCGGTATACCCCTGGATCAGCCAGCCAATCTCTGCGGGAGTCAAGGCCCCGCCATCGCGCTTTCGTTCGATCAGATCCTGGACTCTCATACGCAGACTTCTCCGATGCTCCCTGACAAGGCGGCAGATGGAAATCAGGCTTGCCTGGAGTCCATGGTCAGCAGGACGATCGCTTGGGCCCCAATCGCCTCTCCGCGCCCGATCGCGTCGAGCCCCTCGTTGGTCTTGGCCTTGAGGTTGAGCCGGGCCGGATCGATGCCGAGTGTCTCGGCCAATCGCGCCTGGATCTCGGGCATGAAGGACTGCAACTTCGGTCTCTCGGCGAGGATGGTCGCGTCGATGTTGCCAATCTGGAAGCCACGCTCCGCGAGCAGCTCGGCGACGTGGCTGAGAAAGACTTGGCTGTTCGCGCCAGCCCAGCGCGGATCCTTGTCCGAGAAGTGTTGCCCGATGTCTCCCAGCCCAGCCGCTCCAAGCAGCGCGTCGGTGATCGCGTGGCTCAGGCTGTCGCCATCCGAATGGCCAAGCAATCCCCAAGGCGAAGGAATCTCCACTCCGCCCAGTACCAGCCGGCGGCCCTCGACCAGCCGGTGGATGTCGTACCCAATCCCAACTCGATGTTCAAGCATACTCTGACGAGAATCGATAAGACGCCGCTTCTTCCTGCAGGAGTCTCTCGGCCAGCCGCAGATCTTCCGGCGTGGTAATCTTGAGGTTGTGAGACGACCCTTCGACGATGGCGACGGGGACTCCGAGCGCCTCGACGAGAAGCGCGTCATCGGTGGTCGCGGCGGAAGGAAGGTTGGACTCTCGCGCCACTTGGTTTGCCCGGACGAGAAGCGAATAATGGAAGGCCTGGGGCGTCTGTGCGCGATAGATCCGGCGGCGATCGAGCGTCCGGACGATCAGACCATCCTCGACCTCCTTGAGGGTGTCGGTCGAGGCCAGCGCCAAGATCGCCGCCCCGACCTCGCGTGCCCGTTGAACGACCAAGGCGATCTGAGTGGGTGTCACGAGAGGCCGCACCGCGTCGTGCACCGCGACGATCTCGGGAAGCTGCCCGTCCGGGGACCACTGCGCCGCCGCCTCAAGGGCGTGCCGGATCGAGTCACTCCGCTCTCGCCCACCGGGCACCAACCGCACAGGCTTCGCCAATCCACTGACCGCCAACCGCTCCCGCCAACTCTCCAGCGCGGACTCGGGCAACGCCACGATCGTCCCGTCGATCTCTGGGCAGAGATCGAACCGCCGGAGGGTCTGCAACAGCACGGGCTCTCCCCCCATCAACAAGAACTGCTTCGGCGTCTCTCCGCCAAAGCGGGAGCCGCTCCCGGCGGCGGGAATGATGGCCACGTTCATGCGTTCCCCTCTCCAGCCCTCCGCCCCTACTCAATCGGCTCGGTGGGGGCCTGAGAACCAGGAACCACCGCCACCGGTGCGGCCATCGAAACCTGCCCCCGCGAGGAGCGCTCGCGGGAATCCTGCCGTGACTCATTCCGCCCGTCTTGCCGGGGGTCCTCGACCCGGCCAAAGATCATCTTCCCGGCAGTCGTCTGGAGGACGCTCGTCACCACCAGATCTACATTCTTCCCGATCTGGCGGCGTGCGTTGTCAACCACGACCATGGTCCCATCGTCGAGATAGGCGACTCCCTGGTTGTACTCCTTCCCCTCTTTGAGGATGAAGACCCGCATGATCTCGCCCGGGAGAACGACCGGTTTCAATGCGTTGGCCAGTTCGTTGATGTTCAGGACATCGACGCCACGCAGATGGGCGACCTTGTTGAGGTTGAAGTCGTTGGTAACGATCGGCGCATTGAGCTGCTTCCCCAACTCGATCAGCTTGAGGTCGACCTCTTTGACTTGGGGAAAATCGGCCTCGTAGATCTGCACTTCGAGATTGCTGTTCTTTTGGATCCGCTGCAGGATGTCGAGCCCCCGGCGGCCGCGATTCCGCTTGGCCGAGTCGGAGGAGTCGGCAATCTGCTGCAACTCCCGCAGCACAAATTGCGGAATGAGGATCGTCCCTCCCATGAAGCCGGCCTCGGCGATATCGGCGACCCGCCCGTCGATGATGACGCTGGTATCGAGAATCCGATAGCTCTGCTTGGCCCCTTTTTCGCTGAGGATTCCTCCCAGCGCGGAGAGGTCGATATAGTCGCCTTTGGCTGCTCCAACGAGCAGCCCGACGTAAGCCATACAGAGGGTGACAAAGAGAAGAATGAACGACTTCGGCCCCTGCGCCCAGGGTTGGGCAACGAGAATGGTCCCGATCAGCGCCGCACCGACAATGCCGAGGATCGACCCAATTGCCGCTCCAATCAGCGTTTTGAGCGAAGCTCGTCGAATTCGTAATTCAAAGAAGATGACACCCACTCCCAGCAGGAGGCTGATCCCGGCCGAAAGCCCTCGTACCCCCAGCGGAAATCGATCCGCCCAGGTGATCGAATCGGGGAGAGGCTGAATCCAGTACCCCGCCAAGAGCATAATCAAAAGAAAGATCGCTCGTATCGTGATGATGTCTGACTGCATAGACCCCTTGTCCTGACCCGTTTGACATTATAAAAAAAGATGATTCGGATCGGTCGATGAAATTGCGCCCTGGCGACATCTTCTTATCATACGAAGGGAGAGCCACTGTCGCACCGCCTGGCCTCCGACACTTGGTCGGCTTGGTAGAGAACTCGGCTGATCCTGATGAATTCGGCTTCGGATACCCCTGCCACTCGACGACTAGAAAAAAGGACACGTCGGGATGGTAGCGCATTCCCCAGAAAGTTACCAGAAAGGCGGGTCAAGTCAGGAGGGGGCAGTCAGGAAAATTGGAGGAGAGAAGAGGGGGGCAATCAAGGTCTCAGCGGGGGGCATAGTAACCAGTCCGGGCGCGGGGTCGCAGTCCAGGACGAAGCATCTCGACCGTCAGATGGCGATAGGCTCCATCCCGACGATCGTTGGTCGGATAGAAGCCGAGGATGTATTGGGTGCGCAACTGGGCGGTGATCAGCTCGAAGGAGCGGTCCAACTGACGCAGGGATCGTTCATCGACGTCGCGGGTCTGGGAACCGGGCGTGGCATCGGGATAGAGCAGATCGCCGCCTGTCTCGCGGGTGAGGGCCTCGAGCGCCCGTTCGCCGGCAAGGTCGCGCAGGTTCTGGGAGGTCCCGAAGTTGCCGGTGAAGAGACCGTAGACGACGACGTCGGCCTGTTGGGCCCGTTCGAGGGCGGCGAGCAGCCCTTTCTGGCTGGTCGTGTCGCCGCCATCCGAGAGGAGGATGATGACGCGCCGACCGGCGACCGGCTCCAGATAGTCAGCAGCGAGGTAGAGTGCGTCATAGAGCGAGGTCGCGCCGCTCGACCGCAGCCGACGTGAAGCCTGTGTCAATGCCGGCAGGCTGTCGGTGAAGGGCTGGAGGAGGGTGACCTCAGTCGAGACAGAGAAGAGCGCCGCCTGGTCACCCGGGCGCAGCACGCGATCCAGGAATCGCACGAGGGCTTGCCGCTGAAAATCGAGCCTTGAGCCGACACTGAGGCTGGTGTCGATGAGGATCGCGAGATGGAGCGGCTGGTCGACATCCCGGGCGAAGTTGACGATCTCCTGGGGCTGGCCATCTTCGAGAAGGCGAAAGTCGTCGCGGGTCAAGGCGAGTGTCGAAGCGGGCGGCTCCGCGGTGACTGTGGTGACGACCGTGACGAGGTCGGTGGCAATCCGAATGGTGTCCTC
>JBMOHS010000164.1:0-8958 GCA_049317725.1 Blastocatellia bacterium
TGGAATGGAGAATTGAGAATGGAGAATTGGGAGCAGTCGTTTCACACTGCCGGGGAAGCGACCTTTGCCCAATGATGCGCTAAAAGAAAGGGCCACTGCGATTTGTAGGGGCAGGCCTTGTGCCTGCCCAAATCCCTGATCAACGGGTTGGTGCCCAGAACACGGGCCCGGTTGCGCAAAGGGAAAGAGGGCTCCATGACCTACGACCCAGAACAGCATGACCGCCGCAGTATCCGTCTGCGTGGGTATGACTACACCCAGTCTGGAGCCTATTTCATCACGATCTGTATCCAGAACCGCAAATCCCTCTTTGGCAAAATCGTCAATGGGGCGATGCATTTGAACGATGCGGGAAGGATGGTTGAACGCATCTGGAATGTGCTGCCGATTTTACATCCTGGTTTGGAGACGGACGCATTCATCGTCATGCCCAATCATCTCCACGGGATCATCTTTGTTGCTGGGACCGGTTTTGCGGCTGGCCCGATTGATGACGAACGCGATGATGGCAGAGAAATTCCCAATCGAGGAATGGATCAGGCAACCACCAGAGTTGACCCAACAAAGCCGCAGAACATCGGCGATATCGTCGGGGGGTTCAAGTCGCGGGTAACGGTCGAATATATCCGTGGAGTGAAAACCCTGGGCTGGACAGGATTTGATCAGCGATTGCTGCAGCGCAACTATTTTGAACACATCATTCGCAGCGAGAAGTCCCTCAATCTGATTCGCCAATATATCGCCGAGAATCCTCAAAAATGGGAGGAGAGTCTGGAAAATCCCGAGAACTCTGCATTCGATGATCGGCCTTTTGTCATCGACCCTTTTCTGATCGACGAGGAAGGAGAACCCTGATGGCATTTCTCTCCGAAGCCGCCATAGAGCAGGCCCTGCTGGATCAGCTCCGCTTCCTCCATTACACCATCGAAATCGAAGAGAACATCGGCCCCGATGGACACCGCCCCGAGCGCGAGAGCCACGATGAGGTCGTCCTCCAGAAGCGCTTCGAGGAGGCGGTGGCCCGGCTCAACCCCCAGCTTGCCAGCTTTAGCATGACAAGATGTGATTCGCAAGTCTGCAGCAAGACCAATGTCGTGCAGACCAAGGCCTTCTCGGAACGTCTGGAGGAGGCCGTCGCCCGATACCACGCCAACGCCATCACCACCGCCGAGGTGCTGCAGGAACTGATCGAACTGGCCAAGGAGATCCGTGCGGCGCGCCAGCGCGGCGAAGAGTCCGGATTGTCGGACGAAGAGATCGCCTTCTACGACGCCCTCGCCGAGAACGAGAGCGCCGTGCAGATCATGGGCGATGACAAGCTCAAAGTGATCGCCCACGAACTGCTGGTGAGCCTCCGCGAGAACGTCTCCGTCGACTGGGCCCACCGCGACTCGGCCCGCGCGCGGATGCGCGTGCTGGTCAAGCGCATTCTGCGAAAGTATGGCTATCCGCCCGATTTACAGGACTCAGCGGTGCAGACGGTGCTGCAACAGGCGGAAGCACTCTCCGCACAGTGGGACGTCAAGGTGGTTTCACAGACTTCCAAGGCCGTACCTACTTCCGGCCACTGATCGAATATCCAATCGGCCATCAAGAACCTGACGTGAAGTAAAAAATGATGGAGCCTCCGGGTTTTGTGCGGGTCCCCCCCGTCAGGAATACGCCCAACTCCCCAACCACATTCACAGCAACTCTCGGTACCGAATGAAGGCGCCCTGCCGGTAGAGATGGACTCCACGGGTCACCCCTGCAGGTGATTCGAACAGACGCATCGCCAAACAATTTCGATGCGGAGTTGCTTCAGAACGCCCCTGGACTTTGGACATTTCGCGCCCAAAAAGGGGGCACTTCCACCAGCGCCCTAACGGGGCGCCGCATACCAGCCCCGGGGGCAACCCTGTGTGTGGAATGGAGAATTGAGAATAGAAAATGGAGAATTGAGGGCAGTCGTTTCAGACTGGCGGGGGAGCGACCTTTGCCCAATGATGCGCTAAAAGAAACGGCCACTGCGATTTGTAGGGGCAGGCCTTGTGCCTGCCCTCGTCCCCGGTCAACCGGCCCACAGAGGAGAAGACAGGGCACCCACAAGGGGTGCCCCTACAACGCATACGGGCCGTGTTGAAACGAGTCGATCGTGGTCCGTTCTGAAGCGAAGAGGCAGGCCAGAGGTGACCGTCAGGACACGGGGAACTTCGCGGACCTCCCCATCGATGTCCGGAGTTACTCCGTTGTAGATGATCGCGGACACTCCCTCCGTGTCCCTCTTCCTTCGCGCCTTCGCGCCTTCGCGTGAGCCTCCTCACTCCGGAGCACGGCCGCCAGTTCCCTCTCTCTCCAGCTCAGTCAGCCGTAAGCTGCCGGGGAGGCGATCTCCTTCCGAAGCGGATCAGGCCCGCTTCCACTGCGCCGGATCCCAGCCGACCCGCTTGCCGGACCGGTAGGACTCATTGGCGAGATGGGCGCCGAGGAGGACCCGGTTGGCGAGCTGGACGGGAGAGTTGGGCTGCTGACGGCTGCGCATGCAGTCGAGGAAGTTCTGCATGTGCGCCGCGCTCTCATCGGTGACGGGCCAGCTCTCGACCTCTTTCCGCTTGGCATCGTAGCGAACCATCATCCGCCGCTGGTTCTCCTGGACGATGCTTCCTTCCAGTCCGTAGAAGGCGGCTCCGTCATACTCCTGCCCATTCATGAATTGAACCATGAAGACGATCGCGAACGTGCCGCAATCGAGGATGGCGTGGACATTGTCCGGCGTCTCCCAGTCAAGGTTGTGGTACTTGCCGCCATTGCAGGAGACGGTCCTTGGGCCATCACTGCCGGTAATCCACATCGCCACATCGAGCCAGTGCGGGCCAATATCGGTCATCAGTCCACCGGCATAGTCCCAGTACCAGCGCCAAGCCGAGGCCCGCTTGGCATCGTACGGACGCTTCGGCGCACTGCCGAGGAAGCGGGGCCAATCGACCAGTTCCTGGGCGAAGAGCTTGGGATCGGCGGCACGGCGGATGTAGGTATCATTGGGGCGGTAGCGAAAGTCCCAGATGCGCACGAAGCGGATCTCGCCGATTCCGCCCGAGGCGACAATCTCGCGCGCCTTGCGGAAGTGGTCTCCACTGCGCCGCTGGTTGCCGACTTGGACGATGCGGTTGGTACGTTGGACGGCGGCGACCATCTGCTCGCCCTCCTCGATGGTGCGGGCGAGGGGCTTCTCGATGTAGGCGTCCTTGCCGGCACGAATGGTGTCGAGGAGGCAGGCACGGTGGAGATGATCGGGCGTGGCAATGATCACCCCGTCAATATCGGTTCGCGCGAGCAGGTCGTGGTAGTCGACATAGGTCTTCTCGACGGGACCACCCAGTTCGTGCGCGGCGCGGGCGAGCATGCCTTGGTTGACATCGGCGAGGGCAACAATCTCGGCCCCGAACTTACGCGCAGCGACGAGACGCCCGGCTCCCCTGTCACCCGGGCCGATGCCGCCGAGCCGGATCCGGTCGTTGGCGCCCAGGATGCGTTGGTAGGAGAGGGCGGTCAGGGTCGTCCCCGCAACCCCTTTCAGAAAATCGCGTCGCGGCAGCGGGTTGAATCTCTTCTCCATTGTGCAGGTTCCTCCAAGGAATGGTGATAGTCGGTTGGTGGGAATGGGATCACTGATCGCCAGGGGTGCCAAGCTTTCCAGCTGGACGCCGTCCAGATCCCTCCTGCTGGAGGAGGGAGTCGCCCAAGTCTGCCCGGGCGCGTTCGACATCGGACTGGAGTCGAGCAACGATCTCTGGATACCGAGCGGCGACATTGTCGCGCTCTTGGGGGTCCTTGTCCAGATCATAGAGGGCAAGGGGCGTCTGGCGGGTCTCGTCGCGCCCCGGCAAGCCGTCGCGTCCGACGGCGGCGAGGTGGCGATAGGGATGCGGGAGGTGGAGCTTCCACTGCTCCCGACGCACGGCGTGGAGTTCCCGGCCCCAGTAGAACCAGTAGGCTCCACGGGAGGCGGAGGGCGGCTCTTTGACTCCCCAGAGCACCTCACCGGCATCCCGGCCATCGATCGGTCGATCAGCTGGGAGTTGCCCGCCAACCAGCCGTGCCAGCGTCGGGAAGAGATCGATCGTCATCATCGGAGTTCGGCGAACCAGTCCGGGAGCGATCCGCCCGGGCCAGCGCGCCAGGAAGGGCACCCGGACTCCCCCCTCCCAGGCAGTCCCCTTCCCTTCCCGCAATCCTCCGGTCGACCCGGCATGGTTCCCATACGGAAGCCAGGGACCGTTGTCGGAGGTGAAGAGGACGAGGGTCTGCCGGTCGAGCCCGAGCCGCTGGAGGGTCTCGAGAATCTGACCAACCGACCAGTCGATCTCCTCGATGACATCGCCATAGACTCCCTGCGCTGTCCGCCCAGCAAACTTGGACGAGGCAAACAAGGGAACGTGGGGCATCGAGTGGGGCAGGTAGAGGAAGAAGGGGCGGTCGCGATGGCGTGCGATGAAGTCGACCGCGCGCTCCGTATAAGCCGTGGTCAGCTTCGTTTGATCAGGGTTGCGTTCGATGACCCGCTCGCCCTCGATCAATGGCAGTTCCGGGTAATAGTTCGGATTGACCGGATGGCGCGGCCACATGTCGTTCGAGTACGGCAGACCGTAGTACTCATCGAAGCCGTGACGGTTCGGCAGAAAAGGGGGCTGGTAGCCGAGATGCCATTTGCCATAGATCGCCGTGGCATAGCCTCGCGAGCGGAAGAGTTCGGCGAGTGTCGTCTCCTCCTCGGCAAGGCCGATTGTCGACCGGTGGTCGAGTGCTCCGTTGATGCCAATCCGGTTGGGATAGCTGCCGGTCAGCAGGGCCGCCCGGGAGGCCGAGCAGACCGCCTGGGCGACATAGAAGTCGGTCAGGCGCAGTCCCTCCCGCGCCATCCGGTCGAGGTGGGGCGTGCGGTACCCGGTCGCCCCGTAACTGCCGATGTCGCCATACCCGAGGTCATCGGCGTAGATCAGGACGACATTGGGCGGCCGTTCCTCAACCGCCGAGACCTCCCACGTCCAGTTGGCGGGCCGCACCAAGAGCGTGACCAGCAGCAGCACCGCGACGATCGACCACCGAATCTTCATCAAAATCATCTTCTCCTCGAGCAAGAGGCCAAGCTCACTTCGCCGGAGGGCCGTAATAGGGATACAGGTCGTACCGGTCGTCATCGGCACTGGCACGCGGGTCGGCGGTCTCGGCCATCCAGCGGTCAAGCCGTGCACGAAGCTCACGCTGAATGGTGCGGTAACGGGGCAGGTTTGCGACGTTGCGGACCTGCCCCGGATCCTGGCGCAGATCGTAGAGCTCCTCGGCGGGCCGCTTGGCCATCGCCAGCCGGAAGAAGGGGCCCAGCTTGGGATCCATCCTCCCGGAAAGAAGCTGCTCCTTGCTCGGACTCGCGTCGATATCCCCGTAAGGGCCGACAGAGTGGTACTTCTCTGGATCGCCGGCTGGCCAACGATCCGGTCGAAGGTTGCGAATGTAGAGAAAGTCCTCGGTGCGGATTGCCCGCATCGGGTAGCTGTGATCGCCGCGCCGGACATTGGCGTGCCGCTCGCGCTCGAGGAAGACCTGCTGACGCGACCGATCGCCGCGCCCCTCGAGCAGGGGCCAGAGGCTCCGCCCCGTCATCTCCGGCGGTACACGCTGACCAGCCGCTTCCAGGAAGGTGGGCGCCAAGTCGGTCAGGCTGACAAACTCCTGATGAACCTGCCCGGCCCGAATCCGTTCCGGCCAACGGATCGCCAGGGGAACCCGCGTCCCGCCATCGTAGAGGTTGGCCTTGGCCCGTGGAAAGGGCATTCCGTTGTCGGAGGTGATGACGATCAAGGTGCGGTCGAGCTGGCCCGCTTCCGCGAGCAGTGAGAGGAGCTCCCCGATGTCGCGATCCAACCGCTCGACCTCGGCGTAGTAGTCGAGGATGTCTTCGCGAACCTCCGGCGTATCAGGGAGGAAGGCGGGGACGTCGACCAGATCGGGGCGCATCCCCATCGCCTTGCCTAGCCCCTTGACATAGTCACGATGGGGATCTTGTGATCCGAACCAGAAGCAGAACGGCTGGTCTGCCGGCTGGTCCCGCAGAAACTCGCCAAAGCTCTTGAAGGTTGATCCGGCGGGATTTCGGGGGCGACCTCCCGCCTCGAAGCTGCCCGGTGCCCAGCCCTTCCGTGTCTGTCCCACCCGGTAGCCCTGTGCCTCGAGCAGATCCGGATAGACGGCCAGCGAGGTCGACAGGGAGCTCCAGAGATTTCCTCCCTCGGCGAGCTGGTGGACAGCCCGGCCGGTCAGCAAGGCTCCCCGTGATGGGGTGCACGAAGGCGAGGCGGCATAGGCGTGGGGGAAGAGGGCCCCCTCGCGGGCAATCCGATCGAAATGGGGAGTCCGGACGACCTTGTCCCCGTAGATCCCTGCGTGGGGAAAGGACCAGTCATCGGCAATGATCAGCAGCACGTTGGGCCGGGTTGGTCTGGTCTGGGCCCTGCCAAGGCGAAGGCCAACCGTTCCCGGCACCATCGCCCAGCAGATGAGTAGAAGCACTGCCCAACGTCCGATCGATCTCTTCACGTTCCTGCCCTCCCCCCTGACGTGGGTCTTGATGATTTACAGCCGGCGGAGTCGAATGTTCCGGTAGCGGGCACGACTGGTCTCGCCCCAGGATCCGGCTCCCCCGTGGACCTGCAGTCCAATGATCCCTTCCCGCGGGAACCGCTCGCGGTGATCCTGGAAATCGGTCATCTTCGCGCCATTGAGCCAAGCCTCGACGTGGGCGGGCTGTCCGGTGATGCGGGCGCGCAGTCGATTCCAACTCCCAACGTGAAAGGCGCGTCGCCATTCCCGATTCTGCTGGAGAAAGCCTCCTTCGCCAGGGGCGTAGAGACTGCCGATCATTCCCTGATCGTGGTGGTCGATGGTGATCTGATAGCCCATCCCGTCGGGGCGCGTCCGCAGGAAGAGCCCGGTATCGGCGGGCTTGTCGACTTTGAACTCCAGCTCGATCTCGAAATCACCATACGTCGCCTCGGTCCCGAGCAGTCCGCCTTTGTGATCCGGCTCCTGATCCGCGACGAGGGCCCCCTTCTCAACAGTCCAGATGCCCCCATTGCCTCCGTGGACGGCCATCCGCCGCCATCCCGTCTGCGTCTTGCCATCGAAGAGGGATTGCCATACGTCCTGCCCCAATCCGCTCGTCGCGGTCGAGACGACAAGTGCCAATCCCAGAGCGGCCAACCAGCCTCTTCCTCGCATCACTCTTCCTCCGCGTTGTCGAACTTGCTTGATGAATGCGGGTCTCCGGGGGACGTTCCTCGCCCCTCGTTCTCCCGATCAATGAAAGGTGGCCATTATGTACCAAGTCGTTGGCGATGGGTAGCCTTCGCGGAGGTGAATCGTGTGGTATCCTGCGCACGATCAGCCAGCAAGAACAGACAACGTTCGGGGGCTATCCCGAATCAGGAAGACGGTCGATCGTCGAAAGGAGCGCCGGGTGAGAGCCACGCAGCAGAGAGGATATCGCAAGAATTGGAGAAGAGGGGTCGGTTGGTTCGGACTGACACTGATGACGGTCTGGATCGCCCATCCAGGAGGAGCGGCCCCATCGGGACCGACGCAGAGCAAGACGGCCCTCGCCCCGGGGAGAAAGTACACAACGATCGAACGGCTCGCCCCCGCGCGACTCGCGGCGGTTGCCGAAGCCCGCCGTCAGTGGAATCGGCGGCGGAGCCCCGTCACGCTCCGACACGGCCTGACCGACCATCGCGCCATCCTGCACGCCCACGCCGAAGACTCCGCCCACACCGGCGGGACCCGCCCGGAGCTGCTCGCCGCCGCCAAGCGCACCGGGGTCTCGGTCATCCTGCTAACGGACCACGTTCGCCCCCCGCGTGACTTCATCACCGACAGTTGGCGCGGCCTCCGCGAGGGGGTGCTCTTTGTCCCGGGTGCCGAGACAGAGGGCTTTCTCGCCTATCCGACCCGCTCGATCCTGACCCACTACCAGCCTCGCTCGTGGAGCAGTCGCGAAAGCTTCATCGACCTCGTCCGCGCCGCAGGCGGCAACATCTTCCTCTCCCACGTCGAGGAGAAAGGCGACTGGCCGACCCACCAACTGGATGGACTGGAGATCTACAACAACCACACCGACATGCTCGACGAGCGGGCCTTCCTCTTCTGGCTGCGCAGCGCGCTGACCGACCCGGCACGCGTCCAAATGCTCGCGGAGCTGCTGCGCGACTACCCGCTCGAGGTCTTCGGGGCCCTGCAGGACTACCTGCCAGCGCTGATTACCAAGTGGGACCGGGACCTTCTCTCCCACCCGCTGACCGGCATCGCTGCCAACGACTGCCACCACAACCAAGTCTATGACCTTGTCGCGGTCGCCGACGACGCGCTCGAACTGCGCATCATTGGGGATCCCCCGCGCCGCATCACCACCGCTCAATCTCCACAGATCGCCCCGCTCCTCGTCAACCGTTCTCCCGGCGACATCATTGCCCGGCTCGACCTTGATCCCTACGAGAGCAGCCTCCAGTTCGTCACCACCCACCTGCTCCTGCCCGCCCTCACCGAAGCGGCCGTGCGGGAAGCGCTCACTCGCGGCAGGGCCTATGTCGCGCACGACTGGCTCTGCGATCCGACCGGCTTCGCCTTCCTCGCCGAGACCGCTCCCAAGAAGCGCGTCGGCATGATGGGGGATCGGGTGCCCCTGCAGCCGCGCCTGACCCTTCGCCTCGCAGCACCGGTCGAATCGAGCGTCCGACTCTATCGCAATGGAACGCTTGTGGTGGAAGAGAAGACGCGGGCGACGGCGTGGCCCATCACCCAACCCGGGGTCTACCGTGCCGAACTCTGGCTGACGCTCGATGGGGAGGAGCGCCCCTGGATCTATGCCAACCCAATCCGCGTCGAGGCCCCTCCCTCCCCTTCAACGCAAAGAGGAGGCCTCGAGTAACG
>JBMOHS010000165.1:0-8825 GCA_049317725.1 Blastocatellia bacterium
TGGCGGAGATCTGTGTGCGGAGGCCCGTCTTTGCGACGATGCTGATCCTGACGTTGGTTGTGCTGGGAACCTTTTCATACAACCGATTGGTGGTTGAGCGGTTTCCCCGGGTTGAATTTCCGACGATCGTCGTCTCGACGATCCTGCCCGGAGCCGGTCCGCAGGAGATCGAGACCGAGATTACTGACAAGATCGAGGAGTCACTCAACACGATCAGCGGGATCGAGGAGCTGCGCTCGACCTCGTCGGAAGGGGTCTCCCTGGTGATTATCAGTTTCGACCTCGAGCGGGATCTCGACGCGGCGGCACAGGATGTCCGGGACAAGCTCAACACTGCCCTTCCTTTCCTTCCCAAGAACATCGAGCAGCCGGTGGTCCAGAAGTTCGACCCGGATTCAGCACCGATCATGACGATCGCGCTGGCCTCGAAACGTTCCATTCGCGAAACGACGGAGTTTGCCGACAAGGTCTTGCGGCGGCAGATCGAGTCGATCAGTGGAGTCGGGCAGGTGCAGATGGTCGGGGGCCGGAAGCGGCAGGTCAACGTCAAGCTCGATGGGGACCAGTTGCGGGCCTACAACCTGACGGTGGCCCAGGTGACGCAGGCGCTGCAGATGCAGAACCTCGAAGTCCCAGGCGGGCGGATCGACCAGCCGGATCGGTTTCTGACCTTGCGGACGCTCGGCCGGTTGCCGTCGGTCGAGGCCTTCAACGACATTGTCGTGGCGACTCGGCAGGGGTATCCGATCCGCATCTCGGATCTGGGCTATGCCGAGGATGGGATCGAGGATGAACTGAGTATTGGGCGGATCAACGATACACCGGCGCTTCTCCTCCAGGTGCGGCGGCAATCGGGAACCAACACGGTCGATGTCGTCAACGCGATCAAGGAGCGGCTGGACCAGCTCAAGGGGGCGACGCCGGCGGGGTTTGAGGTTCGAGTCGTCCGGGATCAATCGGTCTTCATCCTCGCCTCCTTCCACACGATCCGGGAGCACCTGATCCTGGGGTCCTTGTTGGCGGCCCTGGTGGTGCTGATCTTCATGCAGAACGTGCGAGCGACCTTGATCGCCGCGGTGGCAATTCCAACCTCGCTGATCTCGACCTTCGCGGCGATGGAGTGGGCCGACATCACGCTCAATGGACCGTCGATGTTGGGGTTGACGCTGGCGGTGGGAATTGTCATCGACGACGCGATCGTCGTTTTGGAGAACGTCTTCCGCTACATCGAAGAGAAAGGCTTCTCACCGTTTGAGGCGGCGATCGAGGGGACACGGGAGATCGGGTTGGCCGTCATGGCGACGACGCTCTCGCTGGTGGTGATCTTTCTCCCTGTCGCGTTTATGTCGAGCGTCGCCGGCCGTTTCTTCAAGAGCATCGCCCTGACGATGGCCTTCTCGATCATGGTCTCGTTGCTGGTCAGCTTCACTTTGACACCGATGATGAGTGCGCGCTTGCTCCGGCGTCTCAAGCGCAAGGAGGAAGAGAGTGCGCCCGCCGCCGGGAGCCGGGAGGGAGACGCGATCCACGAGAAGCAGAGCTGGCTGATGCGGCAGCTCGACCACCTCTACGCGGTGCTGCTGCGGCTCTCGCTGCGCCACCGGTGGGTAGTGGTCTCACTCTGTGTGGTGGTCTTTCTCTCGACGATTCCTCTCTTGATCGGGGTCGGGAAGGACTTCTTTCCGGAGGACGACCAGGATGAGTTTGAAGTCGCGGTGCGGGCGGCCGAGGGAACTTCGCTGCAGTCGACCCTCGAGATCGCGCAGCGGGTCGCGGCGGACATTCGACGGCTGCCCCATATCGATTACACCTTGACGACGATCGGGGACGATCCGCAGCAGACGCCAAACGAGGCGAAGATCTACACCCGGATGACGCCGCTCGAGGGGCGCTCGATCTCGCAATTCGAGGTCATGCAGATGGTGCGGGAGCGGGTGCTGCCGCGGTATGAGTCGCTCAACCTGCGCCCGGTGGTCTCGACGATCGCGGCGATCGGGGGCAGCAGCCGGCAGAATGCGGCGATCGCCTTCATGGTGCAGGGGCCGGATCTCGAGCGGCTCAACCAGTACTCACAATCGCTGTTGGCGAAGTTGCGGGCGATGCCCGGGGTGGTCGACGCCGACAGCTCGCTGATCTTTGGTAAGCCGGAGCTGCGGGCGCAGATTGACCGTTCGCGGGCCGCCGATCTTGGGGTCAACGTCGGGGATATCGCGCAGAGTCTGCGGCTGTTGGTGGGTGGAGACCAAGTCTCGACCTACAACGAGCTGGGCGAACAGTACGAAGTCCACGTCCGGGCGACGGAGTCGTACCGGGCGACGCCGGAGGGGATCAGCAAGCTCAATGTGCCCTCGATGCGGCTCGGGAGCGTTGGGCTCGACAGCGTGGTCCAGTTCCAGGAGGCGACCGGACCGACTCAGATCGAGCGGGTCTCGCGACAACGACAGGTCATGTTGACGGCCAACCTCAAACCAGGCTTTTCGCAGAGTGACGTGATCGAACAGCTCAATCGGGAGGTCGCGGCGATGAAGCTGCCGCCGGAGTATTCGACGGGGCTCTCGGGGCGGACCAAGGAGCTTGAGCGCACGACGACCGGGTTTTTGCTGGCGTTCCTGCTCTCCTTCATCTTCATGTACATCGTCCTCGCGGCGCAGTTCGAATCGTTCATCCATCCGGTGACGGTGCTGCTCGCCCTGCCGTTGAGCATGCCGTTCGCGCTGGTCTCACTGGTCTTGGCGGGACAGAGCATGAACATGTTCACGGCGCTGGGCCTGTTGGTCCTCTTCGGGATGGTCAAGAAGAACTCGATCCTGCAGATCGACCACACCAACGGGTTGCGGGCCAAGGGGATGGAGCGACACGCTGCGCTGATCCAGGCGAGCCGGGACCGGTTGCGGCCGATTCTGATGACGACGATCGCCTTTGTCGCGGGGATGGCCCCGTTGGCAGTGAGCAGCGGGCCGGGAGCAGGAATCAACCGCTCGACCTCGGTGGTGGTGATTGGGGGGCAGTCGCTCTGCCTCTTGCTGACTTTGTTGGCGACGCCGGTCTTCTACTCGATCTTCGATGACGCGATCCAGTCCCCGATCTGGCGGCGGATGGGGGATGGGTGGCAGTCGTGGACGGGACGGGCGCGCCGCCGGCTGGTGGCGACGACCTCGACCCTGCTCGGGATCGGGAAGTAGCGGGATGGCAAGGGAGGGGAATGTTCGATGGCACTCTATCTGACAGAAGCAGATGTCACCTCCCTCTTGACGATGGAGATGGCCCTCACGGCGGTCGAAGGGGTCTTTCGACGGCAGGCCGAGGGCGCAGCGACGAATGAGCCGCGGCGAAGAGTGCGGAGTGGGGGTGCGACGCTCCACGTCTTGAGTGGGGCGGACGAGGGCTGGCTTGGGCTCAAGGCCTACACGGTGACCCGCCACGGAGCACGCTTTCTGGTGAGCCTCTACTCGGCGGAGACGGGGGAGCTGGTCGCCCTCCTCGAGGCGGACCGGCTGGGGCAGATGCGGACTGGGGCGGCAAGTGGGGTGGCAACGCGCTTCTTGGCCCAACCTGCGGCACAGCGTGTGGGGATCTATGGCACCGGTTGGCAAGCGGAGAGTCAGCTCCTGGCGGTCTGCGCGGTGCGACCTGTCACGGAGGTCCGCGTCTACAGCCGTTCGGCGGAACACCGGGACCATTTCTGCGAGCGGATGGCACCGCAGTTGCGGGGCATCCATCTGCTGCCGGTCGATCGGCCGGAGGCGGTCGCCGCCGGGGCGGAGATCTTGATCACGATCACTAGTGCTCGCGAGCCAGTGCTGCTGGGGGAGTGGGTCGAGCCGGGGGCCCATCTCAACGCGGCCGGGGGCAATTCGGTCCTGCGGCGGGAGTTCGATGAGGGGATCGCGCGCCGGGCAGGGCTCCTGGTGGTCGACTCGGTCGAGCAGGCTCGCCTCGAGGCCGGGGAGCTGATCCAGGCTGTCGAGAAGGGGATCTTTCCCTGGGAGAGAGTGGTCGAGTTGCGGCAGGTGGTGGCGGGGCATCACCCTGGCCGCCAGTCGGCGGCGGAGATAACGGTCTTCAAATCATTGGGGTTGGCGATCGAGGATGTGGCGACCGCGGTCGCCGTCGTCAAGGCGGCCCGGGAGCAGCAACGTGGGAGGGAGTTCTGAGATGGAGCAGCGAGACGCGCAAGCAATGATCCGACAGGAGAGCGTCCGTGGTTGGAGGAGCGGGTTGGGGCGAGGGAGATGGGCACTTGGCGGCCTGTCCCTGCTTCTCCTCCTGCTGGGGGGAGCGGCACCGCTCCTCGCCCAGCCCCTGGCGCAGCAACAGCAGGTCGAGATTCCCGATGATCGGGTCGGGGTCGACGCGACCCGGCGGGTGATGATGACCCTCCGCGAAGCGATGCTCCTCGCGCTCGAGAACAACCGGGACCTCGAGGTCGAGCGGCTCAATGTCCAATTGAATGAGCTGGATGTGCGGGCTTCCCAAGGGTTCTACGATCCATCCTTGATGACCAGCTTCTTCTACGACCGGAGCAACATCCCGATTGCCAACCCACTGGTTGGTGGGGCTAACGCGGGGCTGCTGACCGACAACCTCACTGGGTCCGCAACACTCTCCCAACGCATTCAGTCGCAGGGTGGGCTTCTGCAGGCCTCCTACAGCAATGACCGGGCGACGACCCAGAACGTCTTCAACATTCTCAATCCGCAGTTCACTTCGACCTTCAACCTCTCCTACCTGCAGCCGTTGCTCAAGAATCGGGGGATCGACCAGGGGCGACGCCAGATCCGGTTGGCACGCAAGCAGCTCGATCTCTCCGACAGCCAGTTCCGGCAGCGGGTGATCGAGATCATCGCGCAGGTCCAACGGGCCTACTGGGATCTGGTCTTTGCGCGGCGGGATCGGGAGATCAAGCGTGAGTCGGTCGAGCTGGCACGGACGCAACTGGCCCACAACGAGCGGCTGGTCGAGGCGGGGACACTCGCCCCGGTCGACATCATCTCGGCCCGTGTCGAACTGGAGCGGCGCAACGACGAGGCGGCTGCGGCGATCGATGCCATCCAGCGGACGGAGAACGCGCTCAAGGCCCTGCTGCTCCAACCGACCAGTGCCGAGATGTGGCAGTCTGAGTTGGTCCCGGTCGAGATGCCCGAGATCGAGGCTGGGTCCTCCTTGCCTCTCGAAGACGCCATTCGACTGGCGCTGCGCAACCGGCCCGAACTGGAGCAGTTTCGGCTGCGTGGCGAACTCAATCAGATCGAGGAGGCCTACTACCGCGATCAGAGCCGGCCTCAGATCGATCTGGTCGTCAACTATGGCATTGTCGGTCTGGCAGGACGCCAGCGGACTGAGACCAACTTCTTCACCGAATCGAACAATCAGCTCGCCCGGCGGGTCAATGAGCTCTCCATTCTGCAAGGGCTGTCTCCGCTACCGAGCAATGGTGGATCGTTTGTTCTGCCGGATGTGCTGCTCGGCAGTGCCGGGCAGAGCCTCTGGAACATGCTCAAGAGCGATTTTCGCGTCTGGCGAGTCGGTGTCAACTTCAACCTCCCCTTGCGGAACCGGACGGCGCTCGCCCAGCTTGGTCGTGCCGTCGCTCAGGGAAGACAGCTCGATATCCAGCGGGAGCGGTTGGTGCAGGGGATCGAGGTCGAGGTTCGCAACGCCCTCCAGGGGGTCGAGACGGCGCGTCGCCGCGTCCTTGCGGCGCGCAATTCCCGCCTCAACGCCGAGCTGCAGTACCAGAGTGAGGAGCGCAAGTTCGAAGCTGGCCAGTCGACCAGCTTCTTTGTCCTTGACCGGCAGAATGCCCTCTCTGCCTCCCGTGGACGCGAGCTTCGCGCCCTCACCGATTACACCAAGGCGGTCGGTGAGATGCAGCGCGTCCTCTCGACGACGCTCTCCAACTATAATGTCGAGATTCGCTGAGCGGGGCCCTTCCCTCTCAGGTGGGCTCTGACAAGTCCTGGGGGAAGTGGTATACTCCCGTTTTTGAAAGTTGCGGCCATTGCCCAGACGTCCTTGAGTGGTCTTTGAGCCGTCAGTGGGTGGGCCCGTGCCAACTGTTGACAGAGGAAGGATTGGAGCAGCGACATGGCGGAAGAGAAAGAGGGTGGATTCAAGATCACGGATCGACGGATGTTCAAATCGGATGGGTCTCTGCGCGACGACGCTGCGATCCTCGAACCGGCCCCACCGGTCGAATTGACGACTCCACCTCCCGCGCCGCCCGCGCCGCCGGAGCCGGCGATGGCACCGCCGCCTGCCTCCCCAACCATCGCCGAAGAGCAGGCTGCGGGGTGGGGAGAGTCTGACCAGTTGGGGGAGGAAGGGGCGGCTCCCGAGCAGACGCTCTTCAATGAGTTTCTCATGCAGATCGCCTCGTCGGCCTTCATCTACCTTGGCTTGGTGGAGCACCCCGCGACCGGGCGTCGTCAGGTCGACCTCCGCGCCGCCCGTGAGACGATCGACATCCTCGATATGTTGCGGGAGAAGACTCGCAACAACCTTGTGCCGGGCGAGGAGAAGTTCTTTACCGAGTTGTTGTCCGACTTGAAGATGCAGTTTGTTGCACGCAGTGGTCGCTGATGCGGATTGTGTTTCTTGGAACTGGAACCTCCGTCGGGGTGCCGATGATTGGGTGCAGCTGTGAGGTCTGTCGCTCGACCGATCCACGTGACCGTCGATCGCGGACGGGGCTGCTCGTCGAGCACGGCTCGCAACGATTGGTCATCGACATCTCGGCAGACTTTCGCGAGCAGATGCTGCGCGAGAGAATCGACCACCTCGATGCGCTGCTGATCACCCACGGCCACGCCGACCACATTCTCGGGCTTGACGACATTCGCCCCTTCAACTTCCGTTCGGGACCGCTCCCCGTCTTTGCCAGCGAGGCCACTTGGCGCCAGATCCGGCGCGTCTTCTTCTACATCTTCGATGTTCCGCTCAACTATGTCGGAGGGGGGATCCCAAAGTTGATTCCGCACGAGATTGAGGGAGGTTTCGAGGTCATTGGCTTGCGGGTAACACCCATTCCGGTGATTCACGGGAATGACGAGGTGACAGGGTTTCGGCTCTCGGACGGGCAGGTCGAGATGGCCTTCATTACCGACTGCAACCTGATTCCGCCCGCTTCACTCCGGATGCTTGAAGGGCTCGACCTGCTGATCATCGACGCCCTTCGCTACAAACCCCACCCGACGCACCTGCACCTCGAGCAGACGCTGGCCTATATTGCGGAGGTTCGGCCGCAGCGGGCAGTTCTGACCCATATGGGACACGACTTTCGACACGCCGTGGCCTCGGCACACCTGCCTCCCGGGGTAGAGATGGCCTACGATGGCTACCGCCTGGAGCTGGACGGCCAGGGAAGGGTGGAGCACCCATGAGGATCATTCGGGGATTGGCTCCGGACGGCTTGCGAGGGGTGGTCGATCGTCCAACGGTCACCACGTTGGGAGTCTTTGACGGACTGCACCTCGGCCATCAGGCCATCGTCCGGACGGTGGTCGAGCGCGCGGCGGTGACCGGGGGGATGCCAACGGTCGTCACCTTCGACCCACACCCGCGACAAGTGCTCAAACCAGAGACGGCGCCTCCGCTCCTCCAGACCTTCGCGCAGAAGATGGAAGGGCTGCGCTTGCTGGGGGTTGGACAGGTGGTGGTCTTGCCCTTCGATGCGACTTTGGCGGCGCTCTCGGCCGAGCGTTTTGTTGAACAGATTCTCGTCGACGCGCTGGGATCGATCGAGGTCTATCTCGGCAAGGGCTTTGCGTTTGGTCACCAGCGTCAGGGGAATATCGAGCGCCTCCTTGAGTGGAGTCGCCAGCTCCAGTTTTTCGCTGCGGAGGTTCCGGAGGTGCAGGTCCGGGGTCACCGGGTCAGCTCGACGCTCATCCGGCGGCTGCTTCAGGGGGGCCGGGTCAATCTCGCCCGCCAGATGCTCGGTCGGCCCTACGGTATCGAGGGGGTCGTGGTGCGGGGGGAGGGCATCGGGAGGCGGCTGCTCTATCCGACGGCCAACTTGGCAGTTCAGAATCGGGTCTTGCCGTCGGAGGGAGTCTATGTCACGCTCAGTCTGGTCGATGGGCAGTGGTACCGGAGCGTGACCAATATTGGTCGTCGCCCGACGGTCAGTGACCAAGCGGATCTGCGGATTGAAGCGCACCTCCTCGATTTCGATGGGGATCTCTACGACCAGACGGTCCGCCTCCGCATCCTGCACCGCCTTCGCGGAGAGCGGAAGTTTGCCGGAATCGATGAGTTGAAGGCGCAGATTTCGCGGGATCGGGCCCGGGCGATTCGCTACTTTGAAGCGGGGCCAGTCCGGCGACACCTCAGCTTCCGCTGATCGCTCCCCCGCTTCTGCACGCTGTCGGGGCTGTTCGGTTGGAAGAGAGAAGGAGGAGCCAGATGGCGAGAGCTGACCAAGGATCGCGGGGGACGGGAGTGCCAGAGCAGAAGGTCCGTCCTCTCATCGCGGACCGGACAGGGGATTTGATTCAGGCCCCCAATGCCAGCGATGTGACGCGCTACAATCCTGACCAGAAGATCCGCGGCCAGGGCCTGCGCGGATGGTGGCGAGCGGCCCGCATCGTCCACACCTTCGTCCTCTACTACATCTTCGTCTTCATCTACCACCGGGGCTGGCTGCTCGGCCGGAGCAAGGAGGAGTCGCAAGAGCGCCACCTGCAATGGCAGGCGGAGTGGATCAAGCGGCAGCTTCTGCGGCTGGGACCGACCTTCATCAAGATTGGCCAAGCGATGGCGACCCGGGCCGATCTGCTCCCGCTCGCCTATATCAAGGCACTCTCGACCTTGCTGGACGAGGT
>JBMOHS010000166.1:0-8793 GCA_049317725.1 Blastocatellia bacterium
GCCAGAATCCGCTCGGGTGCCTCGCCCGCCAGCGCCAGCTGTTTCGTTTCCAGAATCAACCCGGCGAGGCTGGCGGCTTGGTCACGATAGCGATCCTCGCGTGAGAGGAGGTCCTCGAGGACCCGCCGCTCCCGCTCCGCCCGGGGAACGCTCTCGAGCAGCCCCATCGCCACCCCGAACTGGGCAGGGATCGTCTGGTTCCGGACCATGACCAGCAGCGGCTGAAATGTTTGATGGATCTCTTCCCGATACCGGGTCAGTTCCAGTTGGGAGGGGTTGAAGGGCAATCGGCCCCGCAATGTCAACTCGAAGACCGGTGCCAACCTCGCCGCCTCCTCTTCCGGTGCGGCGGGCCAGCCCTCTTGTACAGAGGCCATCAGCCCCTCAAAGAGCCCTTCCGGTGTGGGGTGTCCTGAGACATCGATCGAGTGGCGCACGATGGGCCGTCGGTAGTACTCTTCGATCAGTCTGGTGGTGTGCGTCTTTCCAGTCGTTTCGACGAGATAGGCCCCCCGGCGATGGGCGTACTCCTCGACATTGCAGGCCTCGAGGGATCCTGGGTTGTAGACCCAACTGTCAATCTCGAAATTCTTGTGCGTATGGCCGAGGGCGAGATAATCGATGTGGGACCGCAATTCGGCGAGCCGCGCGATCGGGAGCGCCGGAATGGGCCGCTGGAGCTGCCCTTCGACATCGGTATGGAGCATCATGATCTGGAATCGCTCGGCGTGCGAATGGGCCGGTAGCGCATCGATCAGTCCCCCCAGTGCTTGGCTGACGGTCGAACCGTACCAGAGAGAGCCGAAGATCCGGACCCCCGCTAGATCAAGGTAGGACCCTTTTCGACTGCGCTCATCCCAGGGGCGCAGCGTCAGCCCCCCCTCGGCGTGGACCGGCTCGAGCAGGTGCAGGAAACCCCACTGTGAGAGGCTGCGCAGCCAACTGAACTGGTTGTCCACTTCGTGGCAGTCGTGATTGCCCTCGATTGCGACCACCGGAATCCCCGCTTCTCGCAATCGCCCCAAGCCCACCATGGCGTGGTTCATCGCTTGCGGCTCGACCCGTCGCGCGTCGAAGAAGTCCCCGGCGATCAGGACAAAGTCGACCTTCTCCCGGATCGCATAGCGCTCCAACACGTCTTGCCACGCGAAGAAGAAGTCACGTGTCCGCTCGTCCGAGCGGTACCGGCGAATCCCCAAATGAACGTCCGCAATGTGAAGAAATTTGGCCATACAGGTCGAACTCGTCTTCCTCTCCCCACGCCTCAAAACAGTCGGGAGTATAGCAGAGCCCTCCCGACAAGGGGAACCGCCTCTTCCACTCCTCTCCTGAACAGCAAAAGGCCGCCAACCATTTTCATGGCTGACAGCCTCGTGTTGCTGGGGTGAGGACCCAAACTGATGAAGACGTAACTCTACCGATATTTCTTTTGAAGAGCCCAGGACTTTAGGTGGGTAAAGTCCTTGGGTCGGGTAAGAAGGTGAGGTTCTTTCGGTCACCCCCCCCGGGCTCTGCGCTTTGTCTCCAGTTGAGGAGGAAGCCAACTCGAGACAGAGCGTTCCTGGGTTCTCCGCGATCCCTCTTTTGACAAGCCTCTCTGAGAGTGGCTCTAGCCGTGTAGGCCGACTAGGAAGAAGATCGAGAGAAACTGAATCCCCCCGTAAACCATGTCCCCTTGCCCAAACTTTGGGCGGAAGACATTCCGGAAAGATCGAACTGATGCCCGCCTCCAGGTCGCCATTTTCAGACGACATCGCCGGTTGATGTCTGTTCTCCATCTCAGGCGTGGAGTTTTCTGCGAACTCCCTCGGGCAATCATGAAAACAGCAAGAAATGAACTTGGGATTCAAAAGAAGACACGATCAAAAAGAGTGAACCCCCAAGAAGAACAACCCAACGTGCCCCGTGTGCTTGGATTGAACTCTTGGGGGTTCTTCAGTGTAACTGTCAACGAAAACTCGACCCCCGTGTCATCTTCAGTTCACAGTTACAACAGCTGAATATCTTTTTCATTCAGGTTCTTTCAGGTGCTCATTCTCGGTTCCTGCCGAGAGGCAACGATCTGAAAGGGCAATCCCGTGGAGACGCACGCGTCAAAATGGATTGCCAAGGGCAAAGAACCCGAATCGAGATCCGTGTGGCAGAACCTGACGTGCCCCGTGCTACGGCCCTGCCACACGGATCTCTGGGTGTAGCACTCAACTGTCCCCGACCCCCGTTGGGTGCAGTTGAGTGTTACAAGCTCGATTTCGCCTCCTCCCGCCTGCCGAACAACGAACAGGCAGAGCGATCAAGTACTCATTCGGAGGCGAACAATCACGCCATCGGCCTCCTCTGTCCGCGAAGTTCGCGTCAAGTCCCGACTATGTCTTGAGTCAGGGGTTGAGGAAGCAGGAAGCGAAAGCCAGGAAAAGAGATTGAAGGCAGGGAAGGTGATGGAGGGGAGGGGGAGGATAGGTGTGAGGTCTCCCTCCCCTCGGGGAGGCACGGGCCGATGGGCCGGAAGGCCGCAGTGAAGGGGCCCGATGCCGCTTTCCATTTCCTGGCAGAAAAATTGCTTATCTCTCTGCTTTGAGCAATTTGAAATCTCATTCAAAGAACTTTCCGTCAAATTTCGGAAAGGGAAGAGTTGAGTAGCACTTTCTCCGGATTGTTTCTTCCTCCTTGGTAGTCTCACGAAGGGGAAGTTTCTTGCCTCTGCAACTCAACCGAACGCTGCTTTGTCACCTGACCTTCTGTCCGGTCACGCCAGAGAGTATTGCAAGGTGCGTGCCAGAGGTGGGAATGCATGGCAGATGTTTTGGTAGGTATTTTGTTTTCAATGGTTTGAATGGATTTTTCGTTTCGGGCGCCGCCTTTGAAAGCCAGAAACAGCTGGCCATCGACGCCTCCTGTCAGTTTTCGTTGACAGTTCCGATTGTCTTGTCAACGGCAGGTGACAACAAAAGGCGACAAGGCGCGGCGCAGGGGTCGTTGCCGCTGCCATTCTCCGTTCTCGATCTCAATTGTTGGTTGGAGGTTCGTCACTACTCACGGAGAAGCAGATCAGAAAGTGGACTGGGCCAACCAGCGACCCACGATCGAACGGAAGAGATGATTGCACCACCAAGACATAGAGGTCACCGAGAAGAACATCGGATGACTTGAACTTCATTGATGCCTTGAGTAGATACAGAGGTTCTCCCGGGAGGATTTCATCGGAGAGGGTTTCAATTGATGGCGGGGAAGCCTCTGACATATGATGATCGACTTGAAGATGCGGGACGGCGACACCAGCAGATGGAGGAGCCAGGAAGGTGGGCGAGCAGGAGGGGGCTTGTTGATGGCAAGAAGGACGGGAGAGGCGAGGAGCAGCGTGACACCTGTACAAAAGACCCGGTTGGAGAATGGCCTGACCGTCATCTCGGAGGAGATGACGCAGGTTCGATCGGTCAGCTTCGGGATCTTTCTCAAGACAGGGTCACGACAGGAGACGCCGGACCGGCACGGCTTGACCCATTTCATCGAGCACGCGCTCTTCAAGGGAACCCGGACGCGCACGGCAGCCCAGCTCGCCGCGGAGGCGGACCGACTGGGAGGCAATCTCGACGCCTTCACCGGGCGGGAGATCGTCGGCTTTCACGACAAGGTGCTCGATGAGCATCTGCCGCGGGCGTTTGAGCTGGTGGCGGACCTGGTGACAGCGCCGGTCTTCGACCGCCTCGAACTGGAGAAGGAGCGCAACGTCATCTTGGAAGAGTTGAAGATGGTGGAAGATACGCCGGACGACATCATCTTCGATCTCTTTTCGGAGGGGATCTATCCAAACCACCCGCTCGGCCGGCCAATTCTGGGCACGCGGGAGTCGCTGGCGGCGTTCACGCCCGAGCTGGTCTGGCCCTACTACCGGGAGATCTTCGTGCCGGGCAACTTGGTCCTGGCAGCGGCTGGGAACATTCCACACGAAGAGGTGGTGGGGCTAGCGCAACGTCATTATGGCCATCTCCCGGCAGGCGGGGGGCTGGCACCGGTACAGATCCCGGTCGCGGCGGCCCCGATTGTTCTGCACGCCCGGGAGGAGCTCGAGCAGTCCCATCTGGTGGTCGGGGCACCCTGTCCCTCCGCAGTCAGCGAGGATCGCTACACGTGCCATCTGTTGAGCGTCATCCTCGGCGGAGGGATGAGTTCGCGCCTCTTCCAGTCGGTGCGGGAAGATCGCGGGCTGGTCTACACGATCTATTGCGCCATCAATCTCTTCTCTGATTGCGGGAATTTGACAATCTACGCGGGGACGTCGCCCGAGCGGTTGACGGAGACCGTCGAGGCGACGATGGCCGAGGTCCGCCGCCTCAAAGCGGCGCCGGTGGAGGAGGAGGAACTCCATCGCAACAAGGAGCAGTTGAAGGCCTCGCTGGTTCTCAACCTCGAGTCGACCTCTTCGCGGATGAGCGCGCTGGCCCAGCAGGAGATGACGCACGGTCGACATCTGACGACAGAAGAGATCACGGCTGGCGTCGAGGCCGTGACACCAGCCGCGATCCATCGGCTGGCCGGTCAGATCTTCGATTCCAACCACCTCTCAGCAACCGTTCTCGGCGAACTCGACGGATTCACCCTCGGGCGCGAGGACCTCACCTGCTGAGGGGGCCTGCTGACGGGATCGATTGAGATAAGGAGGCGCTCGCGATGTATTGTCCAGCCTGTGCGGCACCGATCGATGGGATGCGCTACTGCCGGGCTTGTGGAGCCAATGTCAGTCTCATCCCGCAGGCACTGAGCGGCCAGTTGCCGGCCACTCCTGCCACTCCTGCCACTCCTGCCACCCCTGCCATCCCATCTTCGGTCCAGGGAGGGCGGGAGAGGAGAGAGGGACCTCCCTCCGTCGAGTCGATCTCGAAGAACCTCTTCAGCGGGGTTGGAATGTTTGTCGTGGCGCTGCTTGTTTGGCGGTTCTTTCCCGGGGGATCCTTCTGGTGGTTCTGGTTGCTGATACCGGCGTTTGCGTCGATCGGGAAGGGTTTGGGGAAGTATTGGCAACTGCGGCGGGAGGAGAGCGGGCCCTTCGATAGCCGAGTGGAGCGCCTGCCTCCTGTCGGCCGAGAGACGCCGGCAGGCCGCTTCGAGCCAGGGCAGGGGAGCGTGACGGAGCAGACGACGCGGCGCCTGGGCAGGTCTGGTCCAGCCCGGGAGGAGCCCTGATGCGGATTGCCATCCTCGGGAGTGGGAGTGCCGGCAATGCGACGCTGGTGGTGGCGGGGCAGACCCGCGTCCTGATCGATTGCGGACTGAGCGGCCGTGAGACGGTGCGCCGCCTGCAGGCCATCGGTGAGGATCCCTCCAAGCTCGACGCGGTCGTCTTGACCCACGAGCACGGCGATCACGCCCGTGGGCTCGCCGCGCTGACCAAGCTGCTCGACGTCCCTGTCTACACCAGCACCGCGACGCTCGAGGCCTGCCGGCTTGGCGAAAAGCTCCCTCAGATTCGACGCGGAGAGTCCTTGGCCGCTGGGCAAGCCTTTGCCATCGGGGATCTGACCTTTCAGCCCTTTGCCATCCCCCACGATGCTGCCGATCCACTCGCCTTCACGGTCGAGGCGGCAGGGATTCGGATGGGGCTCGCCGTCGATCTGGGCTATCTTGATCAGGTCCTCGCGCACCATTTTCGCCGCTGTGACGCCCTGATCCTCGAGGCCAATCACGAAATCGAGATGCTCCGCACGTGCAGTTACTATCCATGGGCGCTCAAGCAGCGGATTCTCGGCCGACAGGGGCACACCTCCAATACGGAGATGGCGCGGTTCCTGCGGGAAGACTTCGATGGTGCCGCCCACCACATTGTCCTCGCGCACCTCTCGCAGAACACCAACCTGCCCCTTCTGGCCAAGCAGGCGGCGGTGCAGGCTTTGGAAGAGCGGGGCCCACTCTTCTCGGCGCGGGCGGAGGAGCGCGTCCGCGTAGCGTGCTACGACGGGCCGAGCGACTGGCTCAACTTGTGACGTCCTTGTGATATTTGGGAGGGAGGAGGAGCCGATGGCAAGGGAGGGATGGCCGTGGTCTGATTGGCGCGTGGCGCTCCTCGTCGTGCTGCTTGGCGGCGGGATGCTTGACGCCCAAGCCCAGTCCGGTCGGCGGCCCCAGGGGCAGTCTCCTGCGCCGATTCTCCGCCTGACCACGCTCGAGGTCGTCGTGCCACTCCTCGCTTACGATGCGGACGGTCGCCTTGTCGATGATCTGCAACCGCACCAAGTCCTCGTCCTCGAGGAGGGGGAGTCGCGGCCTGTGGCGAGCCTCAAGCGTGAGCCGGCCCACCTCCTGCTGCTCCTCGACGGGGCCAACGAGTTTGGGACCTTCAAGAACGGACCGACCCAGCGCTATCGCGGTAAGGAGGGCCCGATCTGGGAGAAGCGCCCCGCCGAGGCCTCGCAGCTCGCCCGGCCGACTTCGCACACGTTCGCCGTCGAGCTGCTGGCTCAACTCTCCCCACTCGACGAAGTGGCAGTGATCCAGTACTCCGATCGCGTGCGCCTCCTGCAGGATTGGACACGGGATCACGCCCAGGCCAAGCGGGCCCTCGAATCGGGCTACCGGATCGGCCTGCGCTCGACCCTCCACGACGCCCTCCACCTCGCTGCCGAAAAGCTGGCAACCAAGCGCGAGGGGCGCCGCTTGGTCGTCCTCCTCAGTGACGGGATCGACTCGGCCAGCAAGGTTGGCCGGGAGCGTGCCCTCCGCGCCCTCGAAGCCGCCCAGGCGACCGTCTTCGTCGTTGGCTGGGCCGCGGCGCTGCGGCGGGAGATCGAGCTGGCCGTCGACTGGATGCGGACCCACGAGGCGTTCAACACCAACTCGGCCCGTCGGATCGGAGAGCTTCGGCGCTACCTTGGCGATCTCGAGCGCGAGGGCCACGAACTCCGGCTGGTTGCCGAGCAGACCGGTGGGGTCTACCACTCGCCGGCCAACCACGAAGAGCTGCTGGCGACGGCCGCTCCCTTGGCGCGGGAGATCGGGGCGCAGTATAGTCTCACTTTCATCACGGAGCCCCGCCCGGGCGATGAATCGCGCCGACGGATCGAAGTCCTGCCGGCCCGTCCGGGCTTGAGCGTCCAATCCAGGCGGCGCATTCTCGCGCCAGACCCTGATCGAGGAAGGGAGCCCTGACCTTGAGCGATGCTGTGACCACCCCTCGACGATCCCTGCGCCGTGCCGCTATCGCCCTGGCGGCCATCTCCCTCGCCTGGACTGCCGCGCTCCTGCTTGGACCCCCTTCGGCCGACTCCTCACTCGGGGACGGCCGGATTGCTTGGCTGATCCCGCTGGGCGCTGCGGCCCTCAGCCTCCTCTGTTTTCGCCAAGCGCACACCTTCGGAGCCGAGGCTCCGTCAGACGATCGCGAAGAGACGACCCATGATTAAACGCTACTCGCTCCCCGAGATGGGGGCCATCTGGACAGAAGAGAACCGCTATCGCAAATGGCTGGAGGTCGAGCTCGCCGCTTGTCAGGCCAATGCCGAGGCGGGCCACATCCCGGCCGAAGCGGTCGAGACGATCCGGGCGAAGGCCGCCTTCTCCGTCGAGCGCATTCACGAACTGGAGAAGACGCTCGATCACGATGTCATCGCCTTCACGACGAACCTGGCGGAGAATATCGGCCCAGAGGCCCGTTGGGTCCACTATGGCCTGACCTCGTCCGACGTCGTCGATACCGCCAATGCGCTGCTCATGCGCGAGGCGGGGGATCTCCTCGTTGCCCGACTCCAGACGCTCAGTGACGTCCTCAAGCGACGGGCTTACGAGTTCAAAGATATCCCGATGATCGGCCGGACCCACGGCATCCACGCCGAGCCGACCACGCTCGGCCTGACCTTTGCCCTCTGGTTCGAGGAGAACCGGCGCAACATGGACCGGATGATGCGGGCCCGCGCCGCGGTGAGCTACGGCAAGCTCTCCGGGGCCGTTGGGGCCTTTGCCCACCTCGATCCGGAGATCGAGGAACGGGTCTGCTTCCTTCTTGGGCTGCGCCCCGCCAGCGTCTCGACCCAGGTCATTCAACGCGACCGCTACGCCGAATTTGTCTGCGTCCAGGCGATCATTGCCTCCTCGATCGAGAAGATGGCGCTCCAGGTGCGCCATTGGCAGCGCACCGAGGTCGGTGAGGCGCACGAGTACTTCAAGCCCGGCCAGAAGGGCTCCTCCGCCATGCCCCACAAACGCAACCCGATCCTCTCCGAGCGGCTCTGTGGAATGGCTCGCCTCCTGCGCGGCTATGCTGTGACCGCCCTTGAGAACAATGCCCTCTGGCACGAACGCGACATCTCCCACTCCTCCGCCGAGCGCGTCATCCTTCCCGATGCCTGTCTTGCGCTCGACTACATGCTGGCCAAGGTGACCTCTCTGCTTGAGACCCTCGTCGTCAAGCCACAGCGCATGCTCGAGAACCTCCACGCGACCCGTGGGCTCGTCTTCTCCGGGCAGCTTCTCCTTGAACTGACCGCTGCCGGCGCGGCCCGCGAAGAGGCCTACTACTGGGTCCAACGCAACGCACTCGTCTCGTGGGATGAGGGCCGTGACTTTCGTACCCTCGTCGCTGCCGATCCCGATATCGCCCGCACGATCTCCCCGCAACAGATCGAGCGTGCCTTCGATGTCCATACCCAACTGAAGAATGTCGACCGTGTCTTTGCCCGTGTCTTTACTGGCAAAGGACGTTAGCCCAGCAGGGGCCTCTACCGCTGGCCACCGTGCAGAAAGGCTCTCTTCGATGCTCGCCAAAGTCTATGTCACACTCAAGGCCGGGGTCCTCGATCCACAGGGAAA
>JBMOHS010000167.1:0-8518 GCA_049317725.1 Blastocatellia bacterium
ACCCTCCCTGACTCGATGAAACAGCTCCATAGCAACTCGATGAGGCATCTCCATATAGGAATTGACGCGCACGCGATCGGCGCCCGACAAGGGGGGAATGAGACCTACATCCGCCAGTTGATTCTGGCGCTGGCGGAGCTCGATCAGGAGAATCGCTACTCGATCTACCTTGCGGAACGGGAGGCGATCGAAGAGTGGGGGTCGCTCTGCGCGCGAGCCTATCCAAACTTTTCCGTCCGTCGACTGCCACGGCCGACGCCGATCGTGCGGGCCCCGGTTGCGCTGGCTGTCGAGTTGCGGAGGCGCCCAGTCGATCTGCTCCACGTGCAGTACACTGCTCCTCCGTTTTGTCCCGTGCCGGTGGTGGCGACGATTCACGATCTCGCCTTCGAGCATCATCCCGAGACCTTTACGCGCCGCGGAAGCTGGCAGATGAAGTTGACCGTCCGGGGAACGGCGCGACGGGCGGCCCGTATCGCGACCGTCTCTGAGTTCTCGCGGGAGGACCTGCTGCGGACGTATCGATTGCCCCCTGAGAAGGTAGTGGTGACCTACAACGGGGTTGAGCCGCGCTTCCAGCCAACTCCAGAAGATCCTCGAGAAGCGGCATCCGTCCGGGAACGGTGGGGGATCGCCGGTCCCTACATTCTGGCCTTGGGGAGCCTTCAACCGAGGAAGAACCTTCCGCGGTTGATTCGCGCGTATGGGTCGCTTCGGCGTCGTTACCCGCAGCTTAACCACCAACTGGTGATCGCCGGGAGGGATCTTTGGCTGACCGGCGAGATCCACCGTCAGGTGGCGGAAGAGCCCTGGGCGCGTCAGATCGTCCGCACTGGATACGTTCCGGAGGAGGCGCTGCCCGCGCTCTATCGGAATGCCGATCTGCTGGTCTATCCTTCCTTTTTCGAAGGGTTCGGACTGCCCCCGATCGAGGCGATGGCCTGTGGGGTTCCCGTGGTGACGAGCCGTGTCGGCAGCCTCCCCGAGGTCTGTGGCGAGGCGGCGGCGTGGATCGATCCCTTCGATGAAGCCTCGATCGAGCGCGTCATGTTCGATGTCTTGACCAGCCCAGCCCGACAATCGTCGATGCGGGCGGCAGGACTGGAGCAGGCTCGTCGGTTCGACTGGCAGGAGACGGCGCGACGGACCCTCGCGCTCTATCGGGAGGCCTTCCAATCGACAACCCGTTAGGACAAACAGGAGTAGACGCCTGCCCCCTTTGTGGGGGAATGGAGCGGGAGCCGCTCTTCGTTACGAAGAGACTTGAGGGACCGCTGGTGCGTTGTCGCGATTGCGGGCTCGTCGCCGTCTCGCTCAGTCCGGCGACGGGAGGGGCTCCAGCGGGGGCAGCGCTTGGCGAGGAGATGGGTCGTCTCTCCCGGCGTGCGCGGGAATTGTCGCTGGTCGAGCCGGGCGTCGAGGAGCGGGAGCTCCCCTGGCGTCAGCAGATGGCTGCGGAAAGGCTCGATGATCTCCTCGACGTGCTGGCCCGTCTGGCGCCAGAGACGCTGGGAGGAGAAACCGGGCCGGTCCGATCCCGCGCGCGGCTTCTCGAGGTCGGGTCCTCCACGGGAGACTTTCTGCGCGCGGCACAGGCGAGGTTTGACGTCCAGGGGATCGAAGCCGATGCCGCTGCGGCGTCAGTCGCCCACTCCCGGGGACTGCATTGTTTCCGCGGATCGATTGCCGAGGCGGGGCTGCCACCCGATTCGTTCGATCTGGCCGTTCTCTACCACGTCTTTGAGCACTTCCGGGATCCCCGCCGCGAGCTTCGACAGTTGCGGCGACTGGTCAGACCGGGTGGGGCACTCGTCCTTGAGACTCCCGATGTCGAGACGATCTGGTTTCGCCTGCTGGGGGAGCGGTGGCGACAGATCATTCCTGACCACCTCTTCTTCTTTTCTCCGGCGACGTTGGGCCGCCTCTTGCAGGAAGAGGGCTGGACAGTCCTCTCCTCTCGGCACGTCGGCAAGTCGATGAGTGTCCGGCTCTTCATCAGCCGGATTGGTCGAAACCATCCGCGAACTGCGCGGCTCCTCGTCCGCTTGGCAAACAGGTTGCGGGTCGAAGATCGAACGTTGCGGCTCAATCTCGGGGATGTCATCCGTGTCTATGCCCGTCGGGAGGAGGGCGACTTGGCTGGAGGTGGGCCCGTGTGATCGAGCGCGTCCCATATCGTTACCTGATCGATCCAGAGGAGGCGCGCGATTGGCTGTCGCGGTGGGCCGGAGTCTCCGTCCTTGGACTCGACACCGAGACGTTTCGCGATGGCCCACAGTCTCAAAATTGCTTAAGCCTCCTCCAATTGGCGGCTCCCAGCGGAGAGACGCTCATCCTCGATGGCCAGACCCCCAGCGTTGAAGCGGCCCGCGCTCTGATTGAGAACCCCGAGGTGACCCTCGTCGCGCACAACGCTCGCTTCGATGAGGGGGTGTTGCAGGGCCATGGGTTTGCCGTCAACGGGATGGTTGACACGCTCAAACTTTCGCGACGGACGCTGACACTCTCCTCGCACAGCCTCTCCTCCGTCGCGGAGCACCTTCTCGGGGTTCCTCTCGACAAACAGTTTCAACGAAGTGACTGGCGTCGCCGTCCGCTCGATCGGGCCCAGCTCGACTATGCCGCACTCGATGCCGTGGTCGCGCTGCGCGTCTATCAGGCACTCGCCGAACGGTTGGAGGGGGAGGGGCGCTGGCCGGCGGAACTCCGGCGAGCGCGGCTCCATCCCCGTGGTACTCCCCGCGATCCGGAAGAGGAGCGCCCTGCTTCGGTACGCCCCCCGATCCTCCCTCGCCCGCTGACGTCAGCCGAGCAGCGCCTCTACACTCGGCTCGAGGCGTGGCGGAAAGAGCAGGCGGATCGCGAGCGGGTTCCCCTCTACCTGATCTGTCCCGACCGGACGCTGGCCCAACTGGCCACCGATCTCCCGAGGACTCTCGATCAACTGACGACCATCTACGGTCTTGGGCCTGTCCGGATCGCGCGCTATGGCACGGATCTGCTCGCCCTGCTTCGATTCTGAACCCTTGGGATCTTGGCACCTAAAAACTGGTCTTGGTTCGGTTGCCGACATTGTTGTTTCTTTCGGTTCGGTGTACCTTAGCGCCATTGTTGGGTTCTTGAACCATATCCATCTCCAGGGGGAAGCACGATGATCAAACGTCGGGATTTTGTAACACGTTCTGCGGGAGTACTCGCGACCACCTCTGCGGCAACCAAGATTGCCGAGGGGTTTTCGATTCTCCAAGGCCGCCCAAATGAGACCATTCGCGTGGCGGTGGTCGGAGTTCGCGGCCAAGGCAACGCTCACATCCGGGAGTACTTGCGGATGGAGAATGTCGAGATTGCCGCGCTCTGTGATATCGACAACTCCGTGATGGCGCGTCGCGCGGACGAGATCGAGAAGGCCTCGGGGAAACGCCCGAAGGGCTATGTCGATCTGCGAAAATTGCTCGAGGACAGATCGATCGACGCCATCTCGGTCGCCACCCCCAACCATTGGCACAGTCTGATGGGGATCTGGGCCTGTCAGGCCGGCAAGGATGTCTATCTCGAAAAGCCGTGCTCCCACACCTACTGGGAAGGCCGAAAGGTCGTCGAGGCGGCTCGCAAGTACAATCGGATCGTCCAGCACGGCACCAACAGCCGCGGCTCGGTCGCGCTCCGCGAGGCCATGCAAAAATTGGAGGAAGGTGTCATCGGGGATGTCTACATGGCCCGGGGACTCTGTTTCAAGTGGCGCGACACGATCGGCAAGAAGGTGGATGCCCCAGTCCCGGAGGGCGTCGATTACGACCTCTGGCTCGGGCCAGCACCGAAGCGGGCCTTCAACCCCAACCGGTTCCACTACAACTGGCACTGGAACTGGGACTACGGGAACGGGGACATCGGTAACCAGGGCATTCACGAGATGGACATTGCCCGCTGGGGGCTCGGCGTGACCTTGCCCACCAAGGTGATGTCGATGGGCGCTCACTACATGTTCGACGACGACCAGACGACCCCCAATACCCAAGTTGCTACCCTCGAGTATGACCGCAAGGGGAAGAAGGTCATGCTCGTCTTCGAGGTACGTCACTGGATGACCAACAACGAGGCGGGAATCGGTCAGCGTCGGGATGCCAATGGACTCGTCACCGATTCGAACTGCATTGGCAATATCTTCTACGGATCAGAGGGCTTCATGGCCATCGACGGCTACACCTCCTACAAGACCTATCTCGGGAAGAAGCAGGAGCCGGGGCCGAGCCGCCGTGAGGGGGGCAGCACCTGGGTCAACTTCATCCAAGCCGTCCGCTCCCGCAAGCGTGAAGACCTCGTGGCGGATATTGAAGAGGGTCACCTCTCCTCTGCTGCCATGCACCTCGCCAATATCTCCTACCTGACAGGTCGGTCGATCGATTTCGATCCGGTCAAGGAGCAGATCCGCAATGACGCAGCCGCCAATGCCATGCTCCGGCGCACCTATCGAGCCCCCTTTGTCGTCCCAGAGAAGGTGTAATCTCTCTCTGTCCGGATGTCGAAGGAAGGGAAGTGTCACCAGATGGACTGAGAGCGGGGGAGGGGCAGCCCACCTCCCCCGCCAAGCAACACCCTGACGAGAGCGTCGTGGCCGCTTCGTCTTAGAAGTGATAGCCCCTTGGCGGAAGAGGCTGCCTCCGGATCACTGGGATCCGCCGCCGTTTGGTTGTGATCAGAGGTTGTACGGACGATGTCGATTCTCTCCTCCTGCCTTCGTGGGGCTCTTCGGGGCAGCCAGCAAGTCTTTGCCCCTGTGCTTCTGGTGTGGCTCCTGGGATGGGCTATTCTTCCCGACTCGGTGATGGCAGCGGCCGTCCAAAGAGGAGGTTGGGGGGGCTACGTCGTTCAGCTCGACGCCTTTGCCTCCCTCGAAGCCGCTCATGTCCGGCTCGAAGCCCTCCAGGCGGCTGGCTTGGCCGTTTACGTCGTCAAAAGTGAAGTGGCAGGAAAAGGGACCCTCTTCCGGGTGCGTCACGGCCGCTTTGCCACGCCAGCGAAGGCCCGCCAAGCCGGAGCTGCCCTGCAGGCGCGGGGAGTGATCGAGAGCTTCTTTGTTGCCTCATACGAACCTCCCTTGGCCTGGGCTTCGACCACCGTGCCGACGTCGAATCGCCCTCTCCCCTCCTCCCCTCCGGCCCCCATCGTGGCAGAGGACGGCCGGGCAGTCTCCCCGCCGGCTCCCTCGATTCGCTATCAGGAAGTGGTCGATCCAGCAAGTCGCTACTCGTTCGAGGTTCCGGCTTCGTGGCGCGGGGGGATGGTCAGCGAGGCCGACCGGCAACGCAAGGGGATCGAGGCCGGGGCAACCTTCCAGTCTCCCCCCGATCAGGCATTTGTCTATGTCGTCTGGAATGGGCTCCCCAATGCGCACCAGAAGCAGAGTGAGCTGATTCTGGCGATGATCATGCACGGGCTGCGCGCCGGCGAGGGCATCAAGCAGATGGAGGAGATCAATCATCACATCGAGCGGCCCACGGAGGACATCGTTCGTATTCATCTCGAACTCGTTGCGGCTTTTCAGATTGCGGAAGGCGAACCGCCGCTCGATTTCGAGGGAAGGGCGGTGGTTCTCCAGACCCCCCGCGGCATCCTCCTCGTCTCCTGCTTCCATGGCTTTGACGCTCCACCCGAGACCAAGGCGCAAGTAGAGCACATTCTTGCCTCGGCCAAAGCGCCTTAGGAGAGGGGGGGAAGAGGGGCGAGGGGTGAGGGGGGAAGGGTGAGTAAGGGACGGAGGTTTTTCAAGAGGCGAATCGTCCACACGCTCCTCATCTTTCTCTCGCCCCTCGCTCCTTCCCCCTCGCCCCTAATCCCTCGCCCCTCTTCTCGCCTAGAGCGTCTCACTCGGACGATCCAACAGGAAGCTCCGGGTCTCGCGCAGGAAGAGGGCGAGCTGGTCGTGGTGGACACAATGCCCTGCCTCGGGCACGGAGATCAACCGGTAGTTCCGCAGTGCAGTCGTTCGGCCATCCTCTTCCGGGTTCTTCGCCCAGCTCTCCATCCCCCAGAAGAGGAGGACCGGTGCGGTAATGGCGGCGAGGATCTCCTCCGCATCCCCTCGATGATGCCCCACCGGGGGGAAGACCCGCACGAAATTGTCAAATTTCCAACTGAGGGATCCATCCGGGTTCCAATTGGTTCCGTGGAGAGTCAAATTGCGCGCGACATCTTCCCGGAGATGGGGATTGGCTTCGCGCATCCGCGCGACGGCCGCATCCAGCCCTGGGTACCGACGTGGATCGCGCGTCTCCAAGTTCCGGATCTGTTGAATCCAGCGCCGGTATCGCTGCGGAGCCGGATGGTGGACCGCATGAGTCGGCGGGGGACCAAGCCCCTCGATTGAGACCACCTTCCGCACCCGCTCCGGATAGATTCCCGCGTAGAGCAAGGCGACAATCCCGCCCAGGCTGTGCCCAATCACGTCGACCGGCCCGTCCGTCACCGCATCGATCAAGGCTGAGAGGTCGAGGATGTGCTCGGCAATCGAATAGAGCGCCCCAGGTGCCTGCTGACTGTTGCCGTGCCCCCGCAGATCGTGTGCATACACGTGAAAGTCGGCAGAGAGATCCCGCGCCACCCAGTCCCAATTCCGCGCGTGATCGAGCCCTCCGTGCACCAGCATCAGCGGGGGACGCCCCTCCGCCCCCCAGTCCCAGAGCTGTAACTTCAGGCGGTGCGAATAGAAAAAATGGGAGATTGGTTCCACGCCATGTTCCTCGTCGTTTTCTGCTTGTCCGGATCGCACGCACGACCCCTTCGTCATCGTACCTTTCCCTCCCCCCAACCGACAAGATGATAACTCTCTCGATCGTCGCAGGAATGTGGCGGGTTGATTCTTCAATCTTTTCCGAATTTATGGACAAAATACGATTTTTCGGATGGGAAGAGACGGATGGGCGAATGAACACAGCGAATCACAGATGGCTCGTTGATCGGCTGATATTTTTTAATTGACAGAAAATAAACTGGTAAGGAAATCTTTCCGTTCTCCCCGCCGCGCATTGTCGCAAGAGGGGGCATAGTTTGTGCATATCAGTTCCATGATTAATAAACTGACCAACAAACACACGGAACATCCCTGTGCCAATTCACGAGCACCCATTGGCGACGAACAAGCAGCCTATCCAACTGAGGATCATTGGCCAGTTGACTCCGGCGGGGAGAGATCAGGCTTGAATCAGCAGAATTGAGCGGGAAAAATTGCCCGCCACCAGCCAAGCTGGGGCCCCTGGCAGCTCAGCACAGCGGTCTTGGATTCAGCAATATTGGATTCAGTCATCATTGGATAAGAAAAAGGTCAGTGATGGTGGGAAAGAGCCACTTCGGTCAGCTCGACGGGCTCTGGCAATTGTCGGAGCAAGAAAGTTGGCAGGTTCTTGGGTAGTACAACCAAGAAGGCAGCAAGCAGGCAAGAGGACAACAGGAGAGAAAACGATATGACGGGATGGATGAGAAAGAGAGAGTTTACCCGAGCAAACCATACTATCTGGGCGATTCAAAGCCTGGTGCTGGTGGGTCTTCTAGGTGCAGTGTTGCAGGCGCAAGTTTCGACCTCGCGCGTAACGGGAGTGGTCAGTGACAAGACGGGAGCGGTCGTCGCCGGGGCCCGTGTGACGTTGACCAACGAGGGAACAGGCGCCACCTTTGCCGCCGTCACGTCGACGACCGGCGTCTATATCTTCGAAGCGATTCAGGTGGGGACCTACACGGTGACGGTTGAGATGGATGGCTTCAAGCGCCTCGTGGCGAGGAGCAACATCCTGACGATCGGGGTCCCGTTGACGGTCAACGTCGAGTTGGAGGTTGGCGGAACCGAAGAGCAGGTCGAAGTGGTCGGCTCGTTCGAGCGCGTCCAGACCTCGACCTCGGGAAACCTGGGGGGGCTGATCGACAACAAGATGTTGGTCGACCTTCCGCTCGGTCTCGAATCGGGGACAGGAGGGCGCAACCCCTTGATCTTTGTCCGTCTGCAGCCGGGGGTCAACACCGGGGCCAACACGGGGGGCGGCTCGCACGTCAATGGGGCTCGTGACCGCGCGTTCAACTACACCCTCGACGGGATCGACATCAACGAATCGTCGGCGGGTGGATCGGAGTTCTCGCCGATCCGGACCAATCCCGATTCCCTCCAGGAGCTTCGTGTCATCACCAGCAACGCCACCGCCGAGTTTGGCCGATCGAGCGGCGCCCAGGTCGCCCTCGTCACCAAGTCGGGGACGAACGAGTTTCACGGGAACCTCTTCTACTGGTATCGTGGCAGCGCCTTGGCGGCCAATGAGTGGGGCAACAATCTCAACGGGATTGCCCGGCCGTTCTTGTTGCAGCATCAGTTCGGCGGCGACGTTGGTGGCCCAGTGATCAAGGACCGGACCTTCTTCTTCTTCAACTACCAGGGTCAGCGGCAGGTCAGCCCGTACGTTCGAACCCGGACGGTCTACACCCCTCTCGCCAAGCAGGGCATCTTCCGCTATGTCGTTGGCGGGCGAAACATCAACGC
>JBMOHS010000168.1:0-8383 GCA_049317725.1 Blastocatellia bacterium
GCCGCGCCTCGGTGCAGGGACGACTGCTGATCCCACGGAACTCCGACCAGAGAGATTGTTGCCATTGGTCTCCTTTGCCTGAACGGACGATGGTCGCGGAGGACCAAGATTCACTCTTCCCCGGTGCCTCTCAGAAGGAGAGGCGCACGGCGAACTGAAGCTGACGCGCCGAGGTGACCGTCGAGCGGACCACTCCAAACGACGAGAGCGGAGCGGGAGCGACCGTTGGGGGCTGGTTTGGAGGGTCGGGTGCCCCGCCAAAGACCTGCAGCCCGGGCGTTCCGAAGTTGGCCCGATTGAAGAGATTGAAGGCCTCAAAGCGAACCTGGATCGTTCCGCTCTCTCCAAGCCAGCGAAATGGCGAGTTCTTGACCATCGCCAGATCGAAGGTGCGCAGGTTCGGGCCGATGAAGGCGTTCCTCCCGGTCGTTCCGAGCGTCCCCGTCGGCTGTAGCACAAATGCCGTCGGGTCAAAATAGCGGTCCGGCTGTCCGAGGATCGCGCTCTCATAGGTTCGCCCGGGGGCGAGGCTCGGCCGGTCCTGCCCGAGTCCCGGTCCCGAAGAGGGGTTCCAGAGCGAGCGCGAACGATTTCCTGCCAGGAAGACCGTCAGCGGATTCCCGCTGCGCAACTGGGTGATCCCGATCAGGTTCCAACCGTGAAAGAGCGTCCGCGCCGTTCCTCGCAGGCCCCGCGTGAAGGGCAGCTCCCAGCTCGCATTGACCACCCAGTTGTGTTTGGCGTGAAAATCGGCCAGACCCTTGTTGTAGGCCAGTCCCGGCGGTTCCGGGAAGGCCGAGACCGTCGCATTGGTGGCATCCGAGAAGAAGGTCGAGGCCTGCGTCGTGTCGATCGTCCGCGAGAAGGTGTAGGACGACTGCAGGTCGATCCCGTGGGAGAGCCGCTTGCGCAGCTCGAAGATCAAGGCATTGTACCAGGAGTTCCCGTCACTCTTCTTCAATTCGATTGTGCTGAAGTTTGGATTGATGCGCGGTGCACCTGCGGGAAAGACCCAGGAACCGTCGGGCTGGCGCACCGGGACGACGGTGTTGGCGTCGGTGTTTCGCCAGAGGTGGAGCCCCCGGGTCCCGGCGTAGCCGACCGTCAGGACCGTCTGGAACGGCAGCAGTTGCTGCAGATTGACGTTGTAGACGTGGAGGTTCGGGTTCTTGATGTTCCACTCGATCGGTCGGATCGAGAGCGTGCCGGCCCGCTCAAAGGGCGGGTTGGGGAAGGTGGGATTGATGATCACCGGTCGCGGGGTGAAGGGCTGGTTGGTGACCGTGACGATCAAGTGCTGCTGGTTGTTGGTGTTGAAGTACCACCCATAGCCCCCACGCAGTGAGGTCCGGCCATTTCCGAAGAGATCCCAGGCAAAGCCGATCCGTGGCGAGAGATTGCGGTTCGTCGGGTTCTGGTAGAGCGGCCCGATCGTCACATTCCGGTCGGTCAGGTTGCGGAGCGAGACGTCCCGGTTCTGCCGTTCCTGCGGCAGTGTTGAATACTCGTAGCGCAGGCCGAGGTTGACCGTCAGCCGGTTGCTCACCTTGATGTCGTCCTGCAAGAAGAGCCCGAAGAGGGTGAACCGCCAGTACCGATCGAACTGCGCTGCTGGCGTCAGCCCGATGAAGCGGTTCGGCCGGTTTCCCAGAAAGGCGGCCAAGTCCGGGAAGTTGTAGATCCCCAGCGAGAAGGTCGGGTTGACCATGTTCGCTTGGTAGCGCTCGGCCATGCCCCCAATCTTGAGGAGGTGGCGTCCGCGCACGTGCGAGAGCTGCTCGTGCAGGCTGAAGACGTTCTGCGTCAATTGGACATTGACCGAACTCTGCGTCCCGAAGCGCGGAATCCCTCCAATGTCGATCGACCCGAGGAGACGTCCTGGGACGAAAGGCGCGACGCTCGCCGGCACATTCGACTCGACATCCTGGCCGATCCGGGTTCGGCTGAAGCCCAATCGCAGGGTGTTGATCGTTTGCGACGACTTGACCCAGGTGTGCTCGCCCGTCGTGAACTGGTTTCGCGAAAGGAAGGTCCGCGGAAATTGGGGAAAGTCTGTCGGGAGGTACTGCGCGGCATTGTCGAAGGTGTACCGGCCAAAGACCTGTTGCCGGTCGGAGATCTGATGGTCGATCCGCCCCTGCAGGTACTCCTGATCCAGCCGCTGGTTGAAGCCGAAGAAGTAGCCGGCGAGGTTCCCAATTCCGTTGTTGAGCGAGGGGCCGTTGGCGATCGGATAGGCCTCGAGGTATGGCCGCACGGCGGGATTGACTCCGACATTGCTGTCGATCACTTGGCCCGCCGCGTTGCGTGTCGTGAGGATGCCTTGCCGGGCCTTGTTGTCCGGCACGATCGTCTGGATGGTCAGCCCCCGTCGCTCCCGCAGAAACTCTGCTCCCCCAAAGAAGAAGGTCCGGTTCCGGCGTAGCGGCCCGCCGAACGTCCCCCCGAACTGATTGCGCTTGAATTCCGGCTTGCCGAGTGGCTCTCGATCGAAGAAGTTCCGCGCGTCGAGGTTGTCGTTGCGGAGGAAGTGATACAAGCTGCCGTGAAAGAGGTTCGATCCCGACTTGCTGATCGCGTTGATCTGCCCGCCATAGTTTCGCCCAAACTCGGCCGAGTAGGAGTTCGACTCGACGCGGAACTCGCGGATCATCTCGGTGCCGAGGACGGTGCTCGCCGCACTCCCCGCAGGTCCATTGGTCAGGTCGTTGAGGAGGGTGCCGTCGAGCAGGTAGACGTTCGAGCGGATATCCTGGCCATTGATCGACATCCCGAGACCGTGGGCGACCACCGATCCCCCATCCCGCTGGGGGAAGGCGGTGACACCGGGTTGGAGCAGCGCCAGATCGGTATAATTGCGCCCGTTGAGGGGAAGCTCCCGGATCGCACGCTCGCTGACCAGATAGCTCAGCTCGGCCGAGGAGGTGTTGACCAGTGGGGCCGAATCGACAACCGTGACATTCAGTTCGACTGAGACTTCGAGCGTCAGGGAGAGGACGGCCCGCTCCCCGATGGTCAGGGTCAGATTCCTCGCCAATGGTTTGAACCCTTCCTGCTCGGCGCGGACCTGATACTGTCCGACTCGCATCTCAGGAGCCAGATAGCGACCCTCACCATCAGTGCGCAGCTCCCGCGTCTGGTTGGTCTCGAGGTTCCGGATCGAGACCCGCGCCCCAACGATTACCGCCCCCGTCTGATCCTGCACCGTTCCTGAGATGGTACTCGTCGTCTGGCCTAGTGCCGTCCCCCCCGTCACCAGCAGGAAACACGCGCCCGAAATGATCTTTGCCCTGATGATTCCCATAATGATTGCCTTGCTCCATTGCTTTTCGGGGCCGCTACCCAGCACGGGGAGGCCCCAGACCAAAGAGATCACTCTACCAATGCCGCCGGATGGTTGCAATTTAACGCTTGCACATGGAATAGTACGCGACAATTTCCAGTGTAGTTGCCGAATCGACGCTTGGACTGGGGCTCCGTGAGGCAGGTGGCGCGAGGCTCACGGGCGCTTCCCGGGTAGAACCCCTCCCCTTCCAGCGACGCAGACAGTGGGCGTGTCTTGAATCAAGAACAGGCAGTATCGCGGCTCATGACAAAGAAGGTACTCGGGACAGTTCTCATCGGGATGGCCTACCTGCTCCACCAGGACTTCTGGCATTGGAAAGTCAGTCGGCCGGTGATCTTGGGGATCTTTCCGATCGGTCTCTTCTACCACATTGTCTACACCATCGCGGTTGCTGGATTGATGGCGTTGCTGGTGCGTCACGCTTGGCCATCCCACCTTGAGCAAGGCTTGGCAGGGCCAGACGTGGTGGATTCCGGCAATGGCCAGCCACAGGAGGAGGCATAATGGGTTCGAGTCTGCTTCCGACGGTGGTCGTCCTCGGGTATCTGGCCATTGTTCTCTACATCGGGATCTTCGCCTTCCGGCGGGCGCGACCCGAGCATCCGGCGGAGGACTTCTTCCTGGCGGGGCGCTCGCTGGGCCAGCTCGTCTTTCTTCTCTCCCTCTTTGGCACCAACATGACGGCCTTCGCGATCCTCGGCTCTTCGGGTCACGCCTTCGCGAATGGGATCGTGACCTTTGGGTTGATGGCCTCCTCCTCGGCATTGGTCATTCCCCTGGGCATGTATCTCTTTGGAACAAGGGTCTGGGCTCTCGGGAAGCGATACGGGTTCATCACCCCGGTACAGATGTTTCGAGACCGTTGGGAGTGCGGTCACATCGGCACGGTCATCTTCGTCGTCCAAGCCGCGCTGCTGGTGCCCTACATCATCATCGGGATGATGGGAGGCGGCACGGCACTGGCGGCGATCAGTGGGGGCCGTCTCCCCTACTGGGCGGGGGGAGCACTGGTTGGGCTGGTCGTCATGGCCTATGTCTTCTTTGGGGGAATGCGCGGGACGGCCTGGGTCAACACATTTCAGACGACGCTCTTTCTGCTCTTCGGGACGATCGCGCTCCTCGTCATCGGCTACGGGATGGGTGGATTCGATCGGGCGATTGCCGAGATGGAGGCCTCCCCAACCCTCTCCCACTGGCTGACCCGCGAGAAGGTTTCGCCGCTCTACTTCTTCAGCTACACCTTCATCCCACTCTCTTCGCTGACCTTTCCGCACATCTCGATCTTCTGGTTGACGGCGCGGCGGATGGCCCAGTTCCGCGGAACGATCGTCCTCTACCCCCTCTGCATCCTGGCGATCTGGCTCCCGGCAACATTTCTGGGTGTGGTTGCCAATCGGGCCACCGAGGTCCCGGCGATTGCGGCCAAGCTCGAGGCCCGTCAAGAGCTCTTGGCCCCCGCCACCCCCCAGACAGAGGCCGAACGGGCCCAGTTGCGCCGTCAGGCGAGTGGCGACGATGTGCTCCTGCGCCTGCTCGAGCACTATGCGCCGATCTGGCTCGCCGCGCTGCTCGGTGCCGGGATCTTGGCTGCGGTCATGGCGAGCGATTCCCAGATTCTGGCACTCTCGACGATGTTCTCCGAGGATGTCTTTGCCTACTATGAAGGGCGGGAACGCTTTGGGGAGGCGGCCCAGGTCGTCTTGGGGCGTGTCTTTGTCGTGTTGTTGACCGTCCTCGCCTACCTGATTGCCATCTGGTCTCCCCAGCCGATCTTCGATCTGGCGGTCCAGTATGCCTTCTCCGGCTTTGCGGCCCTCTCGCCGCTGCTGGTCGCGGCGCTCTTCTGGAAGAGGAGCACGAAGTGGGGCGCGCTGGCCTCGACCCTCTGGACGGCGGCAGCCGTGACTGCCGTCGCTGTCTTCCAGTGGCTCGTGCCGACCCCGCAGGTGGTCTGGATGGTTGAAGGAGTCGAAGTCCTGGCACGGACGCCCTCCGGGACCACCATCTTCGGGCTGCTTCCGGTCGTTCCGATGACGCTCCTCTCTGCCGTCTGGATGGTCGTTGTCTCGTGGCTGACGGCCCCGCCCACCTCGGCGACCTTGCTTCGTTATTTTCCCAACTATCCAATCCACCGTCAGTCATAGCGCCCGGTGGGAATTGAGGAGATTCGAGATGTCCCAGACGTCCACACTCACCGACGAGATGCCGCGGTTGACCCCGATTCAGTGGCTGATCTGCGTCATCGCTGTCATCGGGTTCGCCTTCGATACCTACGAACTGCTCATGCTCCCGCTGATCATTCGTCCCGCGCTCGAAGGGCTCGGGGGACTCACCTTTGGCAGCCCGGAGTACAATCAGTGGCGGGATCTCTTCTTCTATGTTCCCGCGATCAGTGGAGGGATCTTCGGCCTGATCGGGGGCTATCTGACCGACCGCTTGGGACGGCGTCGCGTCCTGACCTGGAGCATTCTCGTCTACGCATTTTCAGCCTTTGCCGCCGGTTTCGCGACCTCCTTGCCAGTGCTTCTCTTCCTGCGCTGCACGACGTTTGTCGGCGTTTGTGTCGAATTCGTGGCGGCCGTCGCCTGGCTTGCCGAACTCTTCTCCCACCCCAAACAACGCGAGAAGGTGCTGGGCTACACGCAGGCCTTCTCCTCGCTTGGCGGGGTCATGGTCAGTGGGATGGCCTACCTCATTGCGCGGAACGTTGATGCCCTCCCATTGATCTACGGTCGGCAGGAAGACTGGCGGTACCTGCTCATCTCAGGGATCATCCCGGCGGTCCCGTTGATCCTCATTCGCCCCTTCCTGCCGGAATCACCTGTCTGGCGCGAGAAGAAGATGGCGGGGACGTTGCGTCGCCCGAACCTCGGCGAACTCTTTCAGCCCGCCTATCGGCGAACGACGATCGTCAGCACGTTGATGTTTGCGTGCAGTCTCGGGATTGCCTTTGGTGCCATCCAGCAGATTCCCCAGATCGTTCCCGGCTTGGCCGAGGTGAGCCTGCTCCCTCGCCCCCAACAACGACCCATCGTTGCGACGGTTCAGCAATGGCAAGAGATCGGGGGGCTGGTCGGCCGGTTCCTTCTCGCGGCCCTCGTTCTGGTGATCGTCAGTCGCCGCTGGCTGATTCGGGTCTTCCAGATCCCCGGCCTCATCATCCTCCCGATCGTCTTCCTCTTTCCGGCTACTTCCAGCCTGGAGGGGCTCAAGTGGGGCATCTTCTTCTGCGGCCTCTTCACCGTGGCCCAGCTCAGCTTCTGGGGAAACTACCTCCCTCGCGTCTATCCCACCCACCTTCGCGGGACCGGCGAGAGCTTCGCCGCCAATATCGGCGGCCGGATGATCGGAACCTCGGCCGCCTTGCTGACGACCCGCCTCATCGGCTGGATGCCGGAAGGCTCCCCGGCGACCCGGCTCGCCTATGCCGCGGCGGCCGTGGGGACACTCCTCTACGCGGTTGGCCTGCTTCTCAGCTTCTTTCTCCCCGAGCCAGCAACCGATGACCTTCCGGAGTGATTGGGACCACGACGAAACACCCGCTTGATTTCCACGGGAGCAGGATTATAGGATACAAATACGCTTGAGGAGGGGCCCTCCACCGGGCTGATCAAGCGAGGTTGGGGCGAGATTCAATCGATTCATTCATCCCGAGTCGCCCCGGCGTGTATCCAAACGTTATGCCGATGCTGAAAAGACGATAACAAAGGAACAGTACCCATGAAGAAGCTCTTTACCCTGCTGATGGTCTTGCTGATGACCTCCTTGTGTGGCCCTGCCCTCTGGTCCGGAGCGGCTCCCATCCCTCCCAATGCCCAAGCGAAAGGCGGCCGGAAGGCGATCGCCGCACTGTATGAGACCCAATGCGCGAAATGCCATAGCTCCGATGGAAAAGGACTGGAGAGCCTGCAGCCCCCGGATTTTACAGATCCAAAATGGCAGGCGTCCCGAACCAACAAGCAATTGACCAATGGCATCAACAATGGCGTTGGCATCATGCCCGGCTTCAAAGGAGCCCTCAAGCCCACCGAGGTCGCTGCCATGGTTCGCTACGTCCGTGCTTTTGGACCTGCCAAATAGCGCCCCCTCCCCAAGCAGAATCGACGAAAGGCCGTCGGGAGTCATCTGATACTCCGGACGGCCTCTCTCTTTTTCCACCAGCGTTGGAACGCTTGGTCTGACGGCTGCACGTGGGATGATCGGGGCGGGGAAGAGGCGGGGAGCTGAAAGGAAGGACGAAGGGGGATTCAAGGAGGGGTTGGGCCAGTCCCAACGTGCAGCCTGCCGATACGTAATTCATTACCATTTCGGGGATGTCGTCACCCTTGGCGATTCTTCTCGCCTCTCCCCGGACAGAAGAGCCCGATCCATCTCACTGGTTCGGGAGATTCTCTCCTGACGCGATAGAGTAAAGCAAGCGGCGTGCCACAGGTCTGGTTGATGGTGGAACAGAAGAGAAGTCTATTCAATGCAATATGTTAAGTCGACTGCACCATCACTGTTCGACGGACCGGCTCGACCCCTGACGCAGACTGTTGACAGACCAACGTCGAAGTCCCGCTCCATCTGTCACTGATGAGTGACATTCCTGCCCCGGCCCCTCAGATCGTTAACCGGAACCGGGGGGCAGCCAGAGGAGAACCTTCCCTTGCCTTCTCAATCAATCTCAGGCACAGTTCGCCTGTTGCCCGATCAAGGCAGGAGTTCCTCTGCTCCAGTCTCCTGATTCCTTCGATCTGCTCCATCCCTGTTCTTCCCCTGTTCTGACGTGGAAGGAGGCTCCGCCTTGCCCAAAAATATCGTGCTCTTTTCGGATGGGACTGGTAACAGTGCCAACAAGCTCTTCAAGACGAATGTCTGGCGACTCTATCAGGCGCTCGATCTCAACCCGGATCCAGGCAAGCCAACACAGCTCCCCTACCACGACGATGGTGTTGGGACCTCTTCCCTCGGCTTTCTGGCCGCGCTGGGCGGGGCCTTTGGATATGGCCTCAAACGGAACGTGCTCGACCTCTACTGTTTTCTCAGCCGCCACTA
>JBMOHS010000169.1:0-8337 GCA_049317725.1 Blastocatellia bacterium
CTCACCAGCCTGAATCAGGGATGCTGAGAGTTGAATCCTGTCTCATCTGGCGCTCCGGGAAATTCTGATGAGAAATGCGGGCTAAATCTCTGCTTGGCAACGGTTTGTGAGTTGGATCCTGGAGGAGAAGGACAGGGAGCAGCTCTCACTCTACCCGACAACCTTTGATCTCCACTTGCCGGTAGGACCTCCTTCCCAACCTGCCTCTTTTTCGTCAGTTGGCCTCCTGCCCTTCCTCTCTCTTTTCTCAATGCCAACACGAATCTCATTCGCGTCTGATTGCCTCGTCAGAGGTAGGGCCGAAAAGAGAAAAGGCCTGGGTTTCCCCAAGCCTTTTCTCTTGTAAGTCAATCGAAAGGATTGACTTGGATTAGTCAACCAATCCTTAGTTACCCGTGAACGGGAAGACAGGAATGGTGATCGTGTTGCCAGCTCCACTTGTACCGAGACCTGTGCCAGGGCCAGTTGGGACCAAGGTCAGGTGATGGAGGTTGTGACCTCCCTCGAAGTTGACCCGAGCCTGCTGATTGTAAACAATCATCGACCCGAGGATTCCTGTTGCAGCACTGGTTGAACCACCACCAACCCAGAACTTCATCCACCCAGTGCGGCCCGCGGGGATGACGCTGTCAAAGCGCGGAACCGTACGAGGCGTGTTGTTGGACAGAGTCAAGATTTCGTGACAACGGTTGCCCGAGATCACAAAGCTCTGCGACTGCTCAGCATCATCGAAGAGAAGACCGAAGATGGAGCCAACTGAGTTCATCCCCGTCAACAGATCACCTGTCGGGCGGAGAACAACAAGGAGGGTGCGGTCATTGGAAGCACGGCTTGGAATGTTCGAGAGGGCGAGCGTTGCCGGCAACCGGTTGTAGCCACCAGCAGGGGTGCCAGTGGTCCGGCCATCGAGACCCGCAACGTTGGAGACTGCGTTAGCATCTCCGCCAGGAATCTGGATAGCGACTTGGCGAGCACCCGTCTGAACGTTCGTCGTACGCGAAGTGTCGTCATTGGGGTTTGTCCACAAAGCGGAGAAGGCAATTGCCCCCAGGTTCGCCTGATAGGAATCGGCGGCGCTGAGACTCCTTGTGTACAGATCACCAATAAGGAAGTTGAAGTGGATGGGAACACCGAGATAGTTCTCAGCGATCGCCATGATGTACCCGGTTGTACCCGGATCGAAATCGGAGGTCAAGAACGAATAGGTCTGATTCGCCGTCAACTCCGTCTTGAAGTCAGCCACGCTGCAGGTGGTGTTGACGAAGAAGAAGTGAACGATGATCGGATTGGACTCGTTCGTGTTGGTGATGTTGATCTTGGTGTCCTGACCCGCAACGTTGGTGGCGTTCGACTGGTACAGGGTATAGACCAGGAGAGATCCCGCCTTTTGGTCGCTGGCTTCAGATGTCTGCGGGTAGGCCGTACCCGGATCCGCCGCAAGGGCAGACATCGACATCATGGCCACCGCGAACACCGCCATCAGGTAATGTGTAAGTTTGCGTGAGGTTCGCATTTGTGATTTTTCTCCTTTGGGTTGGTAACCGACCCGCGATCTTTCCATTTACCAAGGATATACAACAGTCCTGATTGATTTCTGACACGTCAACAAAATACAGGAAAATGACTTTCACGATTCTGCTCGATGCCAAAATGGAACTGATGTATTGCTCCAGGGGAAATTAAGAAAAATCGTACTCATACTGTAATGAACTTACATCTGTATGTGTCATTCAAAATGAGTCGATATCGGTTCAAATCGTATCATGCTGCGAGCCGTCTTGGGATGCTTGCTGGTGAGTCGGGCTCACGGCCTGATTCTTATAGCACGCCATCTCGCGAACAATCAAGCCTTTTTTCCATCGAATTATTAGAAATGACAATTGGTTCAACTATTTTTCGAGAACCAGGAAGTGGAGTCAATCCCAGTGGAGGCGGAGGCCGAAGCGGGTAAGACGGGGCATGCCAAGGGTTTCGAGGGGAGTGCGGGCGACAGCGTAGCGCGAGTCGAAGAGGTTCTGAACAGCGAAGAAGAGGTCGAGTCCGGGCCGAAGGGGACGGGTGGCAGACAGGTCAAGAAGGGAGAAGCGGGGGAGGGGGAGCAGGTTGCGATCATCATCGAACTGTAGCCCGGAGGTGCGGAACTGGAGGGCAGCGGAGAGGAGGCGGGGGTTGGCGTAGGCCAGTTGCCAGGTAAGTTGGTGACGAGGGACCTGGGGGATCTGGCGACCGGGGAGGAGGGGGTCCTGGGGGGCATCGAGGACGGTGGCGTCGGCGAAGAGGTAGCCGGCGGTGAGGCGCCACGCGGTGGTGAGGCGGAGTTCCGCTTCGGTTTCGAGACCGCGGGAGCGGGTTCGGCCGAGGTTGCGGCGTTGGCGGGTGATGAGGGAGGGAGTGACCGACTCGGTGACATTGACGACGGGGTTGGCGGTTTCGGTCCAGAAGCCGGTAAGACGGACGAGGGTACGGCCGGTGACGGACCAGGTGGCCCCGGCCTCCCCCCCGGTGAGCCGTTCAGAGGTGAGGGCTTGATTGGCACGGGTGAGGGCATCGCCGACGCGGAATTCGCGGTAGAGTTCGTTGAGGGTCGGAGCGCGGAAGGCGCGGTAGGCGGACGCACGGAGCGAGAGGGCTTCCACGGGCCGGAAGAGGAGCGAGAGGCGCGGATTCCAGGCGTCTTCGGTTCGGGGGGCAAAGAAGCGGGGTTGGATGGCACCGTTGGCGAGGGTGCGCTGCACGATTCCCGCCGAGGAGTCGCGCCAAGTGTCATAGCGGAGGCTGGCAGCGAGTTGCCAGTGGCGGGAGAGCGAGACGAGGTCCTGGACGAAGAAGCCGGCGCGACGTTGGCGCCCACCGGCGCTATCGAAGCGGATCGGGCGGCCGGCGGCATAGACCAGTTCATCGCTGGTGCCGCGGACGCCGCGAATATCTGCCCCGGCGACGAGCGCGTGTTTGCCGAGACGGGACTGGGACCAATGGAGAGAGAGGCCCGCGTCGCGGGAGGGCACCGACTGTTGTCGGGTGAGCGTCTCGCTGGCGCGGTTGGCGGCGACGGCGGTGAAGGTCTGGTGGAAGCGCTGCTGATTGGCGAAGAGGGTCAGCGTCCAACGGCTTCCATCAGGCGTTTCGAGATGTCCCCCGGCGGCGAGCGATTCGGTGGCGGTACGGTTCTCTTGTAGACGGGTACCATTGTCGCGGTCTTCGTCGAAGAGGGAGCCGCGCAGGAAGAGGGAGGCGGTCTCACGGGGCTGCCAAGTGAAGCGGGGGGCGAGCAGTCGGTGGCGCGAGCGGGCCTCCTGGTCGGCGGCACCACGCAGCTCGGGGGCGAGAAGGAAGTAGCCGTCGGTGGTCAGCCCCTCAGCGGCGAGGCTGGCGGTGAAGTTCTTCCAGCGGTGGCCTCCGAAGAGCGTCAGGTCGTGGGTTCCGCGTGTCCCGGTGGTCAGTTCGAGGTCGATGGTCGGGCGCGGAAGGGATCGGGAGAGGACGTGGATGACGCCGCTGAGGGCGTCCGATCCGTAGAGATCGGAGCTTCCGCCGCGGACGACCTCGATCTGTTCGACCGCCCGGCGGGGAAGTCGACTCCAGTAGACCCACCCGCCGAAGGCGTCGTTGAGGGGAACACCGTCGGCGAGGACGAGGGTCCGGCTGGCCCCTGTCGCACCCACGCCGCGGAGGGAGACCCCCTGGGTCGTCGGATTGGCGACGAGACTGCTCGAACGGCGAAAGATGCTGAAGCCGGGGACTTGGCGCAGCAGGTCGTCAAAGGTCTGGGCGGCGGCGGAGTTGAGTTCGCGGCTGGTGAGGACCGTGACGCTGGCCGGCGCGTCGACGACCCGTACCTCGCTGCGGGTCGGGGTGATGGTGATGATCTCGGCGACCGTTCCCAGGGTGAGGCGAATCTTGAGCGGCTGTTGGAGAGCCGCGTCATCGATCGGCTGGCGATAGGGGGCGAAGCCGCTTGCCAAGACGCGCAGGACGAGGCGGCCCTCCTGTCTTGGGAGGCTAAAACGGCCTCCGCCGTCGGTCATCGACACGGCAATCTGCCGGCCCGCCGCGTCGAGCAGGAGCAGTTGGGCCCCGGCAATGACGCCCCCCTCGGAGTCGAGGACCGTTCCCGTGATCTGTTGCCCTCCCTGGGGAGGTATGGCGGTGACTCCAAGCGGGCAGAGGCAGAGCAGCCAGAGGGCCACCGTCAGCCCCCTCCCGATCCAGCGAGGGCACGTGGGGTGCATGGACAGATTGTCGAGTGGCGACGTCAACTCTTCTTCCATCACTTCTCTTTCTTTTCCGCAGGGGCAGCCGGGACGGGGCGGTCGTTATGGTGGAGCAGGGCATTGAAGAGCAGGCGGAACTCTCCGTGGTTCTGCCAGCGGTAGCAAGGGTTGGTGGCGAAGAGGAGGACCCGTCCTTTCTCGACGGGGACCTCGACGATTGCCGGGCGTTGGCGAATCTCCCCGATCCCGCGGATGTGTCCGCTGAGTAAGGATCCCTCGGTTCCGGGAAACCGCATCAACACCTGTCCCTGATCTGGCGCGCGGACCGTCAGGAGGGGGCCGTTGGCGTAGCGGACCGGGAGGGTCTTCTCGCGGTAGCCATAGAAGAGAGGGTGGGTCGGGGCGACCACCTCGGCCTCGACGATCGGTCCTGGCGCATAGAACTGCGCGGAGGGGCGCGATGCCTCGAGGCGGCGGGTCAGTCCGAACTCAGGTGGAAAGAAGCTCGCCTGCCCGAGGGTGATGAGCAGCCCGCCTTCGCGGACGAATCGCTCGAGTTCGAGGACACCGGGGAGGCCCATCCCGCCGGTGATCTCCTCGGAGCTGCCGTAGGCGCCGTGGGTCTGGAACCGTTCGGTGCGCGTGTAGGCGAGGGGGCGGCTGCGCGGTTCGAGATCGAAGACCAGCCCTTTCCCGCTGCGTCCCTGGTTGGGAATGAGAATGACGTCGTACTCTTCGCGGAGCCGACCGGCGCGGACGCGCTCCTGGTGGATCAGGTCGTAGGCAACTTCGAACTGGTCGAAGGCATGTCGCACCCAGCCGACCTCCTGGGTGTTGCCCCAGGTGCTGAACATGGCGACGCGGGGCAGATCGACCTCGTGCATCCGGACCGTCGGCCGCTCGGCGAGGCCGATCGCTTCCAGTCCGAGGGCCTCGACGGTCGAGCGCAGCCGGGAGAGCCACTCGCTGCCTGCCCCATTGGCGACTGGGATGACGAGGGATCCGGCGGGAAAGGTCCGCCCGTTGAGGGTCAAGGGCTCTTCGAGCGCCTGCATCGCCACGTCGCGCAGCCGCTGGCGGAGGGTGATCCGCGCGTTGGCTCCCTCATCCGGGATCAGGTAGGCGACGGCGCGGGGAAGCGACTGGAGGGATCCACGCAACTCCAACCGATCGACTGGCTCGGTCGGGAGGGTCAAGATGGCCGGGTCGGCACTGGCGACGATGCGCGTCTGGGTCATGAGACCGAGGGTCCATCCGGTGTCATCGTAGGTCCGCAGGTTGGGATCGGGGAAGACCTGCTTCTCCATGAGAATCTTGGCGAGACGTCCGTAGGGCTGATCGCGCTTGACGACAAAGGTCCCGACGGGAAAGCTGCCCTCTTTGAGCGAGATCGGGGCGGTCGCCTGCCCGACCTCGATTCCCTGGAGACGCAGCAGGTTGACCGCTGTCTGGACGCGGGTCTGGTCGGGGTGCGGGGGGATGAGGAAGCCGTGCGGAGGGGTCGTCCGTCCCGCCTCGATCGAGTTGCGTGACTTGCGGTAGAAGTTCTCGAGGATCGTTTGCGGAAATTCCGAGGTCAACTGCAGGGCGCTGAGGACGGCCGTCTGCATATAGTTGGTGTTGTTGCGCAGGGACCACTCGACTTCGCGGTAGGGCGGGGAAGGGCGGTACCATTCGCGGCTGGTCTGCCCGGGTCCGCCCTCGGCCGGGGCGACCCGTCTCTTGAGGGTGTTGGCCCCGCCGTTCCCGTAGGTCTCGTACATCCGAACCATGCCGTTGTGGTTCGACGACATGAAGGCGAGGTAGCCCGGCGACCACATGTCGACGAAGGCGTGGGTCCAGACTCCCGGCATGCCGTACTTGGTCAACTGCGCCATCTCGAAGTTGGCAAACCAGGGCAGTTCGGCGTAGAGGATCGGGTCGAGCTCGGGTTGCTGCGGGGCCTGTCCACTGAAGGTGTAGAGGAAGGGGACGGACTCGTGCAGGTCGTGCATGATCGGCGGGTGCCAGGAGAGGTACCACGTCAGCAGATTCCGCATCGTCACCTGCGAGTAGTTGGTGTCACGGTTGTTGTCGTGAAAGATGTACTTGCCCCAGTAGGGCGGGCCGCCCATCGAGTCCTCCTCGCTGGTCTCGTCGATCTTGTAGCGGTAGTACCAGTCGAGGTAGCGATCGCGCCCGTCGGGTTCAAGCACGGGGGAGAGGGAGACGATCACCTCGTCCCGGATGCGCTGGATGAGCGGGCTCTCCTCGGTCACCAACCGATAGGCCAGTTCCATGAGCATCTCCGGGGGGCCCGTCTCGCCGCTGTGGAGTCCAGCGCTGAGGTGGTAGATCGGCTTGGCGGAGGCGATGACCGCGCGCGCCTGCTCCTCGCTCAACCCCCGTGGATCGGCCAGCTTGCCCAGCGCGGCGCGGTAGTCTTCGATCCGCGCGAGGGTCGCTTCGTTGCCGATCAGGACAACGAGGCACTCCCGCCCCTCGTCGGTCTTTCCGATCGAGAGGACCCGCACGCGCGGCGAGGCCGCGGCGAGCGCGCGATAGTAGCGGTAGATCTCTTTGGTGTAGGTGAGGGTCTTGGGTTGTCCGATGTGGTAGCCGAGGATGTCCCGCGGCGACGGCACCGCTCCCCCCTTGGGAAGGTGATCGACCAGCGGGCTGAGAAACTCTGGGCGGGTCGTCCACTCCCGCACCGAGCGGGCGAACTCCTCGTCCATCGGCACGGCCGCCGGTGACGATGGGCCTTGTCCACTTGCTGGACCCAGCCCCAGGGTGGCCGTCAGACTGAAGAGGAGCAGCAGCAGCCCCCAGGGGCGCCAAACGGGTCTCGCGGTACTGGACATCGAGTCTCTCTCCTTAATAAAGGCACCCAACCGTCACGACGGTGAGCACAGACCTGGATACAGACAAAAGGTCGAAGTTCGGTTGCCTCTTCGATCGTGGATCATTTGCCAACGGATTGCCAGCGGATTTCAGGAGCCTGCATTTCGTCAAGTCAATCGAACGGCGCGCCGGCTTCGGCCTTGAGTGCTCCTCAATGGAAGAAGGGGGCCCCCATCTTCTTCCCGATGAGCCCCGGTGAGCTATGGTAAAGTAGAGACGGTCCGCGTGGGTCTCCCCCGCCGAGACGGTTTAGAAGAAGGGTCGGAAGGGACCTTGTACCGATTGAAAGACCCCTTATCCAGGAGCTTTTGCCATGCTCACCCGCCTCCTCCGTTCGCTGTTGCTGCACCTCTCCCGCCAAGTCTGGCTCAAGGACTGGCTCGCGGATCTCCCTGGCTTCCGGCAGGTGACCCGGCGGTTCATCGCCGGAGAGACGATCGCCGAGGCCGTCTCTGCCATCCGCGCGCTCAACCAACTGGGGATCCGCGCGACCCTCGACCACCTCGGAGAGAGCACCACCTCGCCGCCGCAGGCGGTCGCGGACGCCGAGGAGTATCTGCGCGTCTTGCAGGCCATCGAAGAGTCCAGCATCGATTCGAACATCTCGATCAAGCTGACTCAGCTCGGTCTCGACATCGACGAGTCCTTCTGTCTGGAAAATACCCGCCGCTTGGTCGCCGAGGCCCATCGCCGCAACATCTTCGTCCGCATCGACATGGAGGACTCTTCCAAGACCGAGGCGACCCTGCGCATCTTTACGACGCTCTTTCGGGAGTTTGGGAACGTCGGGATCGTGCTGCAAGCGGCGCTCTACCGTACCGAACAAGACTTGGCGGGCGTGCTCGCACTCGGTGCCCGGGTCCGCCTGTGCAAGGGCGCCTACCACGAGCCGGAGACGGTCGCCTTCCCGGAGAAGGCCGATGTCGATCGCCACTATCTCGACCTGATGCGGAAGCTGCTCGACAGCGGCGTCTACCACGCTTTCGCCACCCACGACGAGGCGCTCATCGTCGCGACCCGCCAAGCCGCTGCGGAGCGTGGCCTCTCCCCGGACCGGTACGAGTTTCAGATGCTCTATGGGGTCCGGCGCGATCTCCAGCAGCAATTGGTCGGTGAGGGATACCGTGTCCGGGTCTATGTTCCCTACGGTCGCTTCTGGTACCCGTACTTCATGCGCCGTCTCGCCGAGCGCCCAGCCAACCTCTGGTTCATCCTGCGCCAGCTCTTTCGCCCGTGATCGGGT